>CAYLIK010000001.1:0-65061 GCA_964383565.1 uncultured Sphingomonadaceae bacterium
TGCCGCCGCCGAACTTCACTTCCTCGCCATAGAGGGTGAAGTCGCGTTCGATCTCGATGATGAGGGCGGTATCGGCGAGGCGCAGGCGGTCGCCGGTGGTGGGGCCGTACATGTCAGCATAGGCGCCACGGGAGATGCGGTAGGCCATTAGCGGGCGACGTCCTGAAGCCTTCTCCCGCTTGCGGGAGAAGGTTTGGATGAGGGTCTTCTGTTTTTCTGGATGAGGTGGTGGAAGATGGAGAAGGAAGAGAGAAGAAGACCCTCACCCCACCCTCTCCCGCAAGCGGGAGAGGGCTTTATATGGTGCAGCCCACTCACTTCAATTCCCCCATCACCAGTCCCCGGAAGCCGATCACTGTCCTCCCGCCCCGAAACGGCACCAGCGCTACCTCCCGCGTCTGTCCCGGCTCGAACCGAACCGCCGTCCCCGCCGGAATATCCAGCCGCTGGCCCTGCGCCACCTCCCGATCGAACAGCAAGGCGCCGTTGGTTTCGGCGAAATGATAGTGGCTGCCGACCTGGATCGGGCGGTCGCCGCTGTTTGAGACCATGACCAAAGTCACTGGCAGGCCCTCGTTGAGGACGATCTCGCCTTCGGCGGGGAGGAGTTCACCGGGGATCATCGGATCGGGTGGTGCACGCTGACGAGCTTGGTGCCGTCGGGGAAGGTCGCTTCGACCTGAACGTCGTGGATCATCTCGGGTACGCCCTCCATCACCTGATCGCGGGTGAGCACATGCGCGCCGGCCTCCATCAGATCGGCGACGCTGCGGCCGTCGCGCGCGCCTTCGAGGACGAAATCCGAAATCAGCGCAATGGCTTCCGGGTAGTTGAGCTTCACGCTCCGTTCGAGCCGGCGGCGCGCGACCATCGCCGCCATCGCGAGCATGAGCTTGTCCTTTTCTCGGGGGGTCAGCTGCATTTCAGCAACTCCAGACGCGGGGTAAAGGCCGTCCGCTGCGCAATACGGCGAGCGCGGTGAGCAGATCGCGGCGCAAGGTGGCGCCGTCGGGGGCGAGCATGCGGACGGCTAGGATGCCGTTCCAGCAGCTTGCGGCCGCCAGACCGCCGGCTTGCTCCAGCGCCTGCCGCAGTGGATCGAGGAGGGCAGCCGCCTTCGCCGCGACATGCAGGATCACCGCCATCGCGCAGCCGCCATTGCCGATCGCGCGGCGGGTCGTGAGCTGATCGACCGCGCCGTCGAGCCTGAGCGTGTCGGCGTAGATCAGCTTGCCCTGGCGGGTGATCCGCAGCGAATCCGAAAGCGCGCCTTCGCGCATCCGTTCGTTCATGGCGGTACGGCCAAGCACGATCGCCTCGACGCCCAGAAAGCTGGCATCAGCACCCATGCTGACCTGCGTGTCCCGCCGCAGGCGGGCGCGATCGAACAGGATGGTTTCCTGCGGCAGCCATTCAGCCTCAGCGCCGTCCGCGACGGTGAGGCCGGTTTCGATGGTGCAGCCCTGCGCGAGTGCGCGATAAACCTTCTCTGCTGCCTGGGTGCTTACGATCCCCCTGCTCCCGGCATCCCACGCGATGCGCTGGCGGAGCTGGTCGCCTTCGGCGAGGCCGCCGCTGGTGTTGATGAGCACAGCGCAGGGGCGGTCGCCCTCCATCCGGCGGGGGACACGGAGCCGCAGGCAGCCTGACTGGTAGCTGCGCGCAAGACTCGTTCCTCGTGGATTTAAGGCGAAACTCATGTCGATTTCGCCCCGGCTGCGGACCCGTTGGGGAATGAAGCGCGGCGCGGCGCCATGGCCGCCGCCTTCCATCATTCCGAGCTGATCCACGTGATACACGAGCGCCAACGTCCTCCGCCTGCCTGTCCTGTTAAAGCGGCATCGGCTCCTGACGCTGGGGCATATGACGTATTGACCCTGCGACCTTCCGACCGCCGCGGACTCGCCCTTGGCGGATCTCAGCATGTCACAGCCTGTCCGCTTTTGCGATGCACAAATTTTGGGCTGGCCGACTCGCAAAACCATCTCGTGAGATGGGGAGCGTAGCCCGGCATCAGCGTCTCTACGTCAAATTACCCATGGCCGATGATGTTGCGGCGCAGCACCTTCAACCCCGGTGACGCGAGCCGAAGGGCGCCGCGGGCGCAATCAAGCGGGGAGATCAGATATGGGGACCAAAATGCGCAAGAGTCGAATCCTGGTTATGATGATGGCGAGCGCGGCTATGCTCACGGCCTGCTCCAAGGGTGGTGAGGGCGGCAACACCGCCGAGGCCGCCGGCGATGCCGTCAAGGTAGGCATCCTCCACTCGCTCTCGGGCACGATGGCGATCAGCGAAGTAACCGTGAAGAACGCCACCCAGCTTGCGATCGACGAGATCAATGCGGCCGGCGGGGTGCTCGGCAAGCAGATCACGGCAGTGACCGAGGACGGCGCGTCCGATCCCGCGATCTTCGCGCAGAAGGCGTCCAAACTGGTCTCGGATGACGGCGTCGTCACCGTGTTCGGCGGATGGACCTCGGCCAGCCGCAAGGCGATGCTGCCGGTGTTCGAGAAGACCGCCAACCTGCTCTGGTATCCGGTGCAGTTCGAGGGCAATGAATGCTCGCCCAACATCATGTATTCGGGCGCGCAGCCTAACCAGCAGGCGCTGCCGGCTTATGACTGGGCCAAGGAAAAGGGCTACAAGAAGATCTTCCTGGTGGGATCGGACTATGTCTATCCGCGCACCGCGAACCTGATCCTCAAGAAGCATATCGAGGCCGACAAGCTCACTTTGTCGGGCGAGGAATATCAGCCGCTGGGCGGCACCGAGTTCTCGGGCGTGATCGGCAAGATCAAGGCGGCCAAGCCCGATATCATCATCAATACGCTGAACGGCGACAGCAACGTCGCCTTCTTCAAGCAGATGTCGGCGGCCAATATGGGGCCGAAGGTGTTGCCGGTGATGTCCTTCTCGATCGCCGAGCAGGAAGCGGTGGCGATGGGCCCGTCGCTGGTCGAGGGCGGCTACACGGCCTGGAATTATTATCAGAGCCTCGACACCCCGGCGAACGCGAAGTTCATCGAAGCCTACAAGGCCAAGTTCGGCAAGGATGCGGTGATCACCGATCCGATGATCCACGGCTATATCGATGTCTATGTCTGGAAGGCTGCGGTCGAAAAGGCGCAGAGCACCGATCCGGTCAAGGTCCGCGCCGCGGCGGTGACGCTTGACGCGATCGATACGCCGATGGGGCCGGTCAAGTTCAAGGATAATAACAGCCTCGTCCAGACCGCCTATATCGGCGAATCACAGCCGGACGGGCAGTTCAAGATCATCTGGACCTCGCCCGCCGCAGTCGACCCGGATCCTTACGATCCGGTCGCCTTCCCGGGAAAGACCTGCAAGATCTGACGGATAGGCCGCTTGTCGGACGGCCTTACCCTGCCTTCCGCCCTGTGCTGGACGGATGAGCAGCTCCCAAAGGATCGGGCGGAGGCAGGGTAGTTATTAGAAGAGACAGGGCTCGCAATGGATATCGCTTTCCTTACCGGCCAGGTGTTCAACGGTTTCAGCGTCGCCTCGCTCTACATATTGGCGGCGCTCGGGCTGGCGCTCAGCTTCGGGCTGATGCGCGTCATCAACATGGCGCATGGCGAGATCCTGATGGTGGGGGGCTATCTGGCCTATCTCACCATCCTCTGGGTTCCGGGGCCGCTCGGCATACTTGCGGGAATGCTCGTTGCGTTCCTCGGCGCGGGTATCCTGGGCGGCCTTCTTGAAGTGTCTTTGGTGAGCAAACTGACGTCGCGGCCGCTGGATACGCTGCTGGCCACATGGGGCGTGAGCCTCATCCTGCAGCAAGCGGTCCGAGACATTTTTGGCGCGACCGGGGTTTCGGTCGCCGCGCCTGCCTGGCTCGACGGCGCGATCTCGATCGGCAGCCTCCAGCTTCCCTATGCGCGGCTTTTCATCCTGCTGGTGGCGATCGCGGTGTTGCTCGGGCTGGCGGCGCTGCTGCGCTTCAGCCGGATCGGGCTGCTGGTGCGCGCGGTCAATCAGGACCGGCCGACCGCCGCCGCGATGGGCGTGAACGTTAGGCAGGTGGACGCCTTTATCTTCGCGCTGGGCGCGGCGGTCGCCGGGCTTGGCGGCGTGGTGCTCGCGCTGCTCGGGCCGGTGACGCCCAATGTCGGGCAGAGCTATATCGTGACGGCGTTCCTTGTCGTGATCCTCGGCGGGCTCGGGAGCATCGTTGGCACCACCATCGCGGCGCTGATGATCGGGATGATCACCGCGCTTTCGCAGATCTTCGTCGATGTCAGCTTCGCGCAGGTGCTGACGTTGGTGTTCGTCGTCATCTTCCTCCAGTTCCGGCCGCAGGGCGTGATCGCGATCCGCTCCCGCGCGCTCGATGCCGAATAGGATCGCGTCATGAACGCCCTTCCCTATCTCAAGCCTGCCGCCGGAGTGCTGGCGCTGGTCCTCGCGGTTGCGGCGCCGTGGATCCTGAGCGCTTACGACCTCAACCTTCTCGCGCGCTTCCTGGCGCTGTCGCTGACGGCGATGGGGCTGGTGCTGCTGTGGGGCGAGGGCGGCATTCTCAGCCTTGGCCAGGGCGTGTTCTTCGGGCTGGGCGGCTACGCGATTGCGATGCATCTCAAGCTCGCCGATCTCGGAACCGGCGAGCTTCCCGACTTCATGGTCTGGTCCGGCCTGACCGCGCTGCCCTGGTGGTGGGCGATGTTCAAGAGTCCGGTTGTCGCGGTGCTAATGGTGTTCGTGGCGCCGGCGGCAATCGCGGCGCTGTTCGGCTGGGCGATGTTCCGGCGGCGGATCGGCGGCGTCTATTTCGCGCTGATTACCCAGGCGCTGGCACTTGCCTTCGCGACTTTGCTGATCAGCCAACAGGGCAAGACCGGCGGGTTCAACGGCCTGACCGATTATCACACGATGTTCGGCCTGAATCTCAATCTGCCGTCCACGACGCTGGGGCTTTACTACATCACGCTGTTGCTGGTGGTGGGCGCGTTCTTCGGGCTGCGCTGGCTGCTCGGGAGCCGCTTCGGCAAGCTGCTCCGCGCCAGTCGCGACGGTTCGAACCGGCTGCGTTTCCTCGGCTATGACCCGACCCCCTACAAGGTCGTCGCCTTCACCGTGGCGGCGATGCTGACCGGCGTGTCGGGCGCGCTGTTCACGCTCCATGCCGGGGTGATCTCGCCCGCGCTGGTGGGCGTGGTGCCTTCGATCGAGATGGTGATCTGGGTGGCGATCGGCGGGCGCGACAGCATCGCCGGGGCGCTGGCGGGCGCGCTGCTCGTCAACTTCGCCAAGGACAAGATCTCGACCGCCTTCCCCGAACTGTGGCTCTATGGGTTGGGAATTCTCTTCATCATTTCGGTGACGGCGCTGCCCAAGGGCTTAGCCGGCCTCTTCGGCCCCGATCATCCTTTCAAACCGGAGAAGTTCGGCGACATGTTCGCCCGCTGGCGGCGCGCCAGAGCGGCCAATGCGACGGTGCCGAAACCCACGCCCGAGGAGATCGCCGCATGAGCGAGGCACCCATGCTCCAGCTCGAAAATGTCGTGGTCGATTTCGACGGCTTCAAGGCGATCAACGATCTGAGCCTGACGATCCCCAGCGGCAGCATGACCGTGGTGATTGGCCCCAACGGCGCGGGCAAATCAACGATGTGCGACTCGATCATCGGCCGCGTGCGGGCGACGTCCGGCCGGGTGCTGTTCCATGGCGAGCCCATCCAGAACGAGCTTGAGCACAAGATCGTCGGCATGGGCATCTGCCGCAAGTTCCAGACGCCGGGCGTACTGGTCGGCCTGTCGGTGATCGACAACCTCACCATCGCCGCGACGCGCGACCGGCGCTGGTGGACCTTCTTCGGCCGCAAGGGCGAGGCCGAGGCGCGGGCTCGCGCCGAGGAGATATTGGAGATGGTCTCGCTTACCGAACGGCGCGACACGATTGCTGGCAATCTCTCGCACGGCGAGAAGCAGTGGCTGGAGATCGGCATGGTGGTCGCGACCGAGGCTGAATTGCTGCTGCTTGACGAGCCGACCGCCGGCATGGGCGCGGCGGAAAGCACCCAGACCGCCGACATCATCAAGACGCTGATCGGCAAGCATGCTGTGCTGGTGATCGATCACGACATCGATTTCGTGTCGCAGCTCAACGGCCATGTCGTGGTGCTGCACCAGGGCAAGCTGCTGCGCGAAGGCACGCTCGACGAAATCCGCGCCGACGAGGAAGTCGCCGCGATCTACCTCGGGAGGGCCAAATGACCGACCTTCTCAACCTGCGCAGCGTCAGCTCCGCCTACGGCAAGAGCCAGGTGCTGTGGGACGTGGCGTTCGACCTCAAGCCCGGCGAGGCGGCGACGGTGCTCGGCCGCAACGGTGTCGGCAAGACGACTTTGCTCAAGACGATCATGGGGCAGGTGAAAGTCTCGGGCGGCTATATCTACTGGCGCGGCGACGAGATCACGGCGATGAGCGCGCATGAACGCTCGCGCGGCGGCATCGGCTTCGTCCCGCAGGGGCGGCATGTGTTTCCGCACCTGACCGTGACCGAGAATATCGAGGTCGGCCTGTCGGCACTCAAGCGCAAGGGGTTCACCGGGCCGAAGAAGATTCCCGAGATCGTCTATGAACTTTTCCCGAAACTCACCCAGATCGCCAACCGCAAGGCGGGCGTGCTTTCGGGCGGCGAGCAGCAGCAGCTCGCGATCGGGCGGGCGCTGGCGGGCCAGCCCTCGCTGCTCCTGCTCGATGAGCCGACCGAGGGCATCCAGCCCAACATCGTCCAGCAGATCGAGGATGCGCTGCTGCGTGTGCGGACGGAGCTTGGTGTCGCGATCCTGATCGTCGAGCAGAATCTCGACTTCGCATGGAGCTTCGCCGACCGCTATTTCGTCATGCAGCGCGGCCGGATCGTGAGCCAGGGCAAGACTGCAGATCATGGTGCGGACGAAGTGGCCCATTTGGTGCACGTCTAAACCAGCGACCACGAAATCCCGTACCGAGCCACTTCACGTCAACGTCGAAAGCCGTGATCCATTCCGGCGGACGCGGCAAAAGGGGTTGGCAAGCCCATGAGCCTCCCCACATAAGGCGCGACAGGAACTGGAGGACCATGAAGTGGCGACATTGGGGATAAGCCCGGCGGAACGCGAGGCGATAGAGGCGTTCAAGCGCGACGTCGTCGAACCTTCGATGACCAGCCTTGTCATCCTCGATTTCTGGGCCGAGTGGTGCGGCCCCTGCAAACAGCTTGGCCCCGTTCTCGAAAAGGTGGCGCAGGAATATGCCAACCGCGGCGTCAAGCTCGTCAAGATCGACGTGGACGCCAACAAGGTGGTCGCGGCCCAGTTCCGGGTGCAATCGATCCCGACCGTGTATGCGGTATTCCAGGGCCAGCCGGTTGCGGACCTGACGCCGATGCGGAGCGAGAGCCAACTCAAGAAGGCGCTCGATCAGATATTGGCCCAGCTTCCGATTCAGGGCGAGGCGCAGCAGCAAGAACAGGATATCGCCCCGCTGATCGCGATGGGCGAGGAGGTGCTCGGTTCCGGCGACGCCGCCCGCGCGCTTTCGATCTTCGAGCAAATCGCCGAACTGGCGCCCGAATTGCCCGCCGCCACCGCCGGCCGCGCCCGAGCGCTCGTCCAGCTCGGTCGGAGCGAGGAAGCGCAGGCGTTGCTGGATGCCGTCGAAGGCGACGCGGCGAAGGATCCGGCAATCGCCCAGGCCAAGGCTGCGCTGGTGCTCGCCCGCGAAGCCGTGCCGGTCGACGATCTTGCTGGACTTACGGCGCAGGCAAACGCCAATCCCGACGATCTCGATGCGCGCTTCCGCCTCGCCGGCGGATTGATGGCAGTCGGCGATCGTGATCGCGCGGCGGACGCGTTGCTGGACATCATCCAGCGCGACCGCGAATGGAATGAGGGCGCCGCGCGCGACCGGCTGCTCAAGCTGTTCGAGGCGGTTGGCCTTGCGGACCCGTGGGTAAACGCCCAGCGCAGGCGCCTGTCGGCGATCCTGTTCGCGTGACCGTTCGGACAACCCAACGCGTTTCGATCTTTCCGCTGGCGGGCGCGTTGCTTTTCCCGCGCCTCAGCCTGCCGCTGCACATCTTCGAACCCCGATATTGCGCGATGATTAGCGATTCACTGGCGCGTGACCGGCGTATCGGCATGATCCAGCCGCGTTCAGAAGATCTGGTGCCCGAATTGTTCGAGATTGGCTGCGTCGGCCGCATTTCCGCGGTCGAAGCGCTGGATGACGGACGCTATAATATCGTGCTGGAAGGCATCGCGCGCTTTCGCATCCACAGGGAGCTCGACGCCGCTACCCCGTTTCGTCAGGTCGAGGCCATTTTTGACTGCCTGCCCGATGATCCGGGCGAAACCCTGCCCCACATCCTGCGCGCTGATTTCGAGGGCGAGGCCAAGCGCTTTGCCGACGCGCGCGGCATCCAGCTCGATTGGGATGCGCTGACGTCGCTCGACGACGAGACATTGATCAACGCTTCAGCCCAGGTAGCCCCATTCGACATCGCGTCGAAACAGGCGCTGCTTGAAGCGCCGACCCTGATCGATCGCGCGGACTTGCTCGTCCAGCTTCTCCGCTTTTTCCGCGAACAGGGTGAAGGCGACAGCCGGGCCACCCTGCAATAACCACTGCGCACCCTAGATATTCATGCCCCGCAAGAGTCGGGGCATCTGGCCCGACTCGCCCCGCGCCTCGGACATGAAAAAATGCTTCAGTGGGGTGAAGCGTTCCACCGCCTGCATGCCGAAACGCCGAAGAGCGCGGGCGGGACGCCCCGATATGCCGAACAGCCGGGTGAACCCGTCAGTCGACGCCGCGACCATCAGGCCGTCCAGCGCGCGCCAGCGTTCATAGCGCGCCAGCAGCTGCGCGTCGCCCGGATCGAGACCGAGCCGAGCCCCTTCCACCAGCACCTCGGTCAATGTGGCGACATCACGGAGACCGAGATTAAGTCCCTGACCCGCGATCGGATGGATGCCGTGCGCGGCATCGCCGACCAGCGCCAGCCGATCGGCCGTGATGACGGCGGAATGATGGAACCCCAGCGGATAGCTCGACCGGGGCGAGGCAAGCGCGATCTCGCCCAGCATCCCGCCCATCCGCTTCTGGATTTCGGCGAGATAGGCGCGGTCGGGCAGGTCCAGATAGGCGGCGGCATCCTCCGCCCGCACCGACCATACCATGCAGCAGCGATTCCCCGGCAGCATCGGCAGCAGCGCGAACGGGCCGGCAGGATAGAAGATTTCGTGCGCGACATTGCCGTGCGGTCTCTCGTGCGTGATCGAAGCGATCATCGCGACATGATCGTACCGCCACTGCGCAACCCGGATGCCGGCCGCATCGCGGGTGGGTGAGCGCCGGCCTTCGGCGCCCACCAGCAGGCTGCCATGGACGATCCGCCCATCCGCGAGCGTCACATGGACGCCGCTTTCGTCACGAACGACATCCGCTGGCGTCGCTGGAGCAAGCAGGGTCAGGTTGGATGCGGCCAACGCCCGTTCGCGCAAAGCGGCGCGCACCGCACGGTTCTCGAACATGATGCCAAGCGCATCGTCATCCTCATCGGCGTTGAAGCCGAGCGATTCGGGGGACAGCCCATCGCGCACTTCGATCCGCCGGATCGCGCAGCCCTGAGTTTCAAGCAGCGGCCCCACCCCGATCGCCTGGAGCATCCGCCATGACGCACTGGCGATGGCCGATGCGCGTCCATCGAACCCCGCCGCGAGCTGGGTCTCGGGATCGGCGGGATCGATCACGATAGAGGTGATGCCGTGCGCGTCGAGCGCGATGGCGAGCGTCAGCCCGACAAGCCCGCCGCCCAAGATGATGACTTCGCTGCGATCCACAGCCCCCCTTAGCGTTGGGCCAAGGCTGCGTCACCTGCGAACCGCTCCGAAGGTCAGCCTTCGATGGCCGCCTTCAACTCCGGCATCGTCTCGATCAGGTGGCGATCGTCGTGCTGCCAGGGGTGGAAACCGGGACGGAAGAAATGTGCCCAGCTGCGCAGGATCTGCCGCATCATGCCCGGACGGACAAAGCCGAACCAGAAGCCCGCGAGCCAGGCCTTGGGCCCGGTGATGCCATCCTGACGCAGCAACTCCGTCGTGCCGCACCAGCGGTCCCAGAGGAAACGGCGGGTGATGAACAGCATCATCTTGCTGCGCACTGACCAACGCTTCCACTTGCTCCAGTCGCGCGTGGCCTGGATCCAGGCGTCGTAGGCAACGCCTTTATGTTCGACCTCTTCCATGCAATGCCAGCGCCACAGCACGGCCACTTCCGGATCGGCGCCGCGCATGTGACGCGGATTGGCCAGCACCTGATGCGCAAAAATGGCGGTGATGTGCTCAAGCGCGATCGTCCCGGCCAGACCGGCGATCGGCCCCCTCTGACGAAGAAGCTTCAAACGGCTATCCACGCGATCTTCAAGCGGGCTTACATCATAGCCGCTCTTCGTGATGCGTCGGTTTAGCGCCAGATGCTCACGGGCGTGCGCAAGCTCCTGCTTGATGAAGCCATCGATCTCGGCCGCCAGTCGCGGGTCGGCATCCTTGCGGAAATGGCGCAGGGTCTCGATGAAGAAGGCTTCGCCATGCGGAAAGCTCGCTGACATGGCGTTGTAGAAAGCCGTGGCGACAGCATCATTGTCGAGCCACCAGCGGCGTTCGAGCGGTGTCCTGCTGAACCGCTCGTCGCGCGGTTGAATCGCGACGGCTTCGGCAGCATCGATTGGGCCTAAATAGCTCATGGGCTGCGATATAGAGCGAGGGTTTTGCCGTAAAGTTAACGTTCTCAACGATTAAGGGTTAACGGCGCGGCAAGAAATCGGCCAGATTGAGCATTGTCGCGACATGCCTGCGCGCCACCACGAGCCGATCGTCGCCATAGCCGCCGCCAAGGGTGCTCGCGAGCGCAATGCCTCGCATCTGGGCCTCGGCGCGCACGAAACGGTCGCGTTCCGCCAGCCCGGCGTCGGTCAGCGCCAACCGGCCGAGCTTGTCATCGGCATGCGGATCGACACCCCCCTGATAGAGGATCAGGTCCGGTACGAAGCGATCGATAACGGTCGGGAGCACCGCCTTGAGTTGCGCGAGATAATCGGCATCGGAAGCGTCGTCGGCAAGCGGCACGTCAAGCGACGACAATGCCTTGCGCACCGGAAAATTGCGCTCGGCATGCAGCGAGAGCGTGAAGATATCCTCCCGGCCAGCGGTCAGCATCGCCGTTCCGTCGCCCTGATGGACATCGAGATCGACTATCAGGATGCGGCGCGCATCGCCTTCCGCGATCAGGCGGTTGGCGGCGATCGCGAGATCGTTGAAAACGCAATAGCCCGCCCCGCTTTCCCACCCCGCATGATGGCTTCCCCCCGCAGCGTTGGCGGCATAACCATGGGTGCGCGCAAGACGCGCCGCCAGCCATGTTCCGCCAGCCGAGAGCAGGGAGCGCCGCGCGACATGTTCAGTCACGGGGAAGCCGATCCGCCGTTCCTTTTCACGCGGCACCGTCTGGCTCAGCACTTCTTCGACATAGTGCGGCGCGTGCACGGCCTCGACCCAGTTGCGCGACATGGGTTCGGGTTCATGCGGGGTGAACGCCGCGCCGCTGTCACGCAGCGCTTCCATCACCAGGCCATATTTGTCGAAGCGGTAACGGCTGCCCGGCGGCGTGGGGGCGACATAGCCTGGATGATGGACGACATGGAGCACCGCTGCCACAACGGCTAGACCAGAGCCGCTGTCCGGAAAATCGCTTTCTGCGATCAGTTCGCGGTGGCCATCGCCTTGGCAACCGAGGCGTTGATTTCGTCCCGGGTGGGATTGCGGCGGAGTGTCAGCCCGCCATTCACCTGCAAATTCTCGCCAGTCATGAAGCATTCGTCGCTGGACAGCCATACGGCAGCGGCGGCGACATCGTCCGACGTGCCGATGCGGCCCAGCGGATAAGCCGAATAGAAAGCCTCGAACAGCCCCGGCACCTGCTTGGCGTCGGCATTCATCGGCGTGTCGGTCAGGCCGGGCGAGATCGAGTTGGCGCGGATGCCGCGATCGCCGAATTCATTGGCGACGCAACGGATCACATGATCAACGCCCGCCTTGCACCCCATATAAGCCGCATGATCGTTGAGCATGATCGTCGCGGTCGCCGAGCTGATCTCGATTATCGACCCGCCATTCTTCATCGCGGGGATCATTGCCTGGAAGAACTGGAACGGGCCGATGAACTGAAGCGCGGTCATCGCGTCTAGTTCCTCACGGGTGGTTTCGAGGAACGGTTTCAGCAGGCCCCATCCGGTCGCGTTGACCGCGATGCTCACCTCGCCCATCGCAGCGGTCGCCGCGTCGGCCAACGCCTTCACCTCCGCTTCGCTGGTGATGTCGCAGGTCTTCCAGTGGCAGCCGGTTTCCTCCGCGAACGCGCGCAGCACATCGCCCTTGCGCCCGGCGACCATGACCTCCGCGCCTTCCTTCAGCAAACGGCGGGCGATATGTTGTCCCATATTATCCGGGCTGCTCGCCCCAAGGACCACGGCTTTCTTGCCGGCAAGTTTGGCCACGGCATCTCTCCTTATTGTCTCGACAACCGTTATCATCCGCCGCCAGCGCAAAATCCTGACCAAAAAGGGAGTGGCTGGCGGGCGGCAGAACGCCCACTAAAACCTTCCGTATAAATCAGGAGAGAGAAGCATGGACCTTGGGCTCAAGGGTAAGAAGGTCATCCTGACCGGCGGCAGTCGCGGCATCGGTCGCGCCGCCGTGGAGATTTTCGCCCAGGAAGGCGCGGACGTGATCTTCTGCTCGCGCAACGGCGATCAGGCGGCTGAGGTGGCATCGAGCCTCGCATCGCATGGCGGCAAGGTTATCGGCCAGGCCTTCGACATGGAATCGGGCGCCGACGCCTACAAGGCATGGCTGTCAAAGGCGGCCGAAACGATCGGCGGGTGCGACATCTTCGTGCCGATGATCTCCACTTCTGGCGCCGGCGCCACCGGCGACTGGCAGAAAACATTCGACTATGACGTTATGGGCGCTGTGCTCGGCTGCGAGACGCTTGAGCCTTGGCTGGAAAAGTCCGGCACGGGGTCGGTGGTCATCATGTCCAGCACGGCGGGTCTCGAAACCTTTATCGTCCCGCAGGGCTATAATGCGCTGAAGGGCACGCTGCTGGTCTATGCCAAGCAGCTCGGCCAGGCCTGGGGGCCGAAGAACATCCGCATCAACTGCGTGTCGCCCGGCCCGATCAAGTTTCCCGGCGGCAACTGGGAAGCGATCGAGCAGCATATGCCCGATCTCTACAAGGCGACCGAGGTCGATTTCGCGCTCGGCCGCTGGGGCGGTCCCGAGGAAGTGGCGAAGACCGTCGTTTTCCTCGCGTCACCGGCTTCGTCCTACACCACCGGCACCAACGTGGTGATCGACGGCGGCTACACCAAGCGGGTCCAGTTCTAAGGAGCGAATCATGGGGATCGGCGTTCAGGGTGTGCACCATATCGGGGTGTCGGTCCCCGATCTCGCCAAGGCGCGGGAGTTCTACATCGATCTGCTGGGCGCTGTGGAGGAGGTCGAGCCGCTAAGCTGGAAGGACAATCCCTTCATCGATGAAATCATCGGACTGAAGAACAGCGCGGCCAACCAGTTCATGTGCCGGCTGGGCAACACCCATCTCGAAGTCTTCGAATATCACGCGCCCCGCTCCGGTCCGCAGGACCCGAACCGGGGCGTGAACAATTTCGGCTACACCCATTTCGGCGTGCAGGTGGATGATATCCAGGCCTGTTACCAGCGGCTGCTCGCCGCCGGCATCCGCGTCCATGCCCCGCCGGCGGATACGATCACCACGCATCCTGACGGCTCAAAGACCGGCTACAGCGCCACCTATTGCCGCGACTTCTTCGGCAATGTCTTCGAGATCCTGGAAATTCACGAAACCGACGAGATCAAGCCGATCTGACCTTCAGGCCGGCGCCATGTCGTTATGACCCGGCCCGAAACCGTCAGCGAGATTGATCGGGCCTTCAGCCCCCGCCGGCGTCTGCGACCCGGTCGCGGCATTGAGATAGAAGGTCAGCCGGGTGAGCCTCCACACGCCATCCGCCTTGGCTGCCGTGAAGACGTAGCGGCCACAGAAAATGCCGTCGTCGTGATGCGCCGTCCCTTTGGTGCGGACATGCGTGATCGAGGCGCATTCGGCCCGCGCGGTTTTGCCCGACACGTCAATGCGGGGCAGGCCGAACAGGTGCATGCGGCGGTCGTAGCCGCCCTCCAGCTTGGACACGAAGGGCAGGAATTCAGCGGGCGTGCCACGGAACATGCCGCCGAAATCGATATCGGCGTCGGCGGAGAAGAGACCCGGCATGCCTGCCCAATCCAGCCAGTCCGTCATGGTTGCGTAACGCGCGATCAGCCGGTTCACCGCTGCTTCGGCAATCAGGGTTTCGAGGCTGCCCTCATTCTGCACACTCATTGTCCCGCCTCCGGAAGATCCATTTCGAGGACGGATTTGCCGATGGTCTTGCCGCTCATCAGTTCGCAGAACAGCTCGCCGGCCTTGTCGATGCCGACCTTCTTGTTCTCCATCACCTTGAGCCAGCCCGAGCGCACGCCTTCGAGATTTGTCTCGAGCGCGGCGGGCAGATGATCGTTGTAGGAGTAAAGCAGAAAGCCCTTCAGCTCGAGCTCGCGGGCCACGATCTGCCATGCGTTGAACAGCGGCGGCGGATTTTCCGAGCAATTGTAGCTCGACACCATGCCGCAGCAGACGATGCGTCCGAAGGTCTTCATATTGTTGAGCATCGCGTCGAGCGTCGGCCCGCCGACATTGTCATAATAGACGTCGACCCCCTCGGGGCAGACTTCCTTGATCGCCCCCTCCAGATTGGCCGCGTCCTTATAGTTGACCACCGCGTCATAGCCGATCTCTTCAAGCGCGATCTTCGCCTTCTTCTCGCCCCCGACGATGCCGATCACGCGGCAACCCTTATGCTTGGCATATTGCGCGGCGACATGGCCGACCGCGCCGACCGCGGCGCTGATCACCACCGTCTCGCCCGCCTTCATCCGGCCGATCACATCGAGGCCGACAATGGCGGTCAGTCCCGATCCGCCCAGCGCGCCGACATAATAGGTCAGCGGCATATCCTCGGCGATGTCGAGTTTCTGGAGGAGAATCGTGTCCTTGTTGGCGATGGTGTAATCTTCCCACCCCATCAGCCCGCGAATATAGTCGCCGGGAGCGTAGCCGGGCAGGTTTGACTTGATCACCTGGCCCATCGCCGGCGCCATCATCGTCGCGCCGATCGGCAGCGGCTCGAAATAATTCTTGTCATTGTCGTCGAGCCAGCCCCGGATCGCCGGCTCCATCGAGATGGCGCGCACGCGCACCAGCATCTCGCCGTCCTTCGGCTCCGGAACCTCACCCTCTTGCAGACGGAAATTGGCGGGCACCGGCTCGCCGTTGGGACGGCTGGCCAGAACGACCTGACGATTGACGGGCATCAACTACTCCTCATTTTATAATGTCTGTTCAAACAGCCGCGAGTATCTGGCGCTGCGGGCGGGGAATGTCGGTGGCGAGTTCGGCTGGATCGAAATAATCCCGCCACTCGCAGATCTTGCCGTCGCGGAGCCTGAAGACGCCTACGCAGCGCAGCGATTTCCAGACGCCGTTCATCTGCACGCGATCGGTGCGCTCGTTCATCACCAGATCGCCTTCACCAATCTGGTTGTGGACGATCCAGTCGGATTCCTCGACATTGAAGCCAGCCAGATTGCTCATCACCGCATCGCGGCCGATGACCGGCTCCCAGGGCATGTTCTGATAGGCGACGTCTTCGCTCAACAAATCGCCGACGACTTTCCAGTCGACCCGATTCCAGGCGTCGATAAAGGCCCACACGACATCCTTGTTGGTCATCCTCTTCGCCTTATCCGCCAGCTTCATTGCGAGGAAAATCGGCTCCTCGATGAAGCCAGCATGGCAGGCCCGGATTGGGCTGACAGCTGCTCTTTGTGCCAACTCCCCCGCTCGATGGATGAGATCTTCCTATCCAAAGTCACAGGGCGGACGGCGGAATATTTTGATCTGCGTCAATCTGGCGTGTCGCGGTTCGTGGGACGGTAAGCCCAGTCTATAGGAGAGGCGACATGGCCGATTTAGACGCTCGCGATTCATTGCGCGTTGCCCGTTGCCCGGACGTGAGTTGGGAAGATATCGTAAGGGCGGACAAGATCCAGCCGCCGTCGTTCATGATGGTCGATCATTCCGGCCATATCGGTTCGGAACCTATTGCGACGTCGCGCTATCATGATCCCGAATTCTTTCGCCTGGAAATCGAGAAAATGTGGCCGCACGTCTGGCAGTTTGCCGCGCGTGACGAGGACATCCCCGAGGCTGGCGATTACCTAACCTATGAGAATGCGGGTCGCTCCTATCTGCTCGTCCGGCAAGAGGATGACAGCGTAAAGGCTTTTCACAATGTCTGCCTGCATCGCGGCCGCAAGCTCGCCACCGACAGCGGCTTTGCCGACAAGTTCGTCTGCCCCTTCCATGGCTTTGCCTGGAACACCGACGGCACGCTCAAGGACATTCCCTGCCGCTGGGACTTCGATCATCTGACCGATCAGAAGATGAAGCTGCCGGAGGCGACTGTCGCGCGCTGGCAGGGCTACATCTTCCTGCGCGAAAACCCGGAGGGACCGACAATCGAGGAGTATCTCGATCCGCTGCCAGACTATTTCAAGCGGTGGCGCCACGATGAGTGCGTGACCGTGGCCTGGGTCGGCAAGGTCGTGAAGGCCAACTGGAAGATCACGATGGAAGCTTTCATGGAAAGCTACCACGCTTATGTGACCCACCCGCAGCTGATGCCGTTCACCGGCGACGCCAACGCCGCCTATTATGTGCTCGGCGATCATGTGAACGTGAACTACACGTCGTTCGGCACGGTCTCGCCGCATCTGAACGGCCTGCAGCGCCCAGAACAGTGGATCGTGGACGAGTTCGTCAAATATAACGGACGGTCTTCGGACAATTACGACCCCCAGAAGGATAACTACAACGTCCAGGTGCCCGAGGGCATGACCGCACGGGAAGCGTTGGGCGACGCGATGCGCGCAAGCTCGGCGCGCGCGTTTGGCGGCGATTATTCGCAGGTCTCGGAAGCCGAACTGCTCGATGCGCTGGTCTATAACGTCTTCCCCAATTTCGCGCCGTGGGGCGGGTTCATGCCCAACATCGTCTATCGCTGGCGGCCGTGGCCGGACCAGAATTCCTGCCTGATGGAGGTCCGGGTCATCGCCCGCGTACCCGAAGGCCAGCCGCGGCCGCGCGGCGTGCCGATGCACATGCTGACGGAAGACGAAAACTGGGCCGACGCGCCGGAGCTGGGCGTGCTGGGCGCGGTCGTCGATCAGGACATGACCAATATGGAGCTGTGACATGAAGGTCTGAAATGCTCGAAGAACGGCAAGGTGGAACTCGGTGACTATCAGGAGATCCGCATCCGGCATTTCCACCAGCTACTCGACACGTACATCAACCGCTGAAGACGAGGAGATCCGCCATGACTGACATCATCAAGGCATATGGCGATGCAGCGGAGAAGATGCTGCACTTCGTAGAGACCCGGACCACCGATCAGGCGGCGCACACGATGCGCGTTCCGGTCGAAAACTATCTCGATCCGGTGCGCTGGCAGAGGGAACTCGACCTGATATTCAAGCGGCTGCCGCTGATGCTGGCGCTGACGAACGAACTGCCGAACATCAACGACTACAAGGCAGCGGACGTGATGGGCATGCCTGTCCTCATCACCCGCGCCAAAGACGGTAAGGCGCGCGCCTTCCTGAACGTCTGCAAGCATCGCGCAATGCACATGGCCAAGGAAGGCAAGGGCAAGGGCAACTGCTCCCGCTTCGCCTGCCAATATCATGGCTGGACCTATGCCAATGACGGCCATCTGATCGGCATTGCCGAGGCAAGCACGTTCGGGGACGTCGACAAGGCAACCCTCAACCTGACCGAATTGCCGACGCAGGAGATCGCAGGGATGATCTTCGTGATTCTGACGCCGGGGTTGCCGATCGACGTGCCCGAGTTCCTGGGGGGGATGCTCGACGATCTCGCCGCGCTCAAGCTGGAGACCTGGTATTACCACAAATCCCGCCCGATGATCGGTGCGAACTGGAAGGTCGCTTATGACGGCTATCTGGAGGGCTATCATTTCCAGTCTGCCCACACCAACACGGTGGCGACGCGCACGCCTTCGAATCGCGCCAATTACGAAGCCTTCGGTCCGCATATCCGGCTTGGCTTCCCGCAGAACAACATCGGCCGGCTGAAGGATCTCCCGCGCGACCAATGGGGCGCTCAGGAGAATCATGGCTTCGATTTCGTCAGGGTGCTCTTCCCCAACTTCAGCTTCTTTCTGGCGCCGGAGATGTGCCAGTATGCGCAGCTGTTTCCCGGACCGACGCCGGACCGGAACACGACCGTGCTCAACTATATCTATCCGAAGAAGCCGGAGAGCGAAGCCGAGCTCAAACGGCTCGACGAGATGTGCGACTTCTTCTTCGATGTCGTTGAGGAAGAAGATTATTTCCTCGGTCTGAAGGTTCAGAACGGGCTTGAATCCGGCGCGATGAAGCATGTGACATTCGGCCGGAACGAGCCCGGCAACCAGTATTTCCATAAATGGGTGGATTATTATTTGGCGGAAGGAACCCTGCCAAAGCCGCTGCTCAGGATATGAGCAGCATTATAGTACAAGTGGCGTTGCGTGGTGACGGGCATTCTATCCCCCCGGCCAAAAGCATAGGGCGTGGAATGCCTCCTGCACCTATCTCATTGTAGTGTTTGACCCTGGCCGACGAGCGCGTCAAAAGGCGCTCGTCGGTTCGTTCGCGCCGATGAGAGGGTAACAAGACAAGTCATGAGCGAAAGCTGGCATAATATCCTGGCCGAGGCCGATTTCCCGGCCGAAGGCAAGGCGACCACGATCCTCAACGGGTGGCATGTGCTCGTGGCGAAGACCGACGACGGCTATCACGCGATCAACGACCGCTGCACCCACGCCGCCTCGCATCTCTCGGGCGGCCGGGTCCGGCGCGGCGCGATCATGTGCCCGCTGCACGGCGCGCGGTTCGAACTGGCCAGCGGCAAGTGTCTCGGCGGCACTTATCGCGACGTGCGCACCTTCCCATTGCGGGTCGAGAATGGCCAGATCGAAGTCGCCATTCCAGACGCGCAGCCGAAGGTCGACGAGCTGCCGATCTCGCTCTGACCTGCCCTTTGCGGCAGGTGGCTGAAACGCCGCCGGAATCTACGATCTCCCCACATCAACGATATGAGGAGAGACCTGATGGCTTTTACTGGCCCCGCCGAAGACCGGCTCGCCATACGCGAGTTGCTGGACGTTTATGCCGACGCGGTGACGCGCTGCGACGCGAACGACTGGGGCGCCACCTGGGCCGAGGACGCGCAATGGTCCATGCCCGACTATCCCGAGTTCGGGACGACCAACGGCAAGACGGCTATCGTCGCCATGTGGATTGAGGCGATGAAAGTTTATCCCGGCCTGATGTTCGAGGCCTGGCCCGGATCGATCGAGATCAGCGGCAATGAAGCGAAGGTGTTGAGCTACACCGCCGAGGTTTACGAGCAGGACGGCAAGACCGTGCGCGATCGCGGGCGTTATGAAGATGTGTGCGTCAAGATCGACGGCAAGTGGCTGTTCAAGAGCCGCTCGTTCCGGAACATCCATCGGCAGTAGCTTTTGATCCCCCTCCCTTTCAAGGGAGGGGAAGTGTTTGGTAGAATCAGAAAGGGGAGCCGTTTCCGGCTCCCCTTTCCTTTTTGCGACCTTTCGAAGGATCTCAGAAGGATTTGGTGACTTGAACCTGGACGGTGCGCGGCAGCGTTCCGAAGCCGAGCTGATCCGCGTGGATGCCGGCAGGCGTACCAGTGCCACCGCCAGTCGAAGGACCATCCACCACGCCGGTAACATAGAAGCGGTTGGTCAGGTTCTTGCCGATCAGCGCAACCTGCCAATTCCCGTCCTCGGCACCGAAACGGATCGAGGCGTCCACGTTGACATATTTGCCCTGACGAGAGTCAAGCTGGTTGAACGCCGAGGCGATGTAGCTGCCGGAGTAGCGGGCATCCACCGAGATACCGAACAGGTTGCTGCCGCCGACAGGCATATCGTAACCGACGCCCAGCGTACCGGTCCAGCTTGGTGCGACCGAAAGCGGCTTGCCGGCAAGGTTTTGGAACAGCGCCGTTTGGCCAACGCCCGGCGCCGCTCCGCTTGAATTCAGGAAAACGCAGCCTTCGGCGGGCGTCTGACCAGCATAGCAGGGGCCGATGAACTGGGTGTAGCGCGCCCGGTTGTAATTGAGCGAGCCGTGGACATTCAGGCCCTGCACCGATCGCGGCGCATATTCGAACTCCAGCTCCACGCCCTTAGTCCGCGCATCAGCGGTGAGCGTCTGGAACGCGAAAATCGGCGAGTTGAAGAAGTCGACCTGCAGGTTGGTATATTTGTAGCTGTACACGCCGAGGTTCAGGCGAAGCTGACGGTCGAGCAGTGTCGTCTTGATGCCGGCTTCGAAGCCGCGCGCCTTTTCCGGATCGAAGGTCAGATCGTCGAACGGATTGGCCGAAAGATTGCTGTTGATGCCGCCATTCGAAAAACCGCCCGACTTATAGTTGGTCTTGAACGCGCCATAGATCATGACATCGTCAGTCGGCTTCCAGCTGATCGTTGCCTCGGGCGACCAATCGTTGAAGGTCTGGTTCGCGGTGACGACGCCGAGCCCGTCCGCCGCGTCGGCGGGACGGAAGATCGAGGTCACAGCGGCATTGTTATAGGGCTGGGCGAAGTAGCTGTCCTTCGTCTCATGCGTGTAGCGCACGCCGCCGGCGAGTTCGACGGCGGGAATCACCTTCCACGTCACCTGGCCGAAGCCCGCGATCGTCTCGCCGTTGGTGAAAGAGGTCTTGCGCGTGCCGACATAGCGGTCGGCGGGGGTCTGCGTGCTGTCTTCCACGTTGGCGAGAATGATGAACTGGGAGAAGGTGCGCTTCGTCTTCTGATAATAGAGGCCGGCCATCAGGTTGACCGGGCCGTCATAGTTGGTCTGCGCGCGCAGTTCGTTCGAGAAGGCGTGCCAGGTCGAATTCTCGGTCGCCCAGTTGCTGCCGCCAGCGGACTGGAAATCGCAGGCGCAAGCCCAGCGGTTGTTATTCCAGTTGTAGTTGGTGACGTTGGTCAGCGTCACGCCCTCGAGGTTCCATGCGAGGGTGTTGGTGACCGCGTAGGATTTGTAGCGATTGTAAAGCGATCCGTCCTTCTTCGCATAAGGGAAGACCGCCGCGATATCCGCCGGGATCTTGTTCTGGTGCGTGACGAAATTATCACCGCAAGCATAGCCGGTCAGCTGGCTGTCCCCGCCCACGCAATTGAACGCGACATAATTCCAGCTGTTGTTGTTGACCTTGTTATAGGCCCCGGAAATCTTGAGCGTGTTGGTGATATCGCTGGTTGGTTCCCACTTAAGCGTGACACGGCCGAGCAGTTCCTTCTCCCCCGGCGCTTCGCGCGGGGACGGATTGGAGATGTGGTCGGTCGTGGTTCCAGTTGCGATGTCGATGGTGGTGAAGGTGAACGGATCGGCCACATTCTTGTAATAACCGCCGTACATCTTGGAACCGCGCAGCGCGACGCGGATGCCGAGCGTGTCGGTCAGCGGCGTGGAGCCGATGATCTCGCCCTGAATCTGTTGCGACCTGAATTCATAAGCCGCGCGCGTCAGGATCTCGGTCCTGTCGGACGGATCGGCGGTGGTGAGGGAGATCAGGCCGGCGGTCGCGTTCTTGCCGAAGAAGAGCGCTTGCGGCCCCTTAAGGATTTCGGCGCGGGCCAGATCGAAAAAGCCTTCGTTGATGATGCGTCCCTGGCCGTAATAGACGCCGTCAACCACGGTCGCGACCGACTGTTCGATGCCGATCGAGGTTGAGGATGAACCGATGCCGCGCATCGTCATCTGCGCGCCGGAGCCATTAGACGCGCGACCGACGGTGAATGACGGAGTCGCGGCCGCGATCTTCTCAAGGCTGGTGAGGTCGCGTTGCTTGATGGTCGCAGCCGAAATCGCCGAAACCGCGACCGGCACGGTCTGAACGCTTTCGACCCGCTTACGTGCGGTGACAACGATATCCTCGATACCGCCTTGCTGCGCCTCGGTCACGGGCGCAGCAGGGGCTACGTCCTGAGCATGTGCGACACCGCAAGATAACCCTATCACAAGAGCCAATATGCTGACAGAAAAACCGTGACGTGCGCTGGTAGCGGACATAACTTCCTCCCCTAAAGAGCTTTATGCTTCCGCGACCCATTATCGTTTTGAAAGAAACGCGACCCCTACGACATTTGACAGGTGCGACTATAATCCTTGGAACGCCATTTGGTTGCAGGAGAAACCCATGCCCGAGAACAGATACTGGCAGCTTGACGATCATCCGCACGGCAATGATTTCGCCGCGGCCTTTTCATTGCAGCACGAACCGATCCCTGAACCGGATGCGGGACAGGTGCTGGTCCGCAACAGCTGGCTGTCGATGGACGCCGGCACGCGCATGTGGATCACGCCGCGCACCGACGGCTATCAACCGCCGCTGCCGCTTGGATCGAAGATGGTCGGGCTGTGCCTTGGCCATGTCGTCGCCTCGCGCGATCCGAATTTCGCGGAGGGCGACCTCGTCCGCTGTTTCGGCCAGTGGGCGGATTATGCACTGGTCGATCCGGCACTATCCGGGCTGGTCAAGGTTGATGCAAAGGTCGAAGATATCCGCCAGCATTTCGGTGTGCTGGGCCTGAATGCCCTCACCGCCTGGGCCGGGCTAGTGGAGGTCGCGCGGATCAAACCGGGCGAGACCGTGCTCGTTTCGGCGGCGGCGGGCGCGACCGGATCGCTTGCCTGTCAGATCGCGCGCAATCTCGGCGCCACCGTGATCGGAATCGCGGGCGGGCCGAAGAAGTGCCGCCATCTTATCGAAGACCTCTGCATCTCGCAGGCGATCGATTACAAGAATGACGATGTTGGAAAGGCGCTCAGCGAAGTGCCCGGCGGCATTCACGCCTATTTCGATAATGTCGGCGGGCCGATGCTTGATGCCGCACTGCCCAACATGGCGCATTATGGCCGCATCGCAATCTGTGGGCTGGTCGCCACCTATGACAGCGATGCGCCGACACCCGGCGCCGCGCGATTTGATCAGGTTCTGATGCGCCGGCTGACGATCACCGGCTTCTTCCTGCCCGACTTCCTCGACCGTGCGGCCAGCTACCTGCCAAGGCTCCGCGAATGGCTGGACAACGGCAAGCTCAGGATGCGCTTCGACGAAACCAAAGGTCTTGAAAATACGCTTTCCGCTTATGCGGGGATGCTGACGGGGCGCAACATCGGCAAGGTGATCGTGGACGTCCGCGGCTGATGCCGACGATCGACTATCGCGCGCCGATCCAGTGCCTCGTGGCCGTGCGCGGGCATCCCTTCGATCGCACCGCCTTCGACGCGATGTTTCAAGCGATGGAGGGCATCTCAGCCACGATGGTCGATCAGCCCGCCGCAGCCCGGCTGATGAATCCGGACGGGATGCGCGGTTTCGACGCGCTGGTGCTGTACGACATGCCAGGGCTTGATTTCGCGGCGGAGGCTAATGCGCCCGTTTATGTCGAGCCTGATCCTGAACTGAAGACAGGATTGGAAGCCCTGCTGCGGCAGGGGACAGGCGTTGTCGCCTTGCATCACGCCTTGGCGGGGTGGCCAGTTTGGCGCGACTATGGCGACTGGATCGGAGGACGCTTCTTCTATCATCCGCATGGCTCCTGCCTCGATTCAGGCTATGCGCATGATGTCCGGTACGAAGCCGAGATCGTCGCCGATCATCCCGTAACGACCGGACTACCGCCGCGTTTCGAGCTGGTCGACGAACCCTATCTGGCCCAGATCTTCGAGGCCGACGTCACCCCGCTGCTTCGCAGCAGCGCAACCTATACGCGCGATCATTTCTTTTCGGCGGAGGCCGCCGTTGCCGGGCGCATGTATGACCGGAAAGGCTGGGATCATCCTCCCGGATCGAATCTGATCGGCTGGACGAAACAGGCCCTGAACAGCCGGCTGGTCTATCTCCAGCCCGGCGATGGTCCCGCCGCTTACGACAATCCCAACTACAGGCAGCTCGTCGAGAATGCGATCCGCTGGGTTGCGCTCCCATAAAAAGAGGCCGCAATCGTTTTACCGATCGCGGCCCAAGCGCTTACCCATTTTACCCGTTCAGAACTTCACGCCGATCGTCGCGCCATAGGTGCGCGGTTCAAGCGCCATGCCGAATGACCACAGCCCGGCGACCGTGAAGGCGTGGGTCGTCGTGCGCTCATCCAAAAGGTTACGTGCGAACACGCGGAAGTAGGCGTCCGTGTTGTCGAGCGTGAAGTTGAAGGTCAGGGCCGCATCGACAAGATCCTGCGTGGTGGTGCGCACGCGCGGATCGTTACCGTTGACCGTGACGCTGGTCACGTTGCCCAATCCGTCTGTGACGGGGGTCAGGGAGGCAGCGGACAACTGTTCGTCATACGGGCTGATGTGGCGCCAGCCGATATTTGCGCTGACCTTGCCGAAGCTCGTCGGCACCGAATAGTCGGCCGCGATCGAACCGGTGAACTTGGGCGCATAGATCAGACGGTTAGCCGAATAATCGAACGGTACGATCGCAGTACCAAGAACGCCGTTGGCAACGAAATTGCGGAAGTGCGACTTCATGTACGCGACCGAACCGGTGATCTTGAAATTTGACGTGATGCGCAGCGAGCCGTCCATCTCGATGCCCTTGATTGAGGCGCCGCCAGGTACGTTGCCGGTAATCGTCTGATTGCCCGTGGGACCACCGGGCACCGTCAGATTCTGCTGCATGTCCTTGTAATCGGATACATAGCCGGCGAGATTGATCTGCAGTCGGCGGTCGAGCAGATCGAACTTTGCGCCAATTTCATAGGAGTCGACGGTTTCGGGCCGGAATGGCGTGCTGGCCGTGTCAGCCGTTGCGGCGCGCGGGCTGAAACCGCCCGAACGATAGCCGCGCGACCAGCTGGCGTAGACCATCATGTCGCTGTTCGGCCGATAGTCGATGCCGACCTTGGGTGTGAACTTGCTGAAGCTGGCATTGCCCGTGCCGACTGGCACGAACTGGCTGGCGCTGACATTGCTCGGATCGATCAGCTTGCCCCCGGCAAAGCCGTTGAAGAGCCTCTTTTTGTCATGGCTCCAGCGGCCGCCGAACGACAGACGAAACCCGTCGGCGAAGGCCCAGTTGAAGTCGCCGAAGAAAGCATAGCTCTTGGTCTTGCCTTCGACATGCTGGGAATTCAGGTCGAACAGCGTTGGCGGCGTATTGGGATCGAAACCGAACACGCGCGACCATTGGGTTAGATCATATTTCGAACTGAAATAATATCCGCCCACGACATAGTCGAGCCCTTCAAAAAACTTGCCCGAAGCGCGCAGTTCCTGGCTCCACTGCGTGTAGTGCTGGCGGCGATCGACATAATAGAGATCGGTCGACGATCCGTCGAAATCCTGGGTCTGACCTTCTTTTGTATGCCGCCAGCCTGTAATCGACGTCAGCTTTATGACGTCGAGATCATAGTTCATCTGCAGCGTGGCGTCGGGAGCGCGATACTTGCTGCTCGCAGCCGCGCCGAACGTCGTGTAGAGGTCCTTCCGGGTATTCCGATTGCATTCGTTCGCCGGCTCGAAAGCGCAAAACGCCTCGCCGGTCTTGGCGATGTTGCTGACCACCGGATCGAACTTCTGAACGACCTGCTGAAGCGTCAGCTGGGCGTCAAAGCCCGAGCCCGCCGGTTTGAACAACAGGCTGCCGCCATAGGTGTCGCCATTGCTCCAGCCCGCGCTCACATTGCGCGTGACGTTCTTGTAATAGCCGTCGGATTCGTTGTGGAAATAGAACAGCTTGATGCCCCAGGTGGCGCCATCGCCATAGTTGGCGACCGCCTTGCCGCTCCAGCTGTTCCAGCGCCCGTAGGTCAGCTCAGCCTTGAGGCCCGGCTCCATGGTCGGCTTGGTCCGCGTGATGTTGATGACGCCGCCGATCGTGTTCGCGCCGAAGAGCGTGCCTTGAGGGCCGCGCAACACTTCGATCTGGGCGATGTCGAAGGCATCCTGCAACTGGCCGGTGTTGGTGCCGATGGTGACGCCATCGACCACGACGCCCACGGTTGGGGTCTGCGACTTTTCGATGTCGGCATAGGTCAGGCCGCGGATCGAGATGTTGGCCGCCTGAGCGCCAGAATTCTGCTGGGTGATGAGCAGGCCCGGTGCGGCGCCCTGAAGATCGCCGATGTTCACCGCCGCCTTGGCTTCGAGCATGGCCGTGTTGACGGCGGTGATCGCAACCGGCGTCGTCTGCAGCGTTTCGTCGCGGCGGCGGGCGGTAACGATGATGTCATTCACATCGCCGGTATCCGCGGCGGGTGCGGGCGCAGCTTCCTGCGCATAAACTGGTGTGATGGAAACAAGCGACGTGGTCGCGAGCGCCATAGCCATGGCGCCCCTCATCGAAGCCTTCATTAAATCCTCCCCTGTTCGAGCGTTCTGCCCCTGACAGTAGGGTTATACTCAATCGGTCAGCGCATTTTGCGAACTGCCACTTGTTACAGGTGCGACATTTTTGCCGCATGCGAAGTAGAAATGAAGGAGAGAAGCATGTCCGCCAATCGTCGTTTCTTGCTCGCGCGTCGTCCCACCGGCGATCCGGTTCCCGAAGATTTCCAGATCGTCAGCGAGAATATTCCGACTCCTTCGCCGGGCAGCTTCATCATGCGCAATCATTATATATCGCTCGATCCCGCGCAGCGCGGGTGGATGGCTGATGAGCCAAGCTACATGCCGCCGATCCCGCTGGGCGATCCTGTGCGGGCGACTACGGTGGGCGTCGTCCATGCCTCGGCCAATCCGGATTTTTCTCCCGGAGACTGGGTGCTCGGCCTCAATGCGATCGAGGATTATTCAGTTGTCGCGCCCGGCGGCTTCACCATGAAGGTTGATACGACGATCGTTGATTCACCAACGAAGTTCCTGTCGGCAATGGGCGCGGTTGGCCTGACTGCTTATTTTGGTCTGCTCGTGGATGGTCAGCCAAAGCCCGGCGATACGCTGCTCGTCTCGGGCGCGGCAGGTGCCGTCGGATCAGCGGTCGGGCAGATTGGCAAGATCAAGGGCTGCCGCGTGATCGGTATCGCCGGCGGTGCCGAAAAATGCCGCCGGCTGATTGACGATTACGGCTTCGACGTGGCGATCGATTATCGCGGCAAGAGCGTCGACCAACTCTCCGCCGAGATCCGGGCGGCGGCGCCGGACGGCGCGAATATCGTGTTCGAGAATGTCGGCGGCACCGTATTGGATGCCGAGCTGATGAATCTGGCGCTGCACGCGCGCATCATCCTGTGCGGAATGATCAGCGAATATAACAGCCGGGAAAAGGTCGGCGCGCGCAACCTGTGGCAAATCCTTGTCAAATGCGCGACGCTCAAAGGGTTCCTCGTTGCCGAGCATGTGCCGCAATTCGCCGAAGCGGGTGTGCAGATGGCGCAATGGATCAGCGAAGGCCGGCTCCACATCGACGAGGATGTGCAGGAAGGCTTCGAAAACGCCTATCCGGCGTTCATGCGGCTCTTCTCGGGCGCCAACACCGGCAAGCTGATCCTCAAGATCGCTTGAGGGGCCGACCCAAAGTCAGGCTTCGTGTAGCTGGCCGAGTATGGCGGGCAGAGGCATCAGCGGCTTTTCGTAGAATTTTCTGATCTTCCAGCCTTGCGCCGTGCGTCTGCAATCGATCTCGTAATCGACATAAACCAGCACACTGCTCCCATCGCCAGCATTGCCCATGCCCATCACGTAGCAACGGATCGCGGCCTCATCGCCTTCCAGCCGCTGCACGATGAAATTGGTCATATAGTGGGCGTGATGCGTCATCATCTCGAACACGCCTTCATAAAAGGCGCGGATTTCCCGATGGCCGCTTATGCTCGGCAGGCCGATCGGGGAAAGGTCGCAAATCGCGTCTTCCGTGAACAGGCTGACAAGCCCATCGACATCACCGAGCTTGTCGACCGCGAAACAATAAGACGTCACCAGATCCTGCAGCGCGAACCTGTCCTCCGTTGAAATTCTGTCGGTCATCGCATCCTCCCTCGACCCGCCACTCTAGCGTGCCGGCAGGCAGGCGGTGGCTACGACTTTGGCTAGGACGCAGCGACGCCGGTCAGGCTCCGGCGCGCTTGGCCTGATCCCAGGCGAGAGCAGCCAGTTCGGGGAAGGTACTGACCCGCTCCCGTGCCTGGGCAGAGGCGGCGGTGCCACGAAGGACGCGTCCCTTGATGCCATGAAAGATGGCGGCCATGCGAAAGAAGTTGAACGCCACATAAAAGTCGTAGCCCGGCATCGCACTAATGCCCATCCGGCGGCAATATGCCGCGAGATATTCTTCCTCGGACGGAATGCTGAGCGCCGCGAGATCGGCGCCCGCAAGCCCCGCCACGATATGCGGCGGCATCCGGTACATCATCGCATGATAGGCGAAATCCGCGAACGGATGTCCGAGCGTGGACAACTCCCAGTCGAGCACCGCGAGCACACGCGGCTCGGTCGGATGGAAGATCATGTTGTCGATACGGAAATCGCCATGCACGACCGAGCTGCGCTCGCCATCGTCGGGAATATTGGCCGGCAGCCATTCGATTAGCCGGTCCATGTTCGGATCGCGCCCGGCCTCGGCATCGCCGAGATACTGGTCGGTCCAGCGCTTGATCTGCCGCTCGAAATAATTGCCGGGGCGGCCATAGTCGCCAAGCCCGATCGCCTCGGGATCAAGGCGGTGCAGTTGCGCCATGGCGGCGTTCATCGCATTGAAATAGGCTGGGCGATCGGCGCTGCTCACTTCCGGAATGGCGGCGTCCCAGAAGATGCGTCCCTCTACCATGTCCATGACATAGAACCAGGTGCCGATGACGCTGTCGTCCGTGCACAGGCCATGGACATGGGCGACGGGGAAACCGGCCCTGCCGAGCGCCGAGAGCACCTTGGCCTCGCGCTCTACGGCATGCGCGCCCTTGAGCAATTCCCCAGGTGGCTTCCGGCGCAGCACATAGGCATGGCCGGGCGTGACCAGTTTGTAGGTGGGGTTGGACTGGCCGCCCTTGAACTGCTCGACAGTCAGCGGCCCGGCGAAACCGGCGACGTTGGCGTCCATCCAGCGCGCCAGCGAGACCTCGTCAAAGGCATAGCCTTCGCGCACCGGAGTGGTGCCGACATTGGCGTTGGGATCGGCGCTCATGCGTGGGGCTTCAGATGGTCCCGCTTTATCTTCTTGGCGAGCGACCATTTATGGACCTCGGTCGGCCCGTCATAGATACGGAACGCGCGGATCTCGCGGAACACCTGCTCCACAATCGTATCACGGGTCACACCGGTACCGCCCATGACCTGGACGCAGCGATCGGCGATCCGCATCAGCGCCTCGCTGACCGCGACCTTGGCCATGGAACTTTCCGCGGTGCCGAGCGAGCCGGTATCGAGCACGCCCGCGCACCAGTCGATCATCAGCTCGCACTGCTTCAGCTCGATCAGATTGTCGGCCAGCATGAAGCCGACCCCCTCATGATCGACCAGCAGCTTGCCGAATGCCTCGCGCTTGCAGGCATAGGCGGTCGCGATCTCGTTGGCGCGGATGCAGGAGCCGAGCCAGCGCATGCAATGCGACAAACGCGCTGGCGACAGCCGTATCTGGGCATATTTGAAGCCCTCGCCGCTCTTGCCGAGCATCTGATCGGCCGGCACCCGCAGATTGTCGAGGAGGATCACTGAATGGCCGCCCGGCATCGAGCTGTCGATCGTATCCAGCACGCGCTCGATCTTGACGGCCGGATCAGGCAGGTCAACGAGGAACATGCAGGCGCCATCCTCGGACTTCGCCATGACGATGCCGACCTTCGCGCCCTGAGCGCCGGTGATGAACGCCTTGCGTCCGTTGATCACCCAATGGTTGCCGTCCAGCCGGCATTCGGTCTTCATCATCGAAGGATCGGACCCTGCGCCGCCTTCGGACGCCGGCTCGGTCATAAAGAAGGCCGAACGCGCCTTGCCTTCGACGAGCGGTTTCAGGAATTGCGCTTTCTGGTCTTCGTTCGCGACATGGCCGAGCAGGTACATGTTGCCTTCGTCCGGCGCCTGCGTGTTGCAGGCGAGCGGACCGAGCGGCGACAGGCCAGACTTTATCAGCACCATCGCCGTCTCGCGCTGGGTGAGGTGGTTGCCGTCGGGCAGAATGTGCGGCGTGAGCACGCCCGCGGCGCGCGCCTTCTCGCGCATCTCCATGACCAGATCGTCCAGCGGACCATGCTCGTCACGACGCGGATCGCTCTCGTAGGGAATCACCACTTCGCGCACGAAGGATTCGACCTTCGCCGCAAGTTCAGAAGCGCGTTGTGAAACCATCATACCCCTCATTCGAATCTGATTATGTTCAGCACGTCTCCGCCTTGATAGGATTTCGCGGCTTGTGCAACATGATCGTAGAATCCGGTCAGCTGCGGAACGGGTCTGTACAGCTCCACCATATGGCCGAGCGTGGCTACGCAATCGATCATCAGGAAGCGGAAACCGTCATTCATTTCGGCATCCAGGGCGACCGCCTGACCTGCCGCCTGGAAGCGCGCGACGGCCATATCGAGATCATCCTCAAACAGCGCGATATGATGGATCCCGTAGCGTTTCGATCCTTCCGGGTAGAGATCGTGAAAGGCCGAGGGGCCGGGATTATTCTGCTGCACGAACTCGATCATCACCTCCCCCCACTGGCCATAGGCCGAGCTATGGTCGAGCGGCCGATCGACGCCGCGATGCAGCGCGCGGCGCAGCGGAATATTGTCGGCGATGAAATATGGCCCGGAACCGAAAAGCGTGTGATGCTCCAGTGCAGCCGAGCGTACGTCATCGACGAAATAGGCGATCTGGCGCACCGGCCAGCTCATACCGTCGATCTCCATTGACCAGCCATGGCTCAGAATTCAGGGAGCGGACGCGCTCCGGCGATATCATAGACCTGCACCGTCGCACCCTTGAGCTGCGGACCATATTTGGCGAAGAACGCGCCGGTCCATGGCTGGCGCAGATGGGTCAGCAGCGTGTCGTCGCCAGTCCATTGCTCAAGCACATTGATCAGCCCCGCCGAAGCATCTTCCACCAGCAACGAATAATGGAGACAGCCTTCCTCGGTCAGCGTCTGGCGCCGCAAGGGCGCCACGTCGCGCATGAACTCGTCCATGATGGCAGGATCGAAGGTCATCGTGCCCGCGACGAAAATCATTGCCTCTCTCCCATGCTATCTTGTGCCAGCTTATGCCTGTGATCCGGCGCGCCGGGGCAGCTAGCCTTAGCACTAGGTGCGCCGAAACCGCAGCGGGAAGAGGGTTTGCGGCAGTGAGGAGGATGCAATGACGCACGAAGAAATATTGGCGTTTGTCGATCGGCTTTACGATGCCACGGGCGTCGGCGATTTCGACACGGCCGAGACCATGCTGTCCGACGATCTGATTATCACCGAAGCGGACTGCCTGCCGATGGCCGGCGTCTATCGCGGCAAGACGGCACTCCGCGAACTCTTCACCAAGGTGATGGGGATGATGGATGTCGCGGGCCTTGAAAAGGTTCAGACATTGAGCGGCGGCGACTATGCCATCACGATTGTCCGCTTCCAGTTTGCTGATCCAGCTTTGGAACCGGCCGAACTCTGCGAGATGTTCCGCTTCCGCGACGGCAAGGTGGTTGAGATCAAACCCTATTATTTCGATCCTGCGGCTATCGTAGCGGCTTGCGAGGCCAAGAAGGCGAGGGTCGCGGCCTGATCCCTTAAAGCCGTTCGGGCTGAGCCTGTCGAAGCCCCTCTTCTTTCAGAAAGAAGAAGCACTTCGACAAGCTCAGTGCGAACGGATTTGTGTTAGGCGAACAATCCCTCGGGCGTTTCGATCAGCCCCCGCAACGTCGCCATGAACTCGGCGCCAACCGCACCGTCGATCGCGCGGTGATCGCAGGAGAGCGCCAGCCCGAGCCGGCTCTCGAACCGCCCCGCGCCGTCAGGCCCCTCAGCCCACACACGCTGGATTCCGCCGACCGCGAGGATCGCGCCCTGCGGCGGATTGATGATCGCGTCGAACTGGTCGATCCCGAACATGCCGAGGTTAGAGACCGAGAAAGTCCCCCCGTCCATATCTTCATAGCCGAGCTTGCCCGCCTGCGCCTTGTCGATCAGCGCGCGGGTGGCGGCGGCAAGCTGGTCGATCCGCATCAGATCGGCCGAGCGCACGATCGGCGTCACCAGCCCCTTGGGCGAAGCCACCGCGACTGAAACGTCCGCATGCGGGAAATGGTGGATCGCATCGCCATGGACCTGGATGTTGACCGCCGGATTGCGCACCAGCGCGATCGCCACCGCCTTGACAAGATAGTCGTTGCTCGACGCCTTGGCACCGAGCACCAGATTGGCGGTCTTGCGGAGCGCCAGCAGTTCATCGACCCGCACGTTCATGCGCAAATAGAAGTGCGGAATGTTCTGCTTGGATTCGGTCAGCCGCCGCGCGACGACCTTGCGGATCTTGTCCATCGGCACGATCTGGGGCCGGTTTTCGGCGGGCACGAACGGGCCAGAACTCAATCCGGTCGCGGCGGGCTTCACCAACGTCAGTACGTCCGCCTTCGAGATGCGTCCCCGGGCTCCGGTGCCCTTGATCCCGGCAAGATCGATACCGTGGATCGACGCCAGCCGCTTGGCCAGCGGCGACGCGAAGAAACTTTCGAGGCTGAGCGGCAGATCAAGCTTGCCCTTTAACGACGGTGCGGATGCCGGACGGCTGGCCTGATAGACGTCCTGATACGTAATCCGCTCGCCCCGACCTGAACCCTCGATGCCGGCCAGATCGACGCCCAACCGCTCGGCAAGCTTGAGAGCCTCCGGGCTGATTGGGCGATTGGTTTCGATCTTCGCGGGGGCGGCAGCAACAGCGACCGGCTCGGGTGCGGCAGGTTCGGGCGTTTCGGTCTTCCGCGCAGCCACGCTCGTATTCGCCGCCTTGAAGTTTGCCGCGAATGCTTCGACATCGGCATCGCTCACATCGGCATCGGCGAAGACTGCGAGCAGCGCGCCGACCGGCTCCGCCTCGCCCCCCGCCGGCACGATCAGCTTGCGCAGCACCGAATCATATTCGGCATCGACCTCGTTGGTGATCTTGTCGGTCTCGATCAGGCACAATGTCTGCCCCCTCTTGAAAGCATCGCCCTCCTTGATCATCCATTCGGCGAGCGTGCCCTCGGTCATCTCGATGCCCCATTTGGGCATGGTGAATGCGCGGATATTGGCCATGTCTATGCCTCCTCAGCGCCAGGCCAGCGTCTTGCGCACCGCTGCTTCGATCTTCTCCACCGACGGCAGGTAAGCGCTCTCCAGCTCACGCGCGAATGGCACCGGCGTGTGCGGCGGCGTGACCATCGCGGGCGGCGCTTTCAGGCTCGCAAATGCCTTCTGCGTACCGAGCGTGACGAGGTCGGTCGCGATCGAGCAGCGTGGCGGGCTTTCATCGACGACGACAAGACGGCCTGTCACTTCGATCGAATCGATGATCGCTTCCTCATCGAGCGGGCTGGTGGTGCGCAAATCGATGACATCGCAGCCGATGCCCTCACCGGCCAGCTTGTCGGCGACAGCTTCGCACAGGCCCACCATCAGGCCCATAGTGACGATCGTGATATCCTGCCCCGCGCGCGTCAGGCGGGCGTGGCCGAATGGGATGGCATAATCCTCGTCCGGCACTTCACCGGTCGAGCCGTAGAGCGCCTTGTGCTCGAGAAAGATCACGGGATCATCATCGCGGATCGCTTGGGTAAGTAGGCCCTTCACGTCGGCGGGCGTCGAGGGCATCACCACCTTTAGACCCGGCATGCCAGTCAGGATCGAATGGACTGACTGACTATGCTGCGCAGCCGCGTTGAAGCCCGCGCCATAGACCATGCGGAGCACCGCCGGGCAGCGGCTCTTGCCGCCGAACATGTAGCGAAACTTGGCGATCTGGTTCCAGATCTGGTCGAGGCTGACGCCGATGAAATCCGCGAACATCAGCTCGGCGATCGGCCGCTTGCCGGAGAGCGCAAGCCCCGCCGCCGCGCCGATAATGGCGCTTTCCGAGATCGGCGTGTCGATCACACGATCCTTGCCGAACTTGCCGAACAACCCCGTGGAGGTGCTCCAGATCCCGCCGATCGCCTCCGGGCCGCCAGCGGTACCCATGCCGCCTACGACATCCTCGCCGAGCACGACGACGCTCGAGTCCCGTTCCATTTCTGAGGTGATCGTCTGGAGGACGGCCTCGCGATACATCATCTTCGTCATCGCAAAGCCCCTCAGTAGCTGATGTAGACGTCGGTCAGGACGTCGGCTGCGGTCGATCGTTCGGCGGCGCGGGCCGCGGCGACCGCATCGTCGATTTGCTTCATCACCTCGGCATCGATCGCGTCGAGATCGGCGCCTTCAAGCAGCTTGGCCTCAGTCACGCTCGTGCGGAACTTGGTCAGGCAGTCGCGCTCGGCGCGGATGCGATCAAGCTCACCCTCGCCGCGATAGCGCTGCGGATCGCCCTCGAAATGCCCGTAATAGCGCTCGGTATCGAACTCGACCGCCGCCGGGCCGTTGCCCGCCCGAACATATTCAAGCACCTCGCGCATGGTCTCGTTCACCGAAAAGAAGTCGCAGCCGTCGCCGCGCCACACCTTCATTCCGAAAGCCTCGGCGCGGCTGGCGATGTCCTTGTTGGTGCCGACCGCATATTCGAAACCAGTGTGCTCCGAATAATGGTTGTTCTCGAACACGAAGATCACGGGCGCGTGCGTCACGACCGCCATGTTCATCGCCTCGAACGTCGTGCCCTGGTTGCAGGCCCCATCGCCAGAGAAGCTGATCGAGACCTTGCCCTGGCCGTCGAGCTTGGCCGAGAGCGCCGCCCCCACCGCAATCGGCGCGCCGCCGCCGACGATGCCGTTTGCGCCAAGCATGCCCTGATCGACATCGGCGATATGCATCGAGCCGCCCTTGCCCTTGCAGAGCCCTTCCTTGCTGCCCCAGATTTCCTTCATCATGCCGTTCACGTCGCAGCCCTTGGCGATGCAATGGCCATGGCCGCGATGGGTCGAGACGATCTTGTCCGAATTATCGAGATGCTCGCACACGCCGACCGCGACCGCTTCCTGCCCCGCATAGAGATGGGTGAAGCCGGCGATCTCGCCCGTCATGATCTCATCGTGCAGACGCTCTTCAAACGCGCGGATCACCTTCATCTGGCGATAGGCGCGAACCAGGGCTTCCCGGCTCAATTGCATGTTCGGCATCCTCTTTCTTTTGTAGCTATCATAACCCAAGCACGGTCTTTGCGATAATGCTGGATTGGATTTCGTTGGTGCCGCCGAAGATGGTCCATCCCCGGCTGTTGAGATAACGCGCGGCAGCCACCTGCGCGGCCGGCGAATGGACCGGCGCGGGGGCATTGTCGCCGTAGAGCGGGCGGACAAGCGGAAGCTGCAGCCCGAACTCGCCGAACGCATCGACCGCCAGCAGATCGACATCCTGCCGCAGCGACGATGCAATCAACTTGACCACTGAGGTCTGCGGTCCGGCGGGGCGGCCCTTGGCAATATCGGACAGGATACGCAGTTCGATCACTTCGAGCGACTTGGCGGACAGGCGAACCTTGGCGACACGTCGCTTCCAGTCCCGGTCATCGGCCAGCACGCCGCCATAACCATCAGGCTCCTGCGCGGCGAACTGCTCGATACCATCGAGATCAGCCAGCAGGCGCGGTGCAAGACATGAACCGCCGCGCTCATTTTCCAGCAGGAACTTGGCGATCTTCCAGCCGTCGCCTTCTTCGCCGATGCGATCCTCGACGCGCGCCTCGGCATTGTCGAGGAACACCTGATTGACTTCATGATCGCTTGCAAGCGTCAGGATCGGGCGAACCGAAATACCCGGCTGGTTCATATCCATCAGCACGAAGCTGATCCCGGCCTGCCGCTTCACTTCGGTGTTGGTGCGCACGAGACAGAATATCTTGTTCGCGTGATGGGCGTGGGTGGTCCAGATCTTGGAGCCGTTGATGATATATTTGTCGCCGTCACGCACGGCGCGGGTCTGGAGCGAGGCCAGGTCAGAGCCAGACCCCGGCTCCGAAAATCCCTGACACCAATAATCCTCACCGGAAAGGATGCGCGGCAGATAATAAGCTTTCTGCTCAGGCGTGCCGAAGGTGTAGATCACCGGCGCGACCAGCTTGAGGCTGAGCACGGTGAGGTAGGGCGCTCCCGCAAGCGCGCATTCTTTCTCGAAAATGTAACGCTGCGTCGGCGTCCAGCCGGGGCCGCCATATTCGACCGGCCATTGATAGGCGAGCCAGCCCTTGGCATTCAGGATCGCATTCCATTTCTGGCCGATGTCTGGTTCGACGAATACGGTCGGCGAAGCTGCCGCCCCACGACGCAGCTCTTCCGGAAGATTCTCCACCAGAAAGGCGCGAACTTCGTCCCGGAAAGCCAGCTCCTGAGGTGAAAATTCAAGGTCCATCAGCGTTCCATTATCGTCACGGCCGAAACGCCGGGCGCGCCATAGACATGGGTGTAGGCGGTCTTGGGATTGCCCGGCACCTGCCGCCCGCCGCCACGCCCAAGCAATTGCACGACATTCTCATAGACTTGCCGCAGCCCTGACGCCCCGATCGGCTCGCCGCACGCCAGGCATCCGCCATCGGTGTTGACCGGGAGCTTGCCCCCAATCTCGGTGCGGCCCTCGGCCAGCCATTGCTCCTGCTCGCCATCCTTGCAGAAGCCGTTCTCGGCCATATGCATCAGCTCGGCCCCTGCCTCGGTATCCTGAAGCTGGGCGACGGAGATATCCTCCGGCCCGATACCTGCCAGGGCGAATGCGTCGCGCGAGGCGATATTGGTCGCGGACCCGCCCCGCTCGATATCGATCGACGGCGCGAACACCTCGAACGATCCGGGCGGCCGCGTCCGCATCGAGGCGGCCTTGAGGCGGATCAGGGGCTTGCCCAGCTCGCGCGCCTTCTTCTCGCTGGCGAGGATCAGCGCCACCCCGCCCTCCGCGGGCGAGCAGAACATGAACTTTGTATAGGGATCGCTCACCAGCGGTGCGTTCATGATAGTATCAAGATCGACCGGCTCCCGCCGCCAGGCATGCGGCGCATGGACTGCGTTGCGGAACGCCTTCTCCGCCACCTTGCCAAGCGTGGTCGGTGCGATGCCGTACTGGTTCATGTAGCGCATGATTTTGGCAGCGAAGAACTGCGTGGTGATCATATACCCCGCTTCGCCATACCATTCGGGCAGGTTGTATTCGGACGGCAGCGCATTGAACGCGCCGCGCGGATGCTTGTCGAAACCGACTGCAAGACCGATCTCGAACTCCCCCGACTTAATCGCCATCTGCGCGGAGAACAGCGCGGAACCGCCGGCAGCACAGCCATTGCGCACATTGATGAACTGCACGCCGGTCAGCCCGAGCCGATCGACCATCGTATCGGGATTGCCAGCCGCTTCCGACGCGCCGTAGGCGAACTGGACATCCGGCCATTCGATCCCGGCATCCTTGAGCGCCTCGCGCACGGCGAACACGCCCTGATCGACTCCGGACAGACCATCGGTGCGCCCGAAGGGATGAATGCCGATGCCGACAATGCAGACGTCGCTCATGCTGCGCTCTCCGCTGGCTTGAAGGCGTGGATCAGCACGCTGTCCGCCGCATCGGGATCAAGCGGGATCTGAGTCAGCTCGACCGGCATGCCGATGTGGATGTCCTCGAACGGCACATCGGTGAGCCGCGTCTCGACGATCACCTCGCCCGGCAGCTCGACATACGCAACTGGCCAGGGCCTGAACGCCTCCGGCCCCGCATAAGGCGGCGACTTCGGGCGATAGCGCTGGATGGTGTAGGACCAGACCGTCCCGGTGCGCGACAAGGGATAAGGCTCGTACCGCCCGCCCGCCGGACACGGAAAGACGATGCGCCCGGTTTCCCGGTCGCGGCCACCGATCAGCCGCGGCGCAGCCTCATCGGTGAACAGTCCTTCGGCAATCGCCCGCATCCAAATCCCCTGATTCTTTCTTACCCCCTTAAAACCCAATCCCTTGGCCAAAAGAGACTCCCATAAACGCTAGGGTTGGATCGGGCGCTGCCGTGGCAAACAAGGGCAGGAGAGAATGCGATGGACCTGTGGGACTATATCGTGATCGGCGCGGGCTCGGCCGGTTGCGTGATCGCCGAGCGCCTGAGTGCCGACGGCCGTTCGCGCGTGCTCGTGCTGGAGGCAGGCGACGAAGACAACAGCCCGTGGATCGCGATCCCCAAGGGCGTCGCCAAGCTCGTCACCAACCCCAAGCATATCTGGGCCTATCAGGTCAGCCAGCCCCGGATCGAGGGCGAAGGCGCGCATGAGGTCTGGATTCGCGGCAAGGGGCTGGGCGGCTCCTCCTCGATCAACGGCATGATCTGGAGCCGGGGCGAGCCCGCCGACTATAACGAATGGGAATCGCTCGGCGCCACCGGCTGGAACGGCGAGTCGATGACGGCGGCGTTCCAGCAGCTCGAGGATCACGGGCTGGGAGCAGGCGGCCGGCGCGGTGTCGGCGGCCCGGTGCATATCGCCCCACACATCTACACCTATCCGCTGGCCGACAGGCTGATCGAAGCGGGTGAGGCGATGGGCCTCAAGCGCACTGACGAACTCAACGACGTGAACGGCGGTCGGGTCGGCCTCTACAGCCACAACATCAAGCGCGGCCGCCGCCAGAGCGCGTCCGTCACGCATCTCCGCCCCGCGCGCCGCCGTCCGAATGTCCGCGTGGTCACCTGCGCGCTGGCAGAGCGCATCCTGTTCGAGGATGGCCGCGCCAGTGGCGTCGAGGCGCTTGTCCACGGCCATCGCCAGACCTTTCTTTGCGGCGGCGAGATCATCGTATGCGGCGGATTGCTGGAAAGCCCATTGCTGCTTCAGCGTTCCGGCATCGGCGATGGCGATCGTCTGCGCGGCGTCGGCGTCACCCCGGTCGCCTCCTCGCCCAAGCTCGGGCTGCGGATGCGCGAGCATCTTTCCTATTCGATCCCCTTCAGGATGAAGGAGTCGATCGGAATCAACGCCAGCTTCTATGGCGTTGGGCTGTTCAAGGCGATGCTGCGCTACATCTTCACCCGATCAGGCGTCATGGCGACGGGACCGTTCGAGGTCGGCGCTTTTGCCAACGTCTCCAACCCCGATGGCCGGACCGACGCGCAATTCTACATGAGCGCCTACACATTCGCGCTGGGCGACGACAATCATCCGGTGCCGCTCAACAGCATCGACAAGCTGCCGGGCATCTCGATCTACGGCCAGCTGCTCCGACTGACGAGCGAGGGGTCAATCCACGTTACCGCGCCGGGTCTCGACGCCCCCGCCGATATTAAGCCCAACTGGCTGTTGACCGAAGAGGATCGGCAATCCGCGATCACGCTGATCCGCTACATGCGCCGTTACGCCGAGCAGGAACCCATTCGGGGACTCATCGATCGCGAGTTGCTGCCCGGCGCGGCGCGCACGACCGATGAGGAATTGCTCGAAAGTTTCCGCCGGCTTTCCACCAGCGGCCTTCACGGCGTCGGCACCTGCCGCATGGGCAACGACAGCAACTCGGTCACCGATCCGCAGCTTCGGGTGCGCGGTGTGCGCGGGTTGCGCGTCGCTGATTGTTCAGTGATGCCGTCGCTTGTCACGGGCAACACCAACGCGCCCGCGATGGCGCTTGGGCTGCGAGCCTCAGCGCTGATCCTGGCCGACCGCCCCTAATTCATCTCGGTGAGCGAGATGTAGCCAAGCTGAGCCGCCTTGAAGACCGTCTGGCTGCGGTTGACCGCGTCCAGCTTGATCGACGCGTTATGGATGTGGAACCGCACCGTTGCACGGCTGCGGTGCATGATCATGCTGATCTCGAGATCGGTCTTGCCGATCGCCGCCCAGCGCAAGCATTCGACTTCGCGCTTCGATAGCCGCGATCCCGGCGGCAGGCGCTGGATCGATCCGGTGGCGTGGACATAGCTGGCGATGAAGGTCCGGCCATAAATGCCGAACGCGTCGCCATACAGCTCGAATTCCTTGGTGAGATCGGTCTTTTCCTTGTCGAGCGGATTGAAGCTGACCGCCCCGATCTGTCCGAACGGCAAATGCACCGGCACCACGATCGCGGCCCGCGTCATGGCCCGCTGCTCGAAATTGGAAATGTCGATCGCGTCGAGATAGGTATTGGGCTGCCATGTCCGGAACCCACCGGCGTTGGCCCAGAAGGGCTCGCTCTCGAACCGGCAGGCCGATGTCAGCGGCGAATCGAGTGCGATCCGGCTATTCTTCCACCAGACCCGATCCTCGCTGGTATTCCAACCAAATACGTCCCGCGCGAGGATAGAGCCTTCGGCGTCGACGGGCGTCCGCTTGTCAGCGATGTCGTGCGCGGGCGCGCACTGCATTCCGCCCAAATCCCGCGTAATTGCTGCAAGTGCTTCCGCGGCACGGCGGATGTCGCCGACGTCGCTGATGCGCACCGCATTCACTTTTTCCTGTGAAAGGACAGATGAAGCGGGACTAGCCATTCCCTGCATTTATTGCGGTTCCATTCACAACACAACGCCTAGTCTTTTGTGGAGCGGCAAGGGGGCGTCGAATAGGCCAAGACTGTGACAAGAATGATATAGCAGTGGGCGGCCTTGTGAATTTCGACCTTGATGAAGACGAAGAAATGCTGAAGGCGCTCGTGGAGCGCTTCGTCGAGGATCATTATGACCCCGAAAAGCGTCGCGATTATCTCGCCGAACCAGATGGTTATTCGCGCAAAAACTGGTCGCTGATGGGCGAACTCGGGCTGACCGCCCTGCCGTTCGCGCCCGAACATGGCGGGCTGGGAATTGGCTCCACCGGCCTCGCGGTCGTGTTCGAGGCATTGGGCCGGGGGCTGGTCGTCGAACCGCTGGTGGAATCAACGATATTGGCCGGCGGCCTGTTCGGGACGCTGGCATCCGATGTGCTCAAAGCCGAGTGGATGGATGCGCTAGTCTCAGGCGAAAAGCGCCTGGCGCTCGCACATCGCGAGGCAGCCGGGCGCGATAACTGGCGCTGGGTCGAGACTGTTGCGCAGAACGGGCAGCTTACGGGCGAGAAATCGCTGGTCGTCGCCGGCAGCGGCGTCGATGGCTATCTGGTGTCCGCGCGGACATCCGGGAAACCGGGCGATGCCGAGGGAATCGAGCTTTTCCTTGTCCTCGCTTCCGCAGCGGGCATCTCGACTAACCCGTGGCGACTGATCGACGGAACGGTGGGCGCTACGCTGACGCTCAACGCCGTCGAAGCGACGCCTCTTGGCGGAAGCCTTGCCGACATTGAAACAGCCCGCACCCGCGCCACGCTCGCACAGTCGGCCGAAGCGCTCGGTATCATGGAGCGGCTGTTCGCCGACACGCTGGACTATCTCAAGACGCGCAAGCAATTCGGCGCGCCGCTCGGCACCTTCCAGGCGCTGCAGCATCGCATGGCAGCGCAATATAGCGCCATCGAACAGGCCCGCGCGTTGCTGACTCTCGCAATGATGACTGATCCAGGCGATGCCGAATGGCCTAAAGTGGTGGACGGCGCACGCGCCTTCATCGCCGATGCATCCGTCACGCTGGGCCATGAGATGATCCAGATGCATGGCGGCATGGGTGTGACCGATGAACTGATCATCGGTCACGGTCACAAGCGGCTGATGATGCTTTCGCGTTGGCCCGAATCGCCAGCCGCGTCGCTGGATCGCTACGCGGGCGTTTCCTAGCCTTCCCGCTTGAGCCAGCCGATCCCCCGCCGAAGCAGCGTATAGAACACCGGCAGGTCCCAGGCGCAGCGGTCCACGGTTGGCCACCAGTCCAGCATCGGCTGAAGGTCATAATGCCCCCGGCAATGCCCGAGCGTCAGGTATAGCACCGCGCCTTCGCCATGCTGCTTGATGTAGAACACTGGATGCGTCCCCGGCGCGTCCTCGGCCTCGACGAAGCCGGTGCCGGGCTCTGTGCATTCGGTCTCAAGCAGCACATGGAGGTCGCCATGCGTTTCCATATGATAGAGTTCGTCGGTTGAATCGAAAGGCTCGACACCTTCCACCAGCGGATGCCCCGGATCAGCCACCGTCACGCGATAGGGTGCGATCGGCGGATGGGACAAGAACTGCGAGCCGACCAGATCCATGAACAAGGGCGCCCAGCGCGGTGCGTCCCACAGTCCGTTTTCGAGCAGGCGCAGCACCGAGTTGGTCCCGTGCAACGCATACCAGCGCCCACCCTTTGCCAGCCAGTCCCGCAACGCTTCCTGTGCCGCAAGTGAGGGCGTCACATCACAGGTATAGGTGATGAGGATATCCGCCGCCTCGATCGCGGCGATATTCTCATAATCCTCGAACACGCGGGTTCTGACGCGCTCATCTTCGGCCAGCAGCTTGAGCAGCTCAAGCCGGGCGAAATCCATGTCGTGCCAAACGCCGCCGCACACCAATACGCAATTGACGCGCGGCGGATGCTGCTCCTCGCTTTCGCTCATGCCTTGCCGGCGCCAAGCTCACCCGACAGATATTTGTCGAGCGTCTGGTGGAACTGGCGGATGCGGATCTCCTGATAATCGCCGAGATTAACCTCGCCGGTCTTGGAGCAATGCAGGCCATCCTGCACATAAGGCAGATTATCCATGTCCTGCTCGAACACATCACCGAGGATGCCGATCTCTTTAGCAGCGGTCCAGGGTTCGTCCTTGCCGAGCAGCCGCATCGGCACGCCATGGGGGATCGGCTGCCCCGGCGGGACGCGGGTGAGAACGCGCACTTCCATCAGGCAGGTGTCGGGCGTAGCGCCCGGCCGCCAGCGATAGACAATGTTGGGCATGAACCCGCCCCAGGGCGCGAAATTGGGGAAGACGTTGTAAACCAGCCCGTCGAGCAACTCGGCGTCTGTCGCCTGGCTGTGATCGTGACCGAACATCTTCGTGTAATTCTCGCGCATGGCTTCACCCAGCGCGCGGCGCGCAGTCATGCCTTCCGGCACCTTTACGGCGTAGGGATCGGCAGCAGCTGCGGGGTCGCCATCATAATTGTCCGCCGAGCGTCCGTTATATTTGATGAACTCCTCGACGATCCACTGCTCGGTCTTTCCTTCCGGATTGACGTGCGGCGACATGATTCCGAACGGGACGAGGTTGACGTTCACATTGTCGCCCCACGTCCAGTAGGCCGAATTGCAATCACCCGTGAAGGGCAGCAGCTGCGGGTGGGTGATGATCGTGTGCCAGGCCTCCATGAAGGCCTCCATCACGACCTTCCAGTTGGCCGGAACCTCCTTGGCCACCCAGATCGCTGTGGTGCATTCCTCATGCCGCCAGCGCTTGAAATGCTCGGGCAGCGGCGCGAGAAATTCCTCAAGCGTCATCCCGCCGGGATTTTCCTTCAGGAAGATATAACCGCCCCAGCGGCCGACCTGGGCCTCAGGCAGATGCATCTTGTCGTCGGTAAGGTGAGAAAAATCCCAGCGGCAGGGGATCGAGGCGAAATTGCCATCCTTGTTCCAGGTGAAGCCGTGGAACGGGCAGATGAAACTGTCGGCATGCCCATCCTCTGTGCGCAGCTTGCGGCCACGATGGAGGCAGACATTATGCATGATCTTGACCGAGCCGTCGTCCTGCCGCGAGACGAGATAGGACCGACCCGCATTCTCGAACACGATATAGTCGCCGGCCTCGGGCAGATCTTCCTCACGCGCGGCGAATTGCCATACGTTCGGCCACATCTTCTCGCGCTCGAGCTTGGCGAATTCCTCGCTGGTGTATCGGCTGGCCGCGATCGGCTCGGACCCACGATATTCATAGCTTTCATGGTTCAGGAAATCGGGCACTGGACGCGAATCCAGATCCATGAGCCCTTCCCAGCTGATGCCCGGGGAACGGTTGCGACCAGACGCCTTCGGATCGATATCTGCCACGTACACTCTCCAACGATTCTACACTATCATGGCGCAGCTTGGCCTTTGCGCGCGCCCGCGTCACCTTGTCGAAAGCACAGGTTCTTTTCCGCGCGAAATCGGCCAATCGTCGGCCGCTATCTATACTCTAGGAGAGAACTGCATGGCAAAAAGGCTTGAGGGTAAGGTCGCCCTCGTCACGGGCGGAACCTCCGGGATCGGCGCGGCAACGGTCAAAAGACTCGTCTCCGAAGGCGCGCAGGTCCACTTCACCGGTTCGAAGGACGCCGCCGCAGCAGCGCTCACAGCCGAAACCGGCGCGTCTTTCCACAAGCATAGGGTGCAGGACGCAGATGCGTGGCCAGCCCTCATCCAGACGATACTGGATGCCCACGGGCGGCTGGACATTGCCTTCGCCAATGCCGGCACGGAATCCGGCGACAGCAGTATCGAGGAGGTCTCGATCGAGGGCTGGGATAATGTCGTCGCGGTGAATCAGACCGGGGTGATGCTGACCGTTCAGCACGCGATCCGCGCCATGGCGAAGAATCCCGATGGACCGGTTGGATCGATCATCGTCAACAGTTCCATGAATGCCACACGCCCGCTTGGCAATTACGTTGCATATTCAGTGACAAAGGCAGCCGTGGTGACTCTGGCAAAGTCCTCCGCTGTGTATTGTGGGCAAAAGGGGTATCGCATCCGCGTCAACGCGATCCTGCCTGGCGTGGTTGAGACCGACTTGATCCGGAATATCATGAACAGTCAGCCCGATCCCGCGGCAGCGCGAGCGATGTATGAGGGCATGGCTCCGCTAAAGCGCATGGCGCAGCTTAACGAGGTTACCGGACTGGTCGCCTATCTCGCGTCCGACGAGGCCGCGTTCATCTCAGGCGGCGAATATGCGATCGACGGTGCTTCGACGGCAGGGATGATGGGCGTATGAGCGGAGCCAAACGGCTTGAGGGCCGGGTCGCGCTCGTCACCGGCGGCCTGCGCGGGATCGGTCTTGCCATCGTCGAACGCTATGTCGCCGAAGGCGCTAAGGTCGTCATTACCGATCTCGACACACCTGACAGCGCGCAAGCCAGCGAGACGCTGGCGAAGCTGGGTGATGCGGCAAGCTATTACCGCTCCAACGTGACGGAGGAAGCGGAGTGGGAGAAGCTGCGCGATCAGGTCAGGGAGCGTCACGGCAAGCTGCACGTCCTTGTCAACAATGCCGGCACTGATTTGACCGGCCCGGTCGAAACGCTGACGATGGAAGGCTGGCGGCGGATCATGGCGATCAATGTCGACGGCGTGTTCCTCGGCACCAAGCATTTCGTGCCACTGATGGCGGAAACCGGCAAGGATCTGCGCGGCGGCGCGAGCATCATTAACATCAGCTCGATCATGGGCATCGTCGGCTACAGTGAAGTCTCGGCCTATAACGCCAGCAAGGGCGCGGTGCGCATGTTCACCAAGGGCATCGCGGTCGAGTTCGCATCGAAGAAGACGCCGATCCGGGCCAATTCCATCCATCCCGGCTTCGTGATGACGCCACTCATGGAAGCTGGCTTCAAGCGCTGGGTCGAAAAGGGTTTTGCCGAAAAGACCGAGGATCTGGTCGAGACGATGGCGGCGACGACACCGGTCGGTCGGCTCGGCGACCCGTCCGAAATTGCGGGCGCGGCCTATTTCCTGGCGAGCGACGACAGCAGTTATGTGACGGGCGCGGAGATCGTCGTCGATGGCGGATGGACCGCACAATGACAATCGCCCTTCCCAATGTGATCGCCCTCGTCACGGGCGCCGCCGGCGGCATCGGCCGCGAACTGTGCAAGGCATTGAAGGCGGCGGGCGCCACCGTCGTCGCAACCGATCTTGCTGCGGCGGCAGACGACGTTTCAGCGGATCATTATCTGCAGCATGACGTCACCGATGCCGCAGCATGGAAACGCGTATCCGATTTCATATCAGAGACTTATGGCCGACTGGACGCGCTGGTGAACAACGCCGGTTATTCGATCGTCGTGAAGTTCGAGGATTCCCCGCTCAGCGAATTCCATCGCGTGCAGCAGGTGAATGTCGATTCGATCGTGATCGGCGTGCAGACCATGCTGCCGCTGCTCAAGGAAGGCGGCAAGGCGCGCAAGAGCGGTGCCGCGATCGTCAACTTCTCCTCGGTCGGCGGGATGCGTGGCGCGGCGTTCAACGCCGCCTACTGCACCAGCAAGGCGGCGGTGCTGATGCTCTCCAAATGCCTTGGCGCTGAATTCGCCGCGCTTGGCTACAATATCCGCGTCAACAGCGTACACCCCGGCGGCATCGACACGGCGATGCTCAATTCGATCATCGACCGCTATGTCGCGCTTGGGGCCGTGCCCAACCGCGAGGCTGCGGTGGACGGCATCCGCATCAACCACCCGATCGGCCGCATGGGCCGCCCCGAAGAACTGGGCGGCGGCGTGGTCTATCTCTGCTCGGAATCCGCCAGCTTCGTGACGTGCAGCGAACTGGTCATCGACGGCGGCTTCACGGCGATTTGACACCTAAGCCCCCTCCTCTTCAGGGGAGGGGCTCAGTAGAAGCGTCAATTCTTCGCCGCACCAGCCGCAATCCAGTCCCGAAACAGTTTAATCTTGTCAGCGGGAAGGGGCGCCCCCGCAAAGGGCATCCGCGCACCCTTGCCGCCCGCCTTGATCTGCGTGCCCTCAAGCTTGGCGATCAGATAGCTCTTATCGGGCTGGCCCGGCGTGACGCGGATCAGCGCCGGGGCTTCGGTCGATTTGACATTGACGAGGCTGGCATAGGCCTTGGCGGGTGGCAGAGCGAGATTGCCCTGCTCCTGCCCGGTCAGATGGCAGATGGCGCACTGCGTCCTGAGGATCGGCATCAGATCCTTGCTGAAGCTCGGCCCCGCCGCCTGCGCCGCCGAGGTTAAGCCAAGCAACATAATACCGAACAGGACTGCCGTTTTCACGCAACGCCATCCTTCGCCGCGTTGGCTCCGGCCATGAAGCCGAAGGTCAGCGCCGGCCCGATCGTGCCGCCAGCACCCAGATAGGCGGTGTGGGTTGGCGCCGCGATACAGTTGCCTGCGCCGTAAAGGCCGGGGATCGGCTTGTCGCCGCGGCCAAGCACCTGCGCACGTTCGTTGATCGCCGGGCCACCGCTGGTATCCAGCGCGCCGGGCGCGAGGATGAAGGCGTAATATGGCCCCTTCGCCGCGAACGGATGCATGGTGATGTTGGGGTTGGGATTGACTGACTGCTTGGTCCCCTCCCGCCGCGCCGAGAAGAGCAGATGCCACTCGCGATCGTATAGATGCTGGCCGCGATCATATTCGGGATCCTTGCCCGCCTTGGCATAGCCATTGAAGCGCGTGATCGACGCCTTCGCGTTGGCCGCGAACTCGGGCGCAAGCGCAACGCCACCCGTGCGAGCCTTAACCGTCTCCAACCGCGCGGTGATGCCGGCAAACACCTCGTCCCAGGTCTTGCCCTCGATCAGATGGGGCTGCTCGCCCTTGTTGGCCGGGAAGGTGAAAGCGCCGCCGAACGCATCGATCGAACGATCGTCGAACAGCATGAACATCAAATGGTTGGGATATTCCTCGCGCGATGGATCATAAGGGAAGTGCGCCATCGTCCGGTCGTTGTAATCGCGCTTCTCGTTGACGCAGCGATTGCCATATTTGTTGACGACAATCATCGAATCCCCTGGCAACACGAACGCGCCGAGACCGATCGCGCGGTTCTGAAGCGCTTCTTCAAGCAGCACCTGCGTGCGCCATGCCGTGCCGAGCGGACCCATGGTGGCACCGACTTCCTGCGCCATCTCGATGAAGTCGCCAGTCGATCCCGGCATCGCGCAGGCGCCGTAAAGCGCGATCTGATGCTTCTGGACGAGATCGACATTATGCGCGTAACCGCCGCTGCCGAACACCACGCCCCGGGCGGCACGAATCCGGATCGGCTTTTCCTCCTTGGTCGCCTCGACGCCGATCACGCGGCCATTTTCCATCAGGATGCGGGTGACCTGGGTGTCGGTGAACACCGGCACGTTCTTTTTCTGAAGATAGTCGGCAAGCTGCGCCGCGAGGCTGCCGCCACCCTGCGACGAGCCTGCGCCTGCCGCTGGCTCCAGCGTCCGGCGGGTCGGCGTCTTGTTCTCGGGAAGATGATCGGCATAGTCCGGCGCATCCCTGTCCAGGTTGAACAGCCGGAACTCCTTGAACCTGGTCGCGCCCAGTTCCTGCAGCCGATCGATCGTCTTCGATCCATTGTCGTAAAAGGCTTCGAGGATGCGGTAATTGCGCTCGGTCAGGCCCAGCGTCGGGCTCTGCGGATCATATTGAAGCGGATAGCCGTAACGGGCCATGTAGCGCAAAGCATCGTCCTTGCGGTCATTGATCCCGGCCTGCCGAAGAAGGAAGTGGTTGGGAATCCAGGTGACCCCGCCGGACTTGCCGGTGGTGCCGCCGAGTATCGGCATCTTCTCGACCACCATCACCTTCGCCCCGGCGTCAAGCGCCGCGACGGCAGCGGAACAGGCGGCGGCGCCGCTGCCTACGCACAGCACATCGGTCTCATAATCCCACTTCGGAGCGGCCGCTCCGGCCGCCTTGGTTTTCGCCGCCATGACGGGCACCGCAACCGCAGCCGCCATCACCCCCGCCCCAGCCAATATGGCCCGGCGTCCGATCTTCCGTTCTGTCATGGTCATCCTCTCAGGCAGGAAATCCGAGGCGAATGGGATCTGTCTTTCCGTCCCAATTTTCCGCCCCGGCAGCAACGCGATTGAAAAACTCCGTCTGGAAATCATTATGTTCGATCAGCTCGACCATGCAGCCAATGTCCGCGCTCGTATCGAAATAGGAGAAGCGCATCGTACCGAAGAGCCCGTCGATCGCCGCGACATAGCCCTGCTCCGCATACCAGGCGAAGGCCGCGTCATAGTCGCCGGTGTAGAGTCCGAGATGGTGGAACCCGCTCTGCCCTTCGGCGATCAGGTCACGATAGGCCGAGGGCCGGTCACAATGCTGCTGGATCAGCTCGATCTGGACGCCGCCCGCCTGCGCCATCGCGACCGAGAAATCGAGCCCCTCGCCCTTTTTGCCACGATAATTAAACTCGGCCAACTCGATATGCGGGACGAGGAAGAAGGGACCGATACCGGTCGTCTTCACCCATTTCATGCAAGCCGCCTCGACGTCCTCAACAACATGCGCGACCTGCATCACGCTGCGCTCCGGGCGCGGTGCGGCCATCAGATACGGCCGTGCGCGTAATCGTCGAGCAACTCGTGGAAGCGCTGGATGCGCTTTTCCTGATAGGTCAGGAATGAGCCCTTGAACCCGCGCGAATTGAGCCCCTGCTGCTGGCTGGTGCCGATGCTGAGATCCTGATCCGCGACGAAGCCCAGCGACGTGCCGTCGCCATAGACAGAATGCTCATGCTCCGCCCATTTGAGCGGACGCGGGCCGACCGGCGTCTCGATGTCCTTCATGCCCGCAACCGGCGGCACCAGAACCCAATGCTGGAACACGCATTTCTCGGGATCGGTCGGGTGCGGCTCAGTGCGCAGGATCTGGCACTGCTCGGGCGACATGGTGATCGTCAGGTTGGGAAACAGCGTGCAGTGGAAATAATCGACCAGCTGCTGATCGGTCATGTCCGGATAATTTTTGTAACCCCGCTCCGGCCCCAGCCGGCGCTTCGCCTCGATGATCGCCGCCCGAATCTCGCCGGTGCGGCCCCTATAGTCCGCCGGATCGATGCCCCATGCCCGCGCGACATCGGCAAGCGGCCCCGGCACATCACCGATCTGGAAACTTTCGTTGCGGGTGGTGGCCTGATGGCCCTTCATCCACATGCTGTTGTGGCCGCTGTCGTACATTGCGAACAGCGTGTCGGGCAGACCGTCGTTGATGAACATCGACAGTTCCGGATGGATCGTCGGAAGATGATAGCTCTCGTTGAAATTGTCGCGGATGATCTTCCAGTTGAACTCGCAATCGGCCGACATGTAGAGAACGCGCACCCAGTCCTCGAGCCCGTAATTCTTGAGCATCTCGGGGAACGGATCGAGCCACTCCTTCAATGGCTTGGTCTCGGGGTCCATCGCGTAGAAGATGAACGGCCCCCAGGTGTCGCACTGGATCTCGCTCAGCGTCACCTTGCCACACGGATTGCCGCCGGGGAAATCATCCGGGTCCTGCACATGCGCGAGCACGCCGTCGGGCGTGAACTGCCAGCCATGATAACCGCAGGTGATCCGCTCACTGCCGCCGACATCGCCGACAATCAGCCGGTTCCCGCGATGCGGGCATGCGTTGAAGAACGCCTTGATCGATCCATCGGCCTGCTTGACCATGATGACCGATTCCTTGCCGAGATTGTGGCGGACGAAATCGCCCTCTTCCTCAAGCTCGGCGACCATCCCGCCAAGATGCCAGACGCGCGGCCAGAGATTCTTGTTCTCCAGCTCCATATAATCCTTGGAAATATAGCGCTCGGCGGTGATCGTATCGCCACGCACGGGCGGATCGAACCCTTCCGAATAGCGCGAAAGAAAGGCCTCGACGGTCATGCTGCACTCCTGGGTTTTACGCTGGCCCAAAAACGGGTCTGGCTGAAGTCCTCGCCCCGCCGCGCGCCGCGCGGGATGGTGGGGTTGTCGATGTAGAAACTGCCGTCACTCGCGGGGTCGTTCCGGACCCAATCGATTATCTCGCGGCGCTTGAGAATCCGCCACTCGCCATTTCGACAGGCATATTCGTCGACGTAACGGCCAGCGATCGACAGATCCATCGGCTGATCGCCGGGGATGCGGTGATAGGCGTAGAAATAGACCTCGCCGCTTGCCTTGTCGCCCTGCACGTCGAGCTGAACCTGCCCGATGATATGCTGGCTTCCGTCCAAATCGGCGAGGAAGCCCTGCGCGAAGGCAATAAACTCCTCCGGCGTGCCCGCCATCAGCCCGCAATCGACTATAGCGTCGTCATGAAAGGCCGAACGGTGCAGGACCGGATCGAGCCGGTCCTGCGCGCGCATGTAGCGGCAGAGCGCGTCATATATATCCCGCCGGGCGGCGAGATCGCGCACCTCGGCTTCGAGATCGAAGGGCTTGCTCATTGCATCGTCTCGCCATTGTCGATGGTGATGGTGGTGCCGGTGATGTGCCGCCCCTCGTCGCTAGCGAGATAGAGGACCATGCTGGCGATATCGCTTGGCTCGCCCATGCCGTGGTTCTGGATCTGGTCGAGGCCGGCAGCTTCCTGCGGCAGCTCGGCGAGCGCCTGCGCGGTCATCGGCGTGACGATGGCCCCCGGCGCGATAGCGTTGACCCGGATGCGGTAATTCTGCTCGCGGCAATGCACGGCGATGCTGCGCGTCATGCCGATGATCCCGGCCTTCGCGGCGGTATAGCCGGGAATGGTGCTGATCCCTTTCAGACCCGCGACCGATGACATGTTGATGATCGATCCCGAGCCGTCTTTCGACATATGCGGGATCGCTGCCCGGCAGCCGAGGAACGTGCCGTTCAGCATCACTTCGGTCTGCAAGCGGAAGTCCTCGTAAGACCCATTCTCGACCGTGCCGAACCGAACCAGCCCCGCATTGTTGACGAGTATATCGAGCCGGCCGAAACGCTTGAGCGTTTCCGCGACCACTTCATTCCACCGCGCCTCATCCCGTACGTCCTGCTGCAGAAACAGACCGTCAATTTCGGCGGCGACGCTATTGCCTAGCGCTTCCTGCATGTCGGTGATGACGACCTTCGCGCCTTCACGCGCCAGCACGCGCGCATCCTCGGCGCCGAGCCCGGAGGCCCCGCCCGTGATGATCGCAACCCTGCCTGCCAAACGTCCGCTCATTCCGTATCCCACTTCAAACAGAGTCTGTTGATGCTGCCGACGATCCCGCCGCCGCAGCCGGTGTCGGCATCGTCCGCCACCTCGAATTCGGGGATGCGCTTCAGCCATTCCTCGATCGTGATCGCGACTTCGGCGCGCGCGAGTTCCTGACCGGGGCACATGTGCGGCCCGCTGCCGAACGCGGAATGCCGCGCCCGCTTGCGCGTGAAATCGACACGCATCGGATCGTCGTTGATCTCGTCGTCGATGCCGTGAACTACTGTCGGGATCGCGATCAGCTCGCCCGCTTTCAGCTGGACGCCGCGATAGTCCATGTCCTTGCGCACGGTGCGCGCGATGGTGACGAGGCCGAAGCGGCGGAACAGTTCGTGCGTCGCCTGTGGAATGGCGGATGGATCGGTAGCCAATGCTTTTCGCGCCTCGGGATTGCGCGCGAGAAACAGCATTGCGAAGCCGAGGAAATTCACCACCGTATCGACGCCCGCGATCAGGATCTGGGTCGCGAGTGACAGCGCTTCCTCCTGATCCAGCGTCCGGCCATCCATGTCGGCGGTGATGATGTAGCTGATCAGATCGTCGCCGGGATCGGCGCGGCGCTCGGCGATGATCGGCGCAAGATAATCATAAAAGGCCTGCTTCGCGACGTCGAATGGCATCACAGGCTCGGGACGGGTGATGCTCTCGGCCCAGAGCTGGATCTTCGGCGCATCCGCCATCGGCAGGTTCACGATCGCCATGAAAAGACGGATCGGGAAGACGCGCGCAAAGCTGTTGGTGAAGTCGCAATGCCCTTCGTCAACAAAGCTGTCGATCAACTCGGCGGCGACGCGATGAACATTGTCGCTCATCCGCCGCACCGCCGCCGGGGCGAAGGTGGCGTTGAGGAGCAGTCGGTAAGGCCGGTGCGCGGGCGGATCGATCGTGGTCGGGATCATCCCGTGCATTTCGCCGATCGACTTGGGGATGATGATGATCCGCGAAGAGAAACGCTCATGATCGGACTGCACCTCGGCGAGCACATCGCCCCGCATCGCGATCCAGTGCCCCTCGTTGCGCGGCGTCCAGACGAGGTCGTCGGTCGTCGCCTGAAGGTCCGCCCAGGCGCGGTGATAATCGTCCGCCATGCCCGGCACGGCATAGATATCAACGTCGACCACGCGGGCCGCCGGCACATGCTCGGGACGGGCGACGGCGGCCTGCACGATCAGCCGACCCCGATGTGCAGGACTTCGTAGCTGCGCTTCTTGAACTGCCAGCGCCCGTCCCGTTTCACATAGGTGTCGCTATACTTGCCCGTCCAGCGCTGGGTCTTGCCCTCGGCATCGGTGTTGAGCTCGCTGGTGTAGACATGGCCGGTGGCGCTATCGCCATCGATCGCGACCGCGCCGAGCGTCTGGATGTTCACCTGAAACGGCCAGCCCGGCATCGCCGCTTCCCATGCGGCGCGGATCGCGGTGCGGCCCTCGATCTTCTCCATCCCGGGAATGGCGGGGAGCGACCAGATCGAGTCCTCCGCCCAGCAATCGCCCCAGGCATCGCCGTCATAACGGGTGACGGCGTCGCCATAGGTGGCGACAAGCTCGTGAATGGCGAGGCGGTCCTCGACCGGGCCAGTAAATGTCATCAGCGGCGTCCTTCCAGATAATCGTTGAGCACTTCGTGAAAACGGCGGACGCGGCTCTCCTGTCCGGAGAGGTAGCAATCCTCATAGGCGAGCGAGTGGAAGCCCTGCTGCTGGGCCACCGCAACGCTCAGATCCTGATCGATGAAATCGCCGAGATGATGGCCGCCCGAGCTGTCGCCAAAGTCGGTAATCTCATGCTCGGCTTCGGCAAGCGGGCGCGGGCCATAGACGGTCGGAACCTCGCTCTGTCCCTCGACCTTCGGCGCCAGATACCAGTAATCGAAGGTGCACCATTCGGGATCGTGCCCGTCCGGCTCGGTTCTGAAGAAATGCACGCCGTCCGACGTCCCGGTGATCGTCACATTAGGGAACAAAGTGTGGTGGAAATAATCGGTCAGCTCGTCATCGAGCAGCGCCTCGAAATGGCGATAGCCACGCTCCGGCCCAAGCGCGCGCTTGGCCTTCTGCAGCGCAATCCGTCCGTCACGTGCGCGCCCGGCGAAATCGGCGGGATCGAGGCCCCACTCTGTCAGCATATATTCCCAGATCGGCTCGACCTCGTTGGGATGCTGCGCGCGCAGGCTCGGCTGGCCCTGCTCGATCATCCGGTTGTGGCCGTTGGGGAACATGTCGAAGAGGGTGTTCTTGTAATCCTCGTCGATCATTTCGCGCATCTGCGGATGCACCGTCGGCAGATGATAGCTTTCGTTGAAATTGTCGGGCGAGAATTTCCAGTTGGTGTTGACCCGGACGGTCAGCCACACGACCCGCGTCAGCTTGTCCAGCTGCCGGCTCTCCATCAATTCCGGCATCGGATAGAGATAATCGCGCAGCGGCAGCGCGTTCGGATCGAACGAATACCAGACGAACCCGCCCCAGCTCTCGCAGAGCAGTTCCTTCATGTGGAGCTTGCCGCACGGATTGCCCTGCGGAAAATCGTCCGCATCCTGCGCCTCGTTCAGCACGCCATCGAGCCCGTAGCGCCAGCCATGATAGGGGCAGGTGAAGCCGTTCGGCACCCCGCCCTCGGGCGACTGGACGAGGCGATTGCCGCGATGCGCGCAGCTATTGTGGAAGGCGCGGACCGAGCCATCCTCCTGCCGCACGAGGATGACCGATTGCCGCAAGAAATTATGGGTGACGAAGTCGCCCGCTTCCTCAAGCTGGGCTTCGCGCCCACCGACATGCCACACGCGTTTCCACATGCGGTCCCATTCACGCTGGGCGAACTCGCGGGAATAATAGCGCTCGCCCGTGATCGGATCGCCGCGCAGCGGAATCGCGCCGCCTTCGGGCACCGTTGGGTAGGTTTTCGCTTCGGGCGGTCGGGTGTGGAGCATGACAATACCTCTCCATGTCCGGCGCCGTTTTGACGCTCGCACCGAGCTTATCGGCCTGCGCGCTGCCCTGCGCCAACTGGCACTATTCGCAGCTTTCGGAACGCATCGTTTTTATGACAGGCGTTGGAAATAAAACCGACTCGGCCCAGGAGAGTGATGATGGATATGGCCATAACCGCGCCAGCCCCCGGCGAAGCCCGCTGCCCCGGCGCCCCGAGCGTTCAGGACGTACTCGACAGCGATCCCGACAAGGCGCGCCAGCCCGCCTCCTACCGCCTCGACAGCTACCGCTTCCTCGGCGACAAGGATATTCCGTTCGAGCGCTACACCAGCCCCGATTTCTTCAAGGCCGAGATCGATCTGATGTGGTCGCGCGTCTGGCAATGGGCCTGCCGCGAGGAGCATATCGCCGAGGCCGGCGACTATTATGTCTATGACGTCGGCCCCTATTCGCTGCTCATCACGCGCGACGAGAATGACGAGATCCACGCTTACTACAATGCCTGCCTCCATCGCGGCACCAAGCTGAAGCCGAGCTTCACCGAAGGCTACAGCCCCAAGCTCGCCTGTCCCTTCCACGGCTGGACATGGAATTTGGAAGGCAAGCTGATCGACCTGCCCTGCGCCTGGGACTTCCCCCATGTGGACAAGGAGGAATTCAAGCTGCCCGAGGCCCGCGTCGGCGTGTGGGGCGGCTTCGTCTTCATCTGCCTCGACGATGATGCGCCGTCGCTTGAGGAGTATCTCGCGCCCCTCCCGGAACATGCTGCGCACGCAGAGTTGGCCGACCGCTACGTCTCGCTCCACGTCCAGAAGGAATTGCCCTGCAACTGGAAGGTGGCGTCGGAGGCGTTCCTTGAATCCTACCACACTCATGTCACCCATCCGCAACTCCAGAACGGCACGGGCGACATCAACACCCAGTACGATACCTTCTCCGCGCATGTGAACCGGCTGATCAGCCTCGCCGGGGTCGCCAGCCCCTACAGCGGCAATGAGGTGGCCCAGCAGACCATCCTCGACACGATGGTGCTGGGCGACCGCTCTGCGATCGGCGATGCGCTCACTATGACCGAGGGCGGATCGGCGCGCACCGTGATGGGCGATTTTTTCAAAGGCATGATCAAGGCCGGCGGCAAGGATCTCGACGATCGCTCGACCAGCGAGATCATAGACACGGTCGGCTATTTCGTGTTCCCGAACGGCCACTTCTTCCTCGCCCCGTCCTTCCCGATCATCTACCGCTTCCGCCCGCTCGGCATGGACCCGACCAAGGCGCTGTTCGACCTGCTCCTCCTCGCGCCGCTCCCGCCGGGCGGCCGCCCCGCGCCCTACGAGGCAGTGCGGATAGGCATCGAGGACAGCTATTCGAGCGTACCGGGGGTCGATCCGTCGCTTGGCGAGATCTACGATCAGGACACGGGCAATATGGGCTGGATGCAGGAAGGCATGGGCGCGGCAAAGAAGAAGACCGCGACCTTCGCCAACTATCAGGAATCGCGCATCCGCCACATCCACCAGACCCTCGACACTTATCTCGGCCTGGAAGGCACGGAACTGGCGGCGAGCTGATGCCGCTTGTCGTCAATCACGACGCGCGCAGGCGCGAGGTAGCGCTGATCGCCGCTCGCCTGATCGCGGCATCGGGGCTGGAGGCCGTCACCGTGCGCGACGTCGCGCGGGTGGCCGGGTTCAGCACGGCGGTCGTCTCCTATTATTTCGAGAACAAGCGTGCTTTGCTGATGTTCGTTTATCGCATGGCGGCGTTGGACACAGTCGAACGCGTCCGCCGCCGCCGCAATCGCGGTGCGGATATCCAACGCTGCCTCGAAGCCATCCTCCCCCTCGACCGCCAGCGCCGCGACCGCTGGAAAGTCTGGTTCGCCTTCTGGGGCATGGCCGGCGACGATCCCGAATTCGCGGCGGAGCAGCAGTTGCGCGGCCGCGAGGCAAGGATGCTGTTTTCGGAGTTGCTTGAGACAGCCTCGACGATCCCGGCGGAGACGCCGGAGCATCGCGACATTCAGGCGCGCCGTTTACTCACGATGGTGACGGGCCTGTCGGGACAGGCGACTTACGATCCAACGGATTGGCCCGCGAGCCGCCAAAGAGCGTTGCTGGCGGCCGAGATCGCTACGCTCGCTTAACGCCCCTCCCCTGAAGGAGAGGCGAATAAGTTACAGGCTCGCCCAATGAGCATAGACCGGGTCTTCACGCCCGAATTGTCCCCGGTTGGAGAGAGCCGCATAGAACCCTTCGAACGTGTTCGTCGTCTCCGCGCTCGTCGTCCAATCCGCCACGAAAGTCCGCGACTTGATCTTCCAAACCCCGTCCCGCCGCGCATAGCTGTCGATGTAGCGCCCGCCGGTCATCACATCCTGACCGCCCGCCGTCATCTGCGCGATCACATAATGCTCGCCGATCGCATGATCGCCCGTCACCTCGACCCACTCGTTCGCGACCGAATGAAAGCAGTAATCGAGATTGCCGGTGACGAAGGCCACGATCTGTTCGGCGAACTCAGCGCCCGATCCGTTGATCACGCCGGAAATCACCGTCGAATCCTCATGGAAAATCGACTTGAGCAACTCGACATCGCCCCGATCGACACCCCGCGCATAGGCCATCGCGAGATCATGGACAGCGATCCGGGAAAGCGCGGCGTCGAGCGCGGCGGCGTCAGGCTGGGCAGTCATGGTATTGGCTCCTGAAAAAGACGCTTGAGCAAGGGCGAGCAGCGCGCGGCCGGGATCGGCGGCGCCCTTGCCGCCACTCGGCACATAGTTGGCATGGGATACCGGCGGATCGTTCCGCACGGCGGTGTTGGGCCGGTTGGTATTACCCTCCAACAGATAGGTGCGGTGGGTCAGCTTCCACTCGCCGTCGCGCAGCGCGTGGCTGTCGAGATAGCGGCCGAACACGATGCGCTGCATCTCGGCCTCCTCGACATAGGCCATGACATAGGATTCGGAGATGGCCCGGTCCCCCGCCACCTTGATCCACATGTTGCAGGTCCGGTGCAGCGTGGGCAGCGAACCCTTCTGCGCCTGCGCGAGCATAGCCACCAGATCGGCGGCGGGGCCAGCGAAGAAGCCATAATCGACCGTCGCGTCCGGGTGATAGGCAGCCGACAGCAGGTTGAGATCAGCACGATCCACCCCCCGGCTGTGGATCGAAAGTATATTCTTGATCGCGTGGTGGGCGATCAGATCATGCGGTGACATGCGTCACTCCAGAAAAAGATGCCCCGCGACACTTATCGCATCGCGGGGCAGCAGGGGGGATCAGAACTTGTAGCTGGCCGAAATCCCGTACTGGCGCGGCGGGTAATAGTTGGTGAGACCCAACGTGCCCGGCGAGTCGAACACCGAGTTGATGTAGCGATTGTCGAACAGGTTGGTCGCCCAAACGCCGACTTCCATATTTTCCGATACGATGATGTCGAAGTTCGCGTTGACCAGATTCATCGGCTGGATCGATGCGCGCCGTGTGTCGACGATTGAGGTCAGCAGCTTCTCGGACGTGTAGGTATAGGAAAGCTGCGCCCGCGCCTCCAGCTCGCCCGAGAGTGGGAACTGGTAAGCGATGTTGCTGGCGAAGCTCCACTTCGGCGCATTCTGCAACCGTTCGCCCTTCAGCTGGGTCGTCGATCCGCTGGGCAGCAGGAACGGGAAGTCCTTGTATTTGGCGCTGAGATAGGAGCCTGATCCAGTGATTGTCAGCCCGTCCACCGGCGCGGCCGTCAATTCCAGTTCGATGCCCTTGATGGTGGATTTGGCCGCATTGAGGATCGTGTTGCCCTGCCGCAGATTGGCGCCGCTGCCCAGGAAGTAGATCTGGGCCAGCTGCATGTCGCGATAGTTAGTATAGAAAGCGGCGAGATTGGCGCGCAGCCTGCGATCGAGCGTCTCCGCCTTCAGGCCGACCTCGAACGTGTCGACCTTCTCCGGATTATATGGCCCGACGTCCTCCGGGATGCCAATACGGCCAGTGAAACCGCCTGATTTGAAGCCCCGCGCCCAATAGCCGTAGAGCATCGTCTTGTCGTTGATCTTGTAATCCAGCCCGATCTTCCAGCCGACATTGTTCCAGGATTCGCTGCGCGGACCCGGAATGGCGCTGTTGGCGGGGATGGCTGCGTTCGGCGTTCCATCGGGCGACGTGCCATCGAAAGTCGATACCCCGGTGACCGAAGCCGACGAAAGCGTCGAGGCGAGCATCGACGTCTTCTCATGCGCGTAGCGGATGCCGGCCTGCAGCCGCAACGCGTCAGTCAGATCGATATAAGTCTGCGCGAACAGCGAGGCCGACCAGTTGTCCTGTTCCTGGCTGTTGACCTGGAAGAAACCGGGAAAGCCCTTCGTGATGCCGCCCGTTGCCAAGTCATAGGTCACGCCGCCGGCGAACTCGATGCGGAGATCCTGCCGGTGCTTGTAATGATCCTTCAGGTAAAAACCGCCGACGAGCAGTTCGATCGCGTCGTTGATCTTGACGTTGGTGCGCAGCTCCTGACTGAACTGCCAGCCGCTGGTGGGACGGCGCGTATCGATCAGGAATACGGGCGTGCCGTCCTGATCGGTGAACTCGAGCAGCTTGTGATATTTATAGGCGGTGATCGAGGTGATATCGCCGACCGCCGTATCGCGCGCGTTGATGGTCAGCGTGCCGCGATAGGTATCCATGTTGCTCTTGTCGGGAACGCCCGAATGCGCGCCGAAATATTTGTTGGGCGCGTTACAGCGTGACCCTGCTGGCTCGCAGGGCGACTGGTACATGTTGAGGAACCCCGCCGGTACATATTCGGCCTCGCCCGGAAGATTGCCCGCGATCACGACCGGCGCACCGTTGCGCGCGCGATCATATTCGCCCGAGAGTGTCGCGTCGAAGCCGCCGGCCGAATATTTGAGCGCGCCCCGGAAGATGGTGACGTTGCGCCGACCGAGGTCGGATCCATCGACGACGTTGGTGATCCAGCCTTGGCGCTTGTCGTGCGAAATACCGAACCGCGCGGCAAGCCCTTCGCCCAGCGGCGTGTTGATCACGCCTTGCAGATTGAGGTGGTTGTAATTGCCATAACCGGCTTTGACTCTGCCTTCGAATTTGTCGGTCGGCTGGGCATTGACGACGTTGACCACGCCGCCGGTCGTGTTCGCGCCGAACAGCGTGCCCTGCGGGCCGCGCAGGATTTCTATGCGGTCGATATCGAACAGATCGAGCAACGCGCCCATCGAGAAATATTGCGGAACGCCGTCGACGACGATGCCGACCGTATTGCCCGCGTAAGGATCGGGCTCGATCACGCCAATGCCGCGGATGGTGAAGACCGCGGTGTTGGGCGTGTTGGAGAAGGTATTGATCTGGACGTTCGGCACCGAGTTGCCGAGACCCTGAAGGTTGACGGCCTGCATGGCTTCGACAGCCGCACCCGTCACGGCCGCGATCGAGATCGGCACGTCCTGCAGATTTTCGGCCTTCTTCTGCGCCGTCACGATGATTTCTTCGATACCGCCAGTCTGTTCAGGAACGGCGGCGGCGTCCTGTGCGAACGCTGATGACGCGATACTCAGACTGATAAGCGACAGGCCGGCCAGCAGACCGGAAGTTTTGATAGTCATGATCATCCTCCCCTTGTTGAGTTATGATGCGAGATATTTGTCGATCGTCCGGTTGAAGTGCCGGATTCTGATTTCTTGGTAATTGCCGAGAGTCTCGCCGCCCTTGCGGCTCGCGCGGAAGCCCTGCTGCTGGGACCGCAGATTGTCGGTGTCCTGGTCGTAAACGTAGCCGAACGCGGCATCCATGCCGGGCACCGTGGAATAGCTTTCCTCTTCCTTCACCCGGTACGGCTCGGGTGGTTCCGGAGCCTCGCCTTGATCGGGCAGCGGCCGCAGGAACAGAATCTCGAACAGGGTCCGGTTGGGGTCGAGCCCGATCGGCCGGAAGCGATAGACCATCGGCAGCGAGAGGCCGGGGAACAGCACCATGTTCGGAAAGACATGATATTCGATCGTGTCGATCACTTCGCTATCGGAGAAATGCGAGAGATCGGCCTTGTACTTCTCGCCCAACACCTTGCGCAGGAAGCGCGCCATCACGATCCGGGCGGTCTCGCCGTCCCTGATCGTCATGCTGTCGTCGAGCACCGAGCGATCACCCACCAGCATCTGGTCGAGCAGCTGCTGCTCGGACAGCGGATCGGCGAGATGGGGGCTGTTCACACCGCCCGCCGCGTAGAAGCGCGACACATGATCGCTGTAGGTGTCGTACTGGACGTTAGCGTCGCCCACGCCCTTCATCAGCTGCGGGTGCGTTTCCAGCACATGATAGGATTCGAGGAATGCTTCCTGCGCAGTCTTCCAGTTGCAGGGCAGCTCCTTGGCCATGTGCAGTTCGACGAACCGCTTATCCATGTCCCACGTCTTGAAGTGATCGGGCAACGGGTCGAGAAATTCGAGCAGATCCGGGCCTTCATCACTCGGATTTATGAAGACGAACCCGCCCCAATGCCCGACGCGCACCTCCGGCAGATGATATTTCTTCGCATCGACATGCGGGAAATCCCAGGCGCAGGGCACGGCCTTCAGTTCGCCGTCATTGGCCCAGGTCCAGCCGTGATAGGGGCAGCGCAATTGCGGCGCGCTGCCGAAGCCCTCGCTCTTGCGCAGCTTGGTGCCGCGATGCAGGCAGCTGTTGACGAAGCCTTTTACGCTCCCGTCGTCCTGCCGGACGACGATGTAGGAGAGATGGCCGACCTCATAGACATAATGGTCGCCGGGCTCGGGAATGTGATCCTCGCGGCACACCCATTGCCAGCTGCGCTGCCAGATCTTGTCCATCTCCGCATCGAAGAAGGCTTGATCATAATAGCGCGAGAAGGGCAGATCCTCGCTGCCGAGATATTCGTAGCGCTCCTGGGTGAGTACCGCAGGCGCGGGATTGGCGTCGCCCTTGATGATGTCCTGAACCGAGGGAGCCGGGCAGCGCGCGTCACCGAAAGCCAGGTCATCCTGTTCCGGCAATCCGTGGGGACGGATGGCGTCTGTCATGCTTTCCCTCTCCAAAAGATTTGCGTCATTCTGCTAGTTGATAACCGGACGCCTTGCCTGTTTTATGCGCCAGCACGGGCATAGCCCCAACTGAACATTGTGCTAGTGGAGCGTCTTGTCGTGCGAGTGATGCGATGACGTGACGGACGGAGCGGCGTGGAAAAGGTAACACGGGCAATATTGGATCAGGTTCGGCCGGACAGGATGGTCGGAACCGAAGCATCGTGGCAGCAGCGCAAAAGCAGCGAGATGCGGATCCGCATCTTGGAAGCGACGCTCGACTGTCTTGTGGAGCGGGGCTACGCCCGGCTTTCGACCAGCGAGATCACATCGCGCGCCAGCGTTTCGCGCGGCGCGATGCACCACCATTTTCCGACCCGCATGGCGCTGGTCGCTGCCGCCGTCGAATATGCGCTGTACCGGAGCATGCAGCAGTTTTTGACCGACTATTTCGAATTGATCGGCAGGAAGAAGGGGAGCGCCAACGTCGTGGCGGCCGCCACCGAAGCCTACTGGCGTAGCGTGCAAACCCGCGAATATGCCGCCCATCTGGAACTCGCCATGGCCGCGCGGACCGACGTCGAGCTGAACAGCCATTTCCTTCCACTCGCCCGCAAGTTCGACCGCGTTTGGCGTGAGGAGATGGTCAAGACCTTCCCCGAATGGAAGGGGCTGGGAGAGCGGCTGCAGCTTGCGAATGATTTCGCGATCGCCGCCCATCTCGGACTGTTGCTGCAAAGGCCGGTCCTGGGCGAAGGCAAGCGTTCCCGTCAGATTCGCGACCTGATCCTCAGGGTAATCCAGGATCTCCACGCTACCGATGAAACAGGTGGGTGAGCCGGTTTCTGGCCTTTAAACCAGCTTCGGGCGTTGCAATCACCAGCTATCAACCCGTCCCATGTGATCGGAGAGGAACAAGACCATGACCAACATCGCAATCACTGGCGCAGGACGCGGCATCGGCCTGGAACTGACCAAACAATATGTCGCCGCCGGCGACCGGGTCTTCGCGCTGGTCCGCAATCCAGCCGGTTCGGACGCACTCACCGCGCTCGCCACGAGTTCTGGCGGCAAGGTTACGGTTATCGAAATGGACGTCGGTGACGATGCATCGGTCCGGGCGGCCGCTGCTAGGATCAGCGAGCCGGTAGACGTTGTGCTCAACGTGGCCGGCGTCATCGGACCTGGCGGTAATGATCTCGAGTCATCAGATTGGGATGCCTGGACCGATGCCTTCAATGTGATGGTATATGGGCCGTTGCGCGTGCTGCAGGCATTCCTGCCCAAGCTGAAGTCCGGCGCGAAGGTGATCAACATCACCAGCCAGCTTGCCGCATCCACCTGGCCCTATGGCGGGCATTATGCCTACGCCGGAGCAAAAGCGGCACTCAACCGGGTGATGCGCTCGGTCGCGATCGACTTGCGCGACAAGGGCATAGTCATCGGCCTGGTCCATCCAGGCTGGGTGAAAACCGACATGGGCGGCGCGGATGCCGATATCACACCGCAGGAAAGCGCCGAAGGCATCCGCAAGACGACGGCTGGCTGGACGCTCGACCGTTCCGGCGATTTTCTCAAGTGGAACGGAGAGACTCACCCCTGGTGAGGATCGGCGCGGGAAGATAGGATTCGTGCTCCTCCACGAGGTAGGGGCGCATCCGCCCGCGATCGAACAGCTGCTCCTCGTCGGCCACGATCTCCGCCATCTGCTCGGGATCGGATAGGGCCGCGAAACAGGCATCATGGGTCGCCATGTCCGGGAACCAGATCTCCATGATAACGTCCGGATCGGCCTCGTTTGGTTCGCCCGTGGGAGTCGGGTAGCGCCGGACGTACCGGCACGCATATCCCGACAGCACCTTTTCGCCGATCAGCCGGTGATTTTCCTCATAATAGGTGATGAACTCTTCTCGGGAGAGACCCGGCTTGCGGTTCATTAGAAGGACAAGCTTGATCATGCCGCATGCTCCGATAGCCATTGGCGCGTGATCTTGGCTGTCACGCGCGCGCGTTCGTGGGGATCGGGCCAGCCGGCGCGCAACGCGCGCGACCGCAGCTCGATGCTGAGCGGAATATCGGGCGGCAGCGCCTCCAGCATTGCCTCCAGCGGAAGGGCACCTTCGCCACACTGGCGCCTGAGATCGATCGCATCGACGATGATCGCGTCAAAATTCGAAGGATCGGGCCGCCCGGCCGGCGCATCGCAGAATTGCGCATAGGGCAGCAGCGATGCGGGCACTGCCTTCAAATCCGACAGATCGGTGCCCGCCCGGTCGACATGGATCGGATCGATCAGCAGCGCGCGCGCCGGATGCTCGACGGCGTCGAGTATCCTGAGCGCCGCCGCCAGCGACTTCACCTCAGTGAAAATCCCGAACTCCAGGGCCACGCGCATTCCGAGGGGCGCGGCATGCTCGCATAGAGCGGCCAGCGCATAGATCGTCGCTTCCTCATCGGGATCGGACGACACGCACAGCACATTTCTGGCGCCAAGTTCCGCGCCGATATCGATACTGCGCTTGTGCATCTCGAGATCGCTGTCGGGCTTGATCCAGATGACCTCGACATCGAGCAGCTCAAGCCCGCTATAGGCGAGCGCCGCGCGGCACTCTCGCGTCGTCGCGGCGTCCCAGGTTTCGGGTTCAACCCACAGACCCACGGCGTCGAATCCTCCGGCCTCCGCCGCCCTGATCGTCTCGATTGGCCCGAATTCCGGCAGCACGCCTGAGGCGAGCGAGATGCGCCGCACCTACATTACCGGCTTGGGGAGAGTGGGGTCGTCCTGCAGATACCAGTTGAGCCATTCGTGGAAATACTGGTTGCCGCGCTCGTTGCGGCCGAACACCAGATCCTCATGCGCGCCGGATTCCAAGCCCTTCTGAATCTCCAGGCCGATGACATAATCCTCATTATAGGTCACATCGCGCAGGAAATTGATCATCTGCTCGATCCCGGCCTTGTCCTCATCGTCCTTCGGCGGATCCTTGCGCGCGTAAAG
>CAYLIK010000002.1:0-62894 GCA_964383565.1 uncultured Sphingomonadaceae bacterium
CGCTTGCGGAGAACGGGCACAGCCCGTCAGAGCCAGCGACGCGGCGAAAAGCACTGATGCTGTACGAGCAAGGAGTGTCATCCAAGCACTATGCAGAGTGCGGCGGCGTCTGCCAATGTCCGGTTTCGCCCCTCACAATGAGTGCCGAACGACCGACTCTGGGTCGAAAGCGGGCGTCACAAAATACCATTTTCCTACAGGCACCTGTTTATGCGATGCCGTGATTCGCAGCTGCTTTGATTGTAGAAACCTTTGGCTGGAGACCTGTCATGTCCGGCACGCTCGATTTGTGCCTGTGTTAATCTCACGCGCGCGCGGGTACGGGCGCGTGTGCACGAATCACCGTGACTTTTGTGACTTTAGGAACCGCAGGGCGGAGTGGCTCAGGCCGCCGCTTCCCGCTGCGCCGCCATATAGGCCCGCCAGCCGCCGAATGTGGTGATCTCCTCGGCCCCGGTCACGGCGTCCTTCTCGCACAGGAAGCCCGAGACTGCGGTCCCGTCCGACAGGCTGATCTTGCCGATGCCGAGCGGGGCAGGGATCGCGGCAACGAAGCGGCCGAAGGCGTCCGCCGGCAGCGCCCAGACCTCAAGCTCGATGCCGGGTCCGGCGAAGCCCGCTTCGCGCACCAGCCCCGGCTTGGCCGGATTGGTGCCGGGCAGCAGATGGAGCCGATAGTCTCCGGTCGTGCGGCAGCGCCGGTCGAGTGTCGCGCCGAGCGCGAGCAACTCGCCATTGAGCGCCATCCCGCTCAGATGCGCGCCCACCACCGCGAGGCGGAGCCTGTCGTCGGGGGCCGGGGCGGGCTGGCTCGGCACGATGAAGCGGCGGTCGAGGCCCGAGCCTGTCTTCGCCGCCTGGTGCATCGCGGTCGCGAACGGCGCCAGCGCCTCGTCGCAGAAGCCCGGCGCGGCAAGGGTGACGCCGAAGGGCAGACCATCGCTGCGGAACCCCGCCGGTACCGCGATCGCCGAGAGGCCGAGCAGGTTGAAGAAATTGGTATAGGCGCCGAGCCGCGAGTTGAGCGTGATCGGATCGGCCAGCATCTCCGCGACACGGTAGATGGTCGGTGCGGTAGGCAGCAGCAGGATGTCGGTCTTCGCCCATTCGGCCTCGGTCCGGCGGCGCAACTCGGCGAGCCGGTACTGGCCGCGAAAGGCGTCTGCGGCGCTATGCCCGGCCCCGCCGAGCATGATCCCCGCGACGCTCGGATCAAGCTGATCGGACGGCACGCCGAAGCTCTCGAACGCGGCGAACCGCTCCGCCACCCAAGGCCCCTCATACAGCAGCGCGGCGGTCTCGCTGAACGGCGCATAGTCGATCTCGACCAGTGCCGCGCCCAAGCCGCGCGCCCGCTCGATCGCCGTGGCGTAGAGCCGTTCGGCTTCATGGTCGCCAAAGAATTGCCGGTTGGCGGCGGCAAGTACGCCCGCCCGCAAGCCTTCAGCGGGCAGCGAACCGGGCGTCGCACGACGGCTGAACGGGTCGGCCGCATCGAAACCCTCGGCCAGCTTGCGGACCAGCGCCCCGTCCGCGACCGTCGCCGCGAAGATGCTGACGCAATCGAGGCTGCGGCAGGCGGGCACCATGCCGGCGTTGCTGATCAGACCGGGCGTCGGCTTGATCCCGACGATGTTGTTGAAGGCGGCCGGCACCCGCCCCGATCCCGCGGTGTCAGTCCCCAGCGAAAAGACGCACAGCCCCGCCGCGACAGCGACCGCCGAGCCCGAGCTCGACCCGCCGGACACATAGTTGGAATCGAACACGCAACGCGGCGCGCCATAAGGCGAGCGCGTTCCATTGAGGCCAGTCGCGAACTGGTCGAGATTGGTCTTGCCAATGACGATCGCGCCCGCCTTGCGCAGCCGCGCCACCACCTCGGCATCCATGTCGGCCACATGGGAGAAGGCGGGGCAGGCGGCGGTGGTCGGCATTCCGGCGACGTCGATATTGTCCTTCACCGCGAAGGGGATGCCCCAGAGCGGCAGGCTGTTCGGCTCCGGCGCGCGGGCGATCAGGTCAGCCGTCGCCTTGAACAGGGCGGCAATTGGCGCGCGGGTGATGAAGGTCGCCGGATCAGCCTTGTCCATGCGCTCGGCGAGCAGTGCCAGCAACTCGGCGGGCGACCAGCGCCGCTCGGCATATCCCTGGCGCAGCGTCGGGATATCGAGCATCTCGGGCAGCATGTCAGTGGCCATCGGCGAGCATCGAGATATGCGCGCTCACCACGCGCCAGCCTTCGGGCATGCGCACCCAGTTCTGACTCTGGCGGCCGGGCTTGGCCGCGCCCTCGCGCTGGAACTCGGTGGTAGCCGTCGCGAAATCGGTGCCGAACGTGGTGATGATGGTGTTGAAGATCGAGCGCTTGGGTGATCCGCCGACCCGCGCCACGCGGAACGCTGCGATTGCCTCGAAACCGTACAGATTCTGCCCCGGCCCGAAGCGGACGGTGAAGGCCGAGTTCCAGAACAGCGCGTCCAGCGCATCAAGGTCATTTTCCATCAGCGCGCTCTCATACGCATCGAAGGCGGCTTGCACCTCGCGCACTATCAGAGGAGCATTAATCAGCATGATTCTGCAATCGGCGCGGAAGCAATCCCGGCCTGTTCCAGCCGATACGCGACCGCGAGCGCGACATCCTCACGCCATGGCGCGGCGATGATCTGGACGCCGATCGGCATCGGCCCGTTGGCGATCGGCACGGTGACGATGGGCAAGCCGATAAAGCTCAGCGGCTGGGTCAGCAGGCCGATATTCGCGCGGGTAGGCACCTCCGCGCCATCGACCCTGATCGTCGGTTGCCCGAGCTTGGGCGCGGAACAGGGCGTGGCCGGTGCGATCAATATGTCATGATTGCGGAACGCAGCCAGCACCTCAGCGCGATAATCCTGCCGGACGCGTTGTGCTTGCAGCACCGCATCCGCAGGCAGCAGCGCGCCGGCCAGCAAGCGGTCTCGCGTCGCCGGATCGAAGTCATCCGCCTGGGTGCGCAGCGCCTCGCGATGCAGGTTCCCGCCCGAGGCAGCGGTCAGCACGAAAGCGGCCGCGCGCGCCCGTCTCGTACCCGGCAGCGCGATGGATTGGCGCACACCCAGCGCCTTGGCGACGGCGTCAACGGCAGCGCGGCCCTGCGCATCGGCCATGTCTTCGAACCAGCCGGAGAGCAGCGCGGCGCGCAACCCCGCGCCATTTTCTGCGATGCCGGGCGCGGCAAATTCCTTGGGACGCTCGGCGCAGGCTTCGTCGCCATGATCGAAGCCCTGCATGGCATCGTACACCGTCGCCAGATCGAGGGCGCTGCGGGCGAACGGCCCGAGATGGTCGAGGTCGTGGACGAAGGGGAAGGTGCCGGTGCGGGGCAGTCGCCCGAAAGTGGGCTTGAGCCCGAAGATGCCGCAGAAAGAAGCAGGCACGCGGATCGATCCGTTGGTATCGGTGCCAAGGCTGAACTCGGTCAGCCCCGCCGCGACCGCCGCCGCCGAGCCGCCCGAGGAGCCACCGGCGCTGCGCTCGGGATCATACGGATTGCGCGTCGCTCCATAGTGAGCATTCTCGGTGGTGAAGCCGTAAGCGAACTCGTCCATGTTCTGGGTGCCGAGCAGGATCGCCCCGGCCTTGGCGGCGCGGGCGGCGATCACCGCAGCGGCCCGCGCGGCCGACCGACTGCGGTTGATGAGCCCGCCCGCCGGCGGGACCCCCCCGGCCACGTCATAATTGGCCTTCCCGCGCCCGGGAGCCCCGGCGAGCGGGCCGGGATCGCGGCCCGCGGCGACCATCGCGTCGACTTCGGCGGCGGCGGCGAGCGCGTGCTCCTCAAGTATCGAGGTGAAGCAGTTGAGCAGGGGATTGAGGCGCCGGACATGATCCAGCCGATCCTCGATCACTGAAACCGCCGAAATCCGGCCGCGGCGGATCGCTTCGGCCAGCATGCACACGCCGTGGATTTCGGTGTGATCGAGCAGGATCATGCGCGGAATATCGCCCCCGGTTCGATCTCGGCCGCAATCGACGGCGTCATCAGCAACGCCGCCTGTTCGAGCAGGATGCGCAGGTTGTTGGTAACACCCGGCAGATGGGCGGGGTCGATCTCCAACCCCGCCACACCCGCCAGTATCAGCACATGCTTCTCGTCAATCATCCGTTGCGACTCACGCCGGCTGCGCCGCCACGTCGGCGGATACGGGCTCATCCGGTTCACTGACCGCATCGGACCTCTTCGAACAGGCGAAGAGGAACACCGCGACGATCAGGTAGGCCGCCGCCACGGCCGGCGTCTGCGCGATGCCGATCGCTTCGGCATGGATCAGGCCAAAGAAGGTCAATATGGCCCCCGTCAGCGCGAAATAGGCCGCCTTGTCGAGCTTTTTGTCGATGATCATCACCGCGATCGAGCCGAGAATGATGCCGCACAATGTCGCGCCGCTGCCAAGGATATGAAGCCCCTCGTAAAGCACGCCATTGTTGGCGAGCACATCCATGCCGACCTTGCCCGCGTTCGTCCCCGCCGCCCCAAGCGCATTGTTGATCTGGGTGGTGCCCCAGGCCGCGATGGTCGGAACGATTGCGAGCACCACCGCCGGCGCATGCTTGTGCGGGCTTTCCTGGAACGCCTGCGCACCGATCAGCATGCCGATATAGAGCAGGATCGGAAGCAGGGCGACGGCCGGGATGATCGCCATCATCAGCGCGACGACGCCGAACCAGGTGAGGAACAGCATCAGCGCGCCCGTCGCGGCCGAATAGCCGATCCGTCCGCCCATCGCCTTCCAGCCGGGATGGCCGATATAGACGGCGTTGATGAACGGGTTGCCCATCAGGCAGCCGATCAGGCTGATGACGCCGTCGGCGGTCAGCACGCGCGTGGTCGGGAAATGGTCGCCCGCCGCCTCGGCGCTCTCGACATTGTCCATAGCCTCGACAAGGTCATAGATGCCGAAGGGGATCGCGGTGACGAGGATGATGCCGATATATTTGAAGCCGCCGAGAATCTCGTGGATCGCCGGCAACGGGATGCTGAAGCCGAAATCGGCCAATGCGCCAGTGACCTTTTCCGGTCCAACGCCGCCAAGCTCGAAGCCCAGGGCCTGTCCGCCCCATGCGATGAGCGTGCCGACCATGATGGCCATCAGGCCGCCGGGAATGCCGCCGGGATAGCGGAAGCCGCCGAACCAGCTGGCGAGGATCACCGCGAGGCAGGTCACGCCGATGATCGGCGTCATGAACAGCTGCGCGCCGGGGCTGAGCGAGATGAAGGTGAGCGAAATGCCGGCGAGCGAGCCGAGCAGAGCCGCGCGCGGCGTGATCCGCCGGATGAGCGGCGCGGCAAAGCCGCCGATCATGAGAACGAAGCTCTGGACGAATACCCAGGTGAGGCCCGCGCTCCAGGCTTCGATCGGGCTGCCGCTCGATATCAGGATCGGCAGCATGACGACGAAGACGACCACGAACATGTGTGGCACGCTGATGCCGGACGGCAGCGCGCAGACGTCGGTGCGTCCGGTCTTGAGCGCGAGCTGGCGACCGAGCCAGGCGTAATAAACGGTGCTCAGGAATAGCATCAGCCCGACGGCGGGCAGGATGCGGCCGAAGATGATCGGATCAGGAAGCTTCAGGACGAAACGCAACAAACCGGTAAGTACGAGCACGTTGACAAGAATGTTTGTCCCGAACCCGAAGAACGCATTCCAGTCCCCTGGCGTCCACCAGGGCAGTTTGGCCGGTGCCGGCGCGGTCGTTGCGGTTGCAGTCATGATGCTTGGCCCCCTTCCATGATCCTTTCCGGTTCCGCCGGTGCGGTGAGCGCGGCGATGACGCTCGCAGAATCGCCAACCCATCCGAAGATGCCGCCCTGGGCCGCGATCATGCGCAGCGCGGTTTCGTGGAATTCCGGGAAATAGGATCCGGTGCAGTCGCTCAGGACGAGGCATTCGATGCCCCGGTCATTGGCTTCGCGCACCGTGGTGTGGACGCAGACCTCGGTGGTCACGCCGCAAACGATGAGCTGGGTGAGCCCATGCTCCTCGACCAGATCGGTCAACTCGGTCGCATAAAAGGCACCCTTGCCGGGCTTGTCCACAACCGGTTCCCCGGCGATCGGATACAGCTCGGGAATGATGTCATGGCCAGGCTCGCCGCGCACGAGGATGCGGCCCATCGGCCCGACATCGCCGATCGTCATCGCGCCCTTGCCGCGCACACGTTTAGTCTCATGCAGATCGCTGAGATCGGGAAGGTGGCCTTCACGGGTGTGGATCACCAGCAGGCCATAGTCTCGCGCCGCCGCGAGCAGCGCCCGGAGCGGCGCGATGGTTTTCGTCAGCTGGGAGACGTCGTTGCCCAGCGCGTCGCCGAAGCCGCCGGGCTCAACGAAATCGCGCTGCATATCGATGATAAGTAGCGCGACACGATTGGGATCGAGTTCGAAATCATATGGTTTCGCCGAAATCTGCACCATGAGTGTTCTCCCGGCTGGGTCAGGCGGCGGCCCCCAGCGCCGCCGCCTTCCCCCAGCTCCCCAGCTAGAAGTTGAAGCCGATGCCTCCACCGAAGACGACGTGATCCCGCTTGCTGTCGCCGCTGTTGAGCAGCGCCTTGGATGCCTGAAGGCCGTCGTTGACGAGGTGGAAATATTGCCCGGAGAGGAAGACATTCGCGCCCGCGCCGCCCTTGATGAAGCTGAGCGGCGTCGACACCTTCAATCCGGTCGAAATGACGCCGAAATTCTTCCGGTCAGCTCCGAATGCGGTGGCATTGGCCTTGGTGAGCCAATAGCTCTTCGGCCCCACGGTGAACCAGGTTGGCGCAGAGAGCGTAACCGTACCAGCCTTATAGGTTGGCACCGCGCCGATTTCGATGTCGAAGGTCTTGCCCGTCTTACCGAGGACGACCGTCGAAGATTTGCTCGAAAAGGCCCAGAAAAGCTTGGCATAAGGGTTGAACGAGAGGGCCGCATCGGGCGCGTCCGAATATTTCAGGCTGAACTCGATATTGCGCTCGTCCTTGAACGCGACCGACGGCTGGCCGCTGATGAACTGCACATATTCGACGCCAGCCTTGAGGTTCGGCGCGATATCGCCGCTCACGCCAAAGAAGAAGTCGAACTCGTTGACCGCGGTGATATTGCCGTCGGCCGTGCTGTAACCCGGGTTGATGTCGGTCCATGTGCCGGCATGAAAAGCTATTCCGCTCGGCAGGACGAGAACCAGTCCATTCAGGATTTGCACGGTCGCGCCGGCTGTCGTGACGACGAGGCCGCGCGGCGTCACATAATCATTCTTGACTGAAACTTCGCCAAAACCGTGCAGTTCAGGCCCATCCGCCGCTGCAGCCATCGTGCCGGTGGCACCAAGAAGCAGTGCGGTCAACGCATAGAATGTTCGCATGTAGGTCGCCCCTTTTAGTGGTCAGCGCCCTAGACATCCCCCTTTAAGCGAACATGCACCGATGGCCGCTCTCGGCTCATCTTGTATGCACGAACGCAAGCTTGCACACATTTTGTGAGTCGGCAACACCATTGTCGCGTCCCCGTCACTTTTGTATGCAAGCCCCGCCTCGGCCGAGATTTCACGGCCCGATTTGCGCAATATCGAGGGTGAAACAGCGGCAGTGGCCAGTGTTACGACGGTAGACAAGCTCGCTAACGACATGGCCGAAGCGATCCTGTCCGGCGAATTCGCGCCGGGTTACCGGCTTGACGAACAGCTTCTCGCGCAACGCTATAATGTGTCGCGCACCCCCGTGCGGGAGGCACTACGTCAATTGGCCACTACCGGGCTGATCGAGATCCGCCCGCGGCGCGGCGCGATCGTCGCACGCGTGACCCCGACGCAGCTGGAGGAACTGTTCGTCGCGATGGGCGAACTCGAAGCGACGTGCGCCCGGCTAGCCGCGATGTCGATGTCGCCTACTGAACGAAGGCGCCTTCAGGCATTGCACGAGCGTATGGGCGATCCCGCCCGGCAAGCCGACGCCAAGGGCTTTGCCGACGACAATCATCTGTTGCATACGATGATCTATACCGGCGCGCATAACAGCGTCGTTGAAGAATTGGCGACATCGATGCGCCGTCGCCTGTCTCCGTTTCGTCGCGCGCAGTTTCAGCTTGAAGGACGTCCTTCAAGATCTTTCGACGAGCATGACGCCGTGGTTTCGGCCATCATCTCTGGAAATCCGGCCGCAGCGCATGCAGCGATGCTGCACCACGTCACGCTCGTCGAGCAAAGCTACGAGGAACTTTGTTCGACCCAATAGAATGTTGGCTTTTTGAAGTGATGGCTCGGGCGCGACTGATATTCTGCTATTGCCCAGACCAAAATCGCTGGCGTTTAAAACGCTTGCCGCTGCGCGGGTAGCATCGAACGCCGCTAGGGTCAGTTCCGGCGCCAGACCGAGGCAATGCACAACCCGTCAATTGCTCCACTCGGAAAGAATATCGCCATTAGCGATGTCCTCGAAAGCAATCCGGCCGAACTCGACGGCGATCAGACAGACAGGAACAAGATTTGCGGCTTCGTTGATGCAATGGATGGGCTGGCCATCCGCGAAACCGACGACCTTGCCGTTGATGAGCAATCCATAGTCGCGAGGGCCGGGGGCGATTTCCTCTTTGCTTTTGACGGTAACGGCATATGGCCGCACCCCGCGCCGAAGCGTTCTTGGGGACCCCGGCGAAAAAAACTGCACGATGCCTGCCGTGTTGCGCGTGGCGCCTGGAATTCCGCCTGCCGCTTCAAGGCCCGGATCTGCCGGGCATGCCTGCGAACTGGTCCAGGGCTGCCTGATCCAGAATCCCTCCGCTGCGTCGAAAGGCAACTGACCTGCCAGATTCCGTACCCAAGGCGTGGCATCCCAGATTTCCGGCCGCGCCATCAGCTTCAGCGCTTTCGTTTTCGGGTTGTAGGACCATCCGGCCCAATCCTTGGCGTCCTCGGCCATCGGGCCGGAACAACCAAATGGCAGCCGGATGGCGAACGACTTGCCGACCAGCGATGCGTTATCCTTCGGCAATGGCTGATTGCTCGCTACGGCGTCGGCTGCAGCCGAAAACGCGCTTAAAAGCTGTTGGCGGTTGAGCGGTGGCTGGGGAAGCGGGACGGCTATCGGGGCTTTGATTTCCGGCGGAGGCGGGATTTGCTGCGCCGGAACGGGGGCTGGCCCCGTCTCAGCGTCATCGTTCCAACGCACGACGCCTGCGGCCAGAAGGGCTAAACCAGCGAGCAGAGCGATGACCGCTCCAGCCATGGCCGACAATATGTAGTTGCGATTCCATTTCGCCATCGGCTGAACCTAGACAATTCAGCCGGGAACGAGAACCCGCATCCGGAAAGATGCTGTTTACGAGGCGCGATACGTTTGATCCGGGACTGCCGACGACGTATTGATGTGGTAAGCGGCGCGGATGACGTTCGTGCAGATCATCACGCTCCTGGTGCTCACCGGAGTGATCGCAGCCCTGATATGGGACGGTGTTCGTGCCGATGTCGTGGCGCTCGCTGGTGCAGCTATATTGCTCTTGAGCGGGGCCGTGCGCCCAAGCGAGGTGCAAGCCGCGTTTGGCAGCCCTGCGATTGTCACACTCGCCTCGCTCTTCGTTATTGCGCACGCGATGGAGTTGTCGGGACTCCTCGACTTGCTGATCCGCCACGCCGTTGCGCTGTGTCAAAGGGTGGGAACTGCCGGCCTTTGGATTCTGATTGCGTTGTGCGGTGGAGGCTCCGCGTTTCTGAATAACACGCCCATCGTGGTTCTGGCCGCGCCGGTCGTGCGGGATGTGGCCAATTCGCTTCGCGTGGACCCGCGACGTTTTCTGATGCCTTTGTCCTATGTTGCGGTGCTGGGTGGTTGCTGCACGCTGATTGGCACGTCCACCAATCTGCTGGTCGACGATATGGCGCGTACGTCTGGCCAGCCGCCCTTTGGTATTTTCGAGATCACGCCGGTCGGACTGGCGGTCGCGGTGGCGGGCGGGATCTATTTGCTGCTGGTGTCCGGCAAGCTGATCAAGGCGTCCTCAGAGCCTGCCGGCGAGCTGGATGTGCCCCGCAAACATCATCAGGTCAGCCATCTCGACATCGCGGGCGATGCCATCGGCGACGTGCAGGATTTTGCCGAACAGCGGCCACTCCAGCCTGCCAAGGCCGTTGCATCGATCCTGGTGTTTGTGGGTGTCGTGGCTGCGGCGGCGATGGGCATCGCGCCCATCGCTGCGACCGCTTTTTCCGGGGCCGTCTTGCTCATCCTGATGCGCGTCATCCGCCCTGATGAGGCCTATGGTGGCCTGCGGCCCGAAATCCTGCTGCTCATTGCCGGCATGGTCGTGATCGGCATCGCGCTGGAACAGACCGGGCTTGCTGCGGAAGCTACCGATGCGATGGTGGGCTCGGTCGAGACATTCGGCCCGTTAATGGCGCTCATTCTTCTTTATGGCGGCACGCTCGTGCTTACCGAGCTTCTTTCCAATGCTACCGTGGCCGTACTCGTGACGCCCGTTGCGGTTGCGTTGGCAGAGAGCTTGGGCGTCAGTCCGCGCCCCTTCCTGGTTGCGATCATGATTGCCGGCAGTGCGGCATTTGCCACACCATTTGGCTATCAGACCAACGTGCTCGTCTATCAAATGGGTGGGTATCGCTATACCGACTTCGTGCGCGTGGGATTGCCGCTCAATCTCATCACCTGGATTGTGGCGGTGGTGGCGATTCACCGGTTTTTTCCGTTCTGACTTCGTTGGATTGATAGGCGGCGGATCCATATCAAGATGTCGTGATCGGCCGAGCTATCGCCAAAACGCTGCGGACTGGGACGCGTAGATTGATCACGACCCCTCAATGTAAGCGCGCATCGCCTTGATGCCCGATTTGTATATCTCCCGAACCCACTCGCAAATCTCTTCTGAATCGCCCTTGGGAATAGAAAACCGTCCGGACCATTCAACCAAGGACGCACCGCAATCCGTCACGGGAATGACGCGGACACGACCCGTATAATCGCGTATCGGCAGCGTCTCCGTCGAGAGCATCTCATATCTGAAATACCGCCTGGCGCTCGGCCAGCCCGATCCCGACGCGTTCCTGGAGATGCTCCAGCGCGTCGGCGCCCAGCCGCAGAACGCCCGGGCGCTGGCGATAGACCTGTCCGCGATCTCGCGTCGGCCGACGCCCGGCTGAAGTCCGCAGCTACTCCGCCGCCTCCGACGGAGCGACCTCCGGCTCGTCCTCCTCGCCCAGCACAAGGTCGATGATCGCCGGGGCCACCGGTCCCTCCAACATCTCGACGTCCCCCAGCTTTCTGCTGACCGTGCGCGTGCGCTTGCCAGCCTCGTCCATGGTCTCGCGGGCGATGTCGAGCTGTTTACCGAGCTTCTCCCATACCTTCCCATACTTCGCGAACTCGGCCTTCGCGGCGCCGAGCACCTGTCAGACCTCGCTCGAGCGCTTCTCCATCGCCAGCGTGCGGAAGCCCATCTGCAGGCTGCTGAGGAGCGCGGCGACGGTGGTGGGGCCCTGGATCATCACGCGGTGCTTCGTCTGCATCTCGCTCGCGACGCCGGACGCCGCTGCGAGGGTCGCGAAGCTTTGGCCATGCACGGCGACCGCGAGATCGGCGACGGCGGCAATTAGGAGCGGGGCAGATCGTCCGCTCGGCGCGGCCCAAACGGCTGCTTCTGTTGCAAGCGGCCATTCGCCGTTTGGTACGCGAACGTCTGGGCCTAGTCGAAAGCGACCGCTGCAAAGACGGCCGGTGGAGTGGCAAATGTCGCCGACATAGCTGTCGTTCGCAGGTATAAATTACAGCGTCGATAGCCGCCGTACATTCATGGTCTCACAATGGCGTGAGTTCGGCTGCGTCCGGACAAGCAGCTTTCAAGCTGCCTCTTGGAGAAGCTGCCCTTCCTCGACGAAATTGCCGTCGGCCGTTTACGCCAACGGAGCTGTCGCGGAGGACGACAAGGTCGCTCCCTGTTAGCGCCCTTGCGGGCGGGTCTCGGCGCGACCGTTGCGCCGATGTCCTGCGCTGCCGCACGGTGTCTAGCGATACCCGGCCCCGTCGCCGCGCTGGGGATCTTCACCCAGTCAGGGTGTCATCATGACGCGGCCAAAGGGATGGCCTTGCGCCACGTGGCGATGGGCCTCTACCGCCTCGCTTAGCGGAAAGACGCGATCGATCGGCATTTGGTATGTGCCGTCGGCCAGCTTGGCGAAGATCGTAGCAACCAGTTCGCGCACACGATCGGTGTGCATCTCGCGACCGAGCGATACGCCATAAACGTTCAGCATCTCGCCGGTCAGCTCGAAAAAACTGAATGAGGGAATGTCGCCGGTCGACGCGCCCACTGCGCCGTAACGGCCGTGCGGCCTGAGCGCCTTGACCAGGAGGTCCTTGCCCTTGCCGCCGGCGAGGTCGATCGCAAGGTCCACGCCCTTGCCAGCGGTGATCGCAAGACAGCGCTCCGCGATGTCCTCCTGCCGGTAGTCGATGCCATGGTCGAGACCGAACGGCGCGATGCGTTGAAGGCGCTCCGCGGATGAGGCCGTACCGATCACCGTCGCGCCGGTCTCCTTGGCGATCTGCACCGCGGCCAGTCCTACTCCCCCTGCCGCGCCTTGTATCAGAACTGTTTCGCCCGCGCCCAGCTGGCCGTATTCGATCAGTGCGTCGTGCGCAGTCCCGAACGCGATCGGAGCCGCCGACGCTAGCATCATGTCGAGCCCGTCTGGGATGGGGAAGCAAAAATCCTCAGGCGCGGCCATCAGTTCGGCGTGGCTGCCGTTCCAGTTGAACGCGACCACGCGCTGGCCCGGGGTGAAGCGTGTCACCCTGCGGCCGACTGCATCGACGACGCCGCCCGCCTGGTAGCCTGGAATGAACGGGATCGTCGCGGGCGGGGCGATGAGGCGGTTGAGCAGGTCGCCGCCCTCAATCGAGATTGCCTCTACCCGGACCAGCACGTCATGCTCGCCGAGCTCGGGCTCGGGACGATCGCTATAGGCCATGACTTCGGGCCCGCCATTCTCGCTGTAATATACCGCTTTCATCTGAGATCGCCTTGAATTTAAAAAGGAAAACCGGCGTCGAAACGTCAGTCGAGGCTGCCGGCCTGACCGTGCCATGCGGTCGGACGCCCCTTCATTCGCTGGAAGAAATCCTTCATCCAGCGAGTCTCTTCCGGGATCGGTTGGCCGTGATGCTCCCCGAACTGGAGGTAGCAATAGAGGAATATGTCCGCGAGCGTGAAACGACCTGCGCACACCCATTCACGGCCCGCCATCTGCCCATCGAGCCACATGATCTTGTCGCGGGCCTTGGCCTTGAGGACGGGGGCGGCGCTCGCCGGCAGCATCGTCTTGGTGACGGGGAGGCCGTTTGCCGCGTCGGCCTCGAAAAAGGCGCGCCCCTCCTCGGTTGAAAAACCCTCGCCCATCGGCTCGGCAATCTTCTGATCGATGCGGCGCACCCACATCCGCGTTTCCGCCCGCTCCAATGGAGTCGCGCCGATCAGCGGCGGATCAGGGCGGATATCTTCGAGATATTCACAGATCGCGGTGATCTCGGTTAGCGCAGTGCCGTCAGCCAGCACGATAGCGGGTAACTCGCCAAGTGGATTGACGTCAGTGACGAACGGCGCACGCCGGTTCTCGCGGGCGAGCAGATCGATCACCCGGCGCTCGAAAGCGATGCCCTTCTCCTGCGCGAACATCCAGACGACGTAGGGACTCGGGGCGAAGACATCGAAATCATAGAAGATCATCGTCGGGTTTCCTGTTGCTGGGCGCGCGGTCATTGCGCCGTGAACCCGTTGTCGACGACCAGTTCCGTGCCGTTGACGAACATCGACGCATCGGACAGCAGGAACAGGATCGCATCAACCACGGCGGCCGCCGGGATGAAGTCACCCGAAGGCTGCAGCGCGCGCATCTGATCCTCGGTCTCGGCGTTCCCGCCGAGCTGGGAGACGATTTCCTTGACCATCGGGGTATCGGTCATCGCCGGGTGCAGCGAGTTGACCCTGACGCCGGTGCCCCCGGCCAGTGCTTCGAGCGCGACGGCTTTGCTCAACAGGCGCACGGCGCCCTTGCTGGCGCAATAGGCCGAAGCGCCGGCAGCGCCGGCAATCCCGGCGGTCGAGGAGATGTTAACCACGCTGCCCCGGCCCTGCCGGTACATCGCCGGCAACACATGCTTCATTGAAAGGAACGGGCCTTCGACGTTGACCTGCAGGGTCAGCCGGAAATCGTCCAGAGCCATGGTGGTGATAGGCGCCATGCGGATGACGCCGGCGCAATTGACGAGGCCGTCGATGCGCCCAAACCGCGCAAGCGTCTGCTCGGCCGCCTCGATCCAGTCCTGCTCGTCAGTCACGTTCATCCGGATCCGCTGCGCTACCGGAGCGCTGATCTCGTCGCGGTCGATCGCGACCACAAGCGTACCTGCCACCGTCAGCGCAGCGCTAGTTGCCGCGCCGATGCCAGAGGCGGCACCGGTCACGATCACGACCTGACTGCCGGTGTCGTCGGCTGCCATCACGCCGCGTTGGGCTCGAAGGGGCGGACGGGATCGCTCTCGCCGTCCCATTCGCGCGCCGCTTTCGCCGAAAGCTCAAAGAATTCGCGGCTTTCCGCACTGTCCGTGATGAGTTCGACGAACAGCCCTAGCGACTTGCGGCGATCGAAATAGCGAAGCTCGGTTTCTGCAGAAAGATGCGCCTGCGTCACCGGGGAACCGCCAAGCTCTGCGGCCGCCGCGTCCAGATCGCCGACGAGATAGCCGTGGTGATGGGCGCGGCATCCGCTCGGCATCGTCTCGCCATAGACATTCGGCCACGGCCCGTTCGGCCGGATCAGTTCGACCATTAGGTCCCCGACCTGCCCGAAGGCGATGTCGAGCGTCATTTCCTGGGGCGCCCCGCAGTAGCTCCAGTCCCGGAATCCCATGCCCTTCATCACGAAGAAGGGCCCGGCACCTACAGACTTCACCCATTCCATCGCCGACGCCTCGATGTCGTCGGTCACATAACCCAGCTGCCTGATCCGAAGACCGCTCATCGCCTCTCTCCCCTGGGGCTGATCGTCGCGGTCACGCTTGCGCCGCCGTCAGCCACGCGATCCCGCGTCGAACGATATCGAGATAGTTGGCATCGTCCCAGGGACCACGGACGGCGGGTGCCACGTCCATGAGCGGGCGCATGTCGTACTTGCCGCAGGCGTGACCGAGCGGCGAATAGAGTACCGCACCAAGGCCGTGATCTTTGACGTAGAGCTGCGGCCGGGGGGGATCGTCCGGGACCTCGATTGTCTCGTAGCCGGGCGTAAGACCCTTGTAGCGTGCCGAGAGCAATATCTTGAGGTCACCGATGGGTGTCGCCACATAGGGTTCGTCGACCAGCGTGAAATCCTTCAGCCCCCGCGTGACCGGATGGTCGGCGTCCTCGACATGGACGTGGATCTCCTGCGCAGCCAGGTGCGTCACGAAGCGGCTGCCGAGCAAATCCATGAACATGGGGCAGACATGCTCGGCCGTTGACTTGACGAGGCCCGGAATGCGAACGCCGCTTGTCACGATCTCGGGCCCGTCGGTGAATTCCAAATGGGCGTTGACCGCATGGAGAGCCATGATCCGTCCGCCGCGGCGGACGAAGGCGTCCATCGCCACGGCCTGCTCGTCCGACGGCATCAGGTCGCAGGTGTAGAGGACCAGCCCGCAACATTCGTCCAGTATCTGCAAGCCCTCATAGTCCATCGCGCAGCTGGCGCGGATACGATCGTCACCGGCCATCAGTTCGAGGAGGCGCAGTCGCGCCAGATCGAAGTCGTGATACTTTCCGCCGGTCACGATGTGGATGCGTCTTGCGTCGGACATGGCTGGCCTCACCGGTCGCCGGCGGTCGGAAAATCGCCGCGCAGGTAACGATCGACGGTCTGGTGGAAATGGCGCAGTCGCACTTCCTGCTCGCCCAGGATCATGCCCCGGAAGCCCCGCGAGGCAGTACCCTGCTGCATCGTCGGCATGTTGGTACCGTCCTGTTGCAACACGTTGGCGAGGACCGGGTCGAACGTGCCGTCGAAAGCCTCGGCATAGCTGGGAAGCTCGTCGTGCCGGTAGAGCCGGTGCTGATATTCCGGGCGGGGGACGCCGGGGGGATCGTGCCGCGTGATCAGGAAGTCAAAGTAGCAGTAGTTGGGATCACTCTCGTGGGGGCGATAGCGGAATACGATCGACATCTCGGGCGTGGAGGTGAAGGTCGTCCCCGGAAAGAAGGTGTAGTGGTACTGGTGCGCGAGCTGCTCGTCGTTCATCCGCTTGTAGGGGATGTGCGACGTCCCCTCGGCCTTGCGCTTCTGTTCGACGACAGCGAGATGGACGTCCTTGGCCTCGCCCTCATAGCCCTCCGGCAGGCCCAGCATACGGGCCCGAAATTCGGTCATCTCGGCTCGGTCGGGCAGTATCTCGCTGACGGTGTGGTTGAAGTTCAACATCCGACTGTGGATGCCCAGCAGCTCGATCGGAACGTCGAAACCTTCCGCGAAGTGCAGGAATTCCGGATGGAGCGCTTCGAAATGGTAGCTTTCGTTGAAGGCATCATGGGCATGCTTCCAGTTGCCCGCCCATTCAAAGCTTTTATAGTCGACGAGGTTGAAGTCCTCGAGCCCGTAGCTTTCGAGGTGCCCCCCAGCCTCGCCCAGAAATTCGCGCAAGGGACCGGCGGCTGGGTCCATGTTGAACCACACCCAGCCTCCCCACAACTCGACCTTGAGCGGCGGCAAGGCCAGCTCGGCGGTCGGCACACCGTTGCGGAACTGCGGGAACAACTGCGGATGCATGACCTGCCGCAAGCTGCCGTCGAGGTTCCATTCCCATCCGTGGAACGGGCACTTGAACCGCGTGACCGTCCCTTCGCGCGACTGGCACAGCACGTTGCCGCGATGCTGGCAGATATTGAAGAAGCCGCGGATCGCATCGTCCTCGCCCTTGACGAACAGCAGCGATTCCTTGCCGAGCGTGTGGATCCGGAAATCGCCCGCCTCTTCCAGTTCGCTCACGTGGCAGCCGATATTCCACGTGCGCGTCCAGACCATGTCCCATTCGCGCTGCATGAACTCGCGCGAATGGAACCTCTCCCCATCGATGCGAGCGCTGCCGATGTCCGGGATAGGCTTGCGGGGAAGGAACGGCTCGGCCTGCCATTCCCCTTGCCGGCGCGGGGCGTCGGTGAATTCCCGTTCGATCTTGGCCATGTTGGTCTCCAGCTTTACGCCGCTTAGAACTTCTTTTCGACCGACACGCCGATAGTCCGGGGATACGGGACCTGGTTCTGGCCGCCGGGCTTGGAGATCGGGCGCTGGGCGTTGCCGATGTTGTCCGCGAAGAGGGAAAGCTCGAGGTCCTCCCTGGCAAGACTGATGCGGGCCGACCCGAAGCCGTTCCAAGGCGCATAGGCGCCGTTGAAGATGCTCTGCTGCCGCGACCGGTAAGAATAGCGCGCATTCATCTTGAGATCCCAGTCGTTGCCGACTGCCGTAATGTAGCTGCCGGTAACTGACAGTGTCTTCTTGGCGGTGCCGGAAAGCTGCCGTCCGGGGGACAGCCACGGAAGTACTGCCGACACTTCGGGCACGACGCCCCGCAGCTTCGTTCTGTTGATGTTGCCGGCGGCCGCCAGCGTGAGGCCGGTAACCGGCGTGCGCCAGCTGATTTCGCCGTCGATGCCCTTGCCGCGCACGTCGCCGATCGGGACCACGATCGACTGGAGCGTCGGCGAGAGCTCGATCTGGGCGTCCTTCCAGTCGAACAGATAGCCCGAAAAGGCCACGTCGACGACGCCGAGCGCCCACTTCACGCCTGCCTCGTAATTCCACAACGTGTCTGGCGGCGAACTATTGTCAAAATTGGTACCCAAGGCCGAGTTCGCGCCGGAGATGATCGAGGTCGAGGTGATAGCCCCGGAACGGAAGCCTTTGGCGACTTCGGCATAGATCATGCCGTCCTCGGTCGGATGGACCGAGATGTTGACCCGAGGATTGAAGGTGTTGTTCTTCGCCTGGGCGGTGCCGACCGTCGGGACGATGACGCCCGCCTCGATCAAGGTGATCGAGCTGTTCTCGTCGAAGGTGCGCTTTTCCTTGTAGTAACGCCCACCCACCGTCAGATCGACTAGGCCGTCAGCGAAAGTGTAGGTCGCGTTGCCATAAACGGCCCAGGCCCTGGTCTTGATCACATTGTCGTTGAATGTCGCGAGGCCGGTCTGCCCGCCCACCGGGAAGTCAGGCAGAGAGACGCTCTGCCCGCCGATGGTCTTGCCGTTCTGGTAGAAGAATCCGACGATCCAGCTCAGCGGGCCGCCGTCATCGTTGGATGCAAGGCGCAGATCCTCGTTGAAGTTCTTGGTGACGAGCGGCCAGAAGCTCGCGAAGTCGCCGATGCCGGGAATGAAGCCGCCGTTGTTCACGACAACCTTGTTCTTGATATGCCCGGTGGTGGACAGCAGTGAAGCAGGCCCGAAGTCATATTCGAAATCGGCGGTGTAAAGCGTGTACCGTGAATCGGCGATGCCGAAGGTCTGGTCAAAGATCGCCGGATCGGCGAGTGTCGCACGGTTCGAGAAATCCTGGTTTGAACGGTTGTACCATGCCGCCAGCTGGATCTTGACGTTGTCGGTCGGCTCGGCGAGCAACTTGACCCGGCCGGTCAGCGTGTCGGCGTCATTGGCGTTCTTCTTTCCGGTGGCGATATTCTCGGCAAAGCCGCCGATGAGGTTGTAGGAAAGCACGCCGCGGATCGCGACCTTGCCCTCTACCAACGGAATGTTGACCATGACGTCCCCGCCGGCACCCGGGTCGCCACCATCCGTTATATTCATCGACATGCGCGCCGAGCCCTCGGTCTCGAACAGGCTGGGATCCTTGGTGATCACCTTGATGGTGCCGCCGAGCGAACCAAGGCCATAGAGCGTGCCCGAAGGGCCGCGCAGCACTTCGACACGGTCGATATCGTAGAAATCGGCAGCAGGCGCGTAGGGCCGGCCCGGCATCGAAAACGCAAAATTGTCGAGATAGAAGCCTATCGTCGCGTCGCCATCGGTCTCGCCCGCCGCGACGCCGCGGATCTGGAAGGTGTTCGAACCGACGGAGATGGTCGAGCCGATCGTCGCGCTCGGCACCAGCGAAATGATGTCCTCGATTTGGTTGACGCCCATTGCCTGAAGCTGTTGACCACCGATGGCCTGGACTGGTTGCGGCACGTCCGAGATCGCCTGCGCGCGACGCTGGGCGGTGACAACGATGTCGTCGGATGCTGCTGCGGCGGCGGGTTCTGCGGCGTCCTGCGCGATTGCGGGCGCGGCGAGCAGCGCCAGCGATCCCGCCAGGGCCGTGCAAGCAAGGTGGCGCATCCGCCCCGTAAGGCAAACGATCATTTGCAAAGTTCCTCTCCCTCTTATCTATTTTCAGCAGTTCTGCTTTTTTCTCTCGCCCGTTAGCTCTCGTAAGTCAATCACGACTGCTTAATTTTAGTCCTGCTCAGACCTGCAACTTGTGTTAGGTGCGATCTAGGGCTTCCTCCCCTTCACCTGTGTGAGTTCGACCGACATGAATGCGAAGCATCTCAAATCCGATCTGGCGATCGTAGATTTCCGCGCCAGTCGGGGCACCGCCACGAAACGCGGCAGCGGCCGGCGGCAGGCCGAAAAAGGCGCCATCTTGCGTGCGCAGGTGCTCGATGCGGCGATCGATTGCCTGTCTCGCCTGCCCTATTCGGAAGTCACCACTACGGTGATAGCGGATCGCGCCGGTGTGTCTCGCGGGGGGATGCAATATTATTTTCCGACGCGGCTCGACTTGCTCCAGGCGACCGTCGCACATCTCCACCGATTGCGCCTCGACCTCTTCCGGAATGATCTCATGTCGATGGCTGACGACGTGGATGCGATCGATCACGTCGTCGAGTCGCACTGGAAACATCTCAACGAGCGTGAATTCCGCGCCTACCAGGAACTTGTGCTCGCCGCACGCAGCGAGCCGGGACTGAGCGCGCTTCTCGCCTCGAGCTACCGCTCATTCCTCGCCGAATGGCACAACATCGCTCGGGAGTTGCTGGATTGGCACGCCGAGGATCCCGACGCTCGCCGCCGGGGCAATGTGGCACACTACCTACTCGAGGGAATGGCGTACGGCCACTTGGCCGGGCAGCTGCAGCAGCCCGAGATCCAAGAAATACTCGAATACGCAAAATCCGTGCTTTCGTCAGCACGATTTGGCTGATTAATGATGGTCCTCACCACAAAAGTGGGGCTTATCCTCGCAAGCATCTGTGATCAGCCAAAGCGGGTTCCGAGATCACTTGCGAAGGCTCATTACTCTCCCCAGCAAACCCAACACTGTCACGAAGGAACATCTTTATTGGCTGCCAAGCGCCTTGTTAAAGCGTCCAGGGCAGCTCGCGCCGACAGAGCCGTCATTCATGGCTTCGAATTAGCTCGCTGAGAGCTGCCATACATTCAGGTGCTCACCGATGGCGGGAATAGGACCGTGCCCGGACAGACACCTTTTGACAGAGAAGTGCTATGGCCGACATCTATTCCGAGCATCAGCTGTTCCTACTGACGCAAGTCGCGCTCCAATGGTCGAGCAACCAAGAAAATAGAGAGCAACAGAAGAGTTAAAAAACGTAAGCCACCGATTATTTGGGTATGAACTTGGTAGCTCAGAATACAGGCCGCACTGGAATTTGATGTGGGTGCTGACTACGCTTCGAAAATCAAATCAAGCATCTGCTTCTTCCAGATCAGTATCGAACGATCGAGCGCGGCTGGGTTGGGATTTCGGATATATTCCACCGTCAAACCACGCGTAACGGCATTATTGAGCAACTGTAGGCTTTGATGCACTTCCTCTGCGTGGATCCCTGCGGCATGGAGTATTTTATAGGCCCAGAGGCGGACGCGCCGATCGAAGCGGCGCGTGCTATGCCCTACTTCCCGGTCCAGATCGGGATCGTTGCGGCGCGCAAGGTGAATCTCAAGCAAAGCTGCCATTTCCGGCCGGCCAACCATCCCGAAATTGGCGTCGATCAGATTTTCCATCGATTCCCGCGGTGTCTTCCCCCGCCGGATCGCGGCGGCATATATTTGGGTCCGATAATCCGAAAATTCTATGGCGACTGCCGCCATGATCTTGGCCTTGGTGGGAAACTGATGCTGGATAGCGCCGAGACTCATCCCGGCGGCGTCGCGGATCGCGTGCATCGTGGCACCAGAATAGCCCTGCGCGCACAGAACATCGCGCGCCGCCTCAATCACCTTGGCACGCGTCGTTGCGCTGCGATCGGCCTGACTACGACGCGGTTTTGTGGCAACGACCTGCATGATCGAACTATCTGCGACAATTTTCAGCTGACTCATAGGTTAGATTTCCGCCGATTACGCTAACTTGCGTTGGAAGAGATGGCCGGGCTCCCCCCTATTCCGACCATCTCACCCCCGCGAGCCATCAGACAGATCAGAAACCGGCCGTAAGGTTGAAGCCGACCGTGCGTGGACGGAGTACACTCGTACCGACTGAGCCGTTGACGTTCCTGGGCAGCCCTGCGACCCCCAGCAAATTCTGCACAGCGGTGATCCCTCCGCTATTGTTCAAATTGTTGACATAAGCATTGATCGCATAGCGACCGAAACTGAGCCCCGCGCGGAGGTCGACCACCGCATAGCCCCGAACTCTGGCGAAACGCCCGAAAGTTGCCAAATAGGCCGGATCATAATTGGCTGACTGCTGAGAAAGAGAGCGGATCGATCCGCCGATCGAAGCCGTGCTGTCCCCACCGAGAGCCCATTGATAATCGGCATTGACGCTAACGGCATATTTGGGCGTGAACGGTAGGCGATCGCCCTTCACCGCGCCCACGACGAGCGGATCGGTATCGCCGCTGAGCTTTGCATCATTAAGAGCAAAGTTTATGGTCGTAACAAATCCTGCCGTCGGCCGAAGCGTAGCCGTGATCTCCGCGCCATCGACATCCGCACCCGCGCCATTCACGTTGACGCCGAAGCCGTTGACGACGGCGGCAAGCTGAATGTTCCTCCAGTCGATATGATAGAGCGCCGCCTCGATCGATGCGCTTCTGTCGGCGGTATCGCCCTTGACGCCGATTTCATAGCTGGTGACCGTATCGGGCTTGTAGGTCGTCGGCGTGCCGGCCGGAGCGCCCACTGGAATGACGTTCGGGCCACCCGGACGATAACCCTTCGCGATCCGCGCATAGATGGATGCCTGCTTGCCGAACTTGATCTTGGGCGCGACCGAGTAGGTGAAGACATTATCGGATGATTTGAGATCGTCGATAACGCTGGCGCCCAGCAATACGCCGCTCGTCACCTGAGTGGCGCGTTGGCTGTTGTGGCTATACCGGCCGCCGAGATCGATATCGAACCAAGGCGAGAGGTGCACCGTTGCATTCGCGAAACCGGCGACCTCCTCATATCGTGAGTTGAGGCTATAAACCGCCAGATCGAACGGCAGGGCGATCGGCGTCAATGTCCCGGGTGTTCCGGGCACGGCCGTTCCCAGATTCTGGAAAATCCCGCCCTTTTCGTGCGTGTAATACCCGCCGACCAGCCACTCGATGAAGTCGCCGCCATTGGATGCGAGGCGTAATTCCTGCGTCCATTTGCGATTTTCGGTCTGCTGATCGAAATAGGCATAGGCTCCGCCAAGCACGAGGGCCAGATTTGCGGAGTAGTCAGCACGGAATGACTGAAGCTGCTGGCTATAGCCCGTCGCGGACGTGAGGGTCGCGGGGCCAAAATCATATTCGACTGTTCCGTTGTAGAGCCGGTACTTAATGTTGCTGAACTGAGGGATATATTCCGACTGGGTCAGTCCGTCATAGAGCGGCACCAGGGTTGCAGCATCCGATTCAACGAAGTTCGACGTGTCGGCATCGATATTCTGGAACAGCGCGCTCAGTCGGACGCTCAGATTAGTATCGGGTTTCCAAAGTAATGAAGCGCGGCCGCCATAGTTGTCGAAATCATTGATATCCTCGCGGACATTGGATCCGGCCGTGCCGATGGAATCGACGTAGCCGCCCTGCTTGCGGTAGGAGCCGGACGCCCGGAATGCGAGCGTTTCGCCGAGCGGGATGTTGATCATGCCGGCGCCGCGATAGGAGGCGCTGCCGCCATCGGTGAATTCCACGCCGCCCAGAACCTTGCCTTCGAAGCCGGCGGTGGATGGTGCGTTAGTGACAAACTTCAGCAGACCGCCCAGCGAACTCGCGCCATAGAGAGTCCCCTGCGGTCCGCGTAGAACCTCGATCCGGCCGATATCGAACGTATCGAAATCGCCAGCAAGCTCGGATCCGTTGGCAAGCCCGGTGCTCGAACCGAACGGCGTTTCGTCGATATAGACGGCGACCGTCGATGCGACGCCGCCGGTGTTGACGCCGCGCAGGACAAGCCGTCCCTGGCCGGGCGTGCCTTGAACCAGTTGAAGGCTGGGCACGTTCTTCAGATAGTCGCTGAAGTTGGTGGCGCCCTGGTTTTCGAGCGTCGCACTCGACACCACCGAGACCGACTGCGCCACATCGATTAATACCTGCGATCGTTTTTGCGCGGTGACGACGATTTCGTTGGTCGCGGCCTGATCTGCATCCTGCGCCCGGACGGCTGCAGGCGAGGCCATGATCACGGCCAGTGCGGTTCCGGTGAATGCTTTTGCTAGAGTTCGCATGTTAAGTCCCCTTTTATTGTCGAGAAATTCCGTGGCCTCAGCTTTCGCGCTGCAACGCGAAGCGCATGCCGTGAAGGATCGCGGTCGATGCGACCGAGACGTGATCCTCCTCCGCAAAGACAATGTTGCGCAGGCCGACGATTCCGGCATTGCCAAGCGCTTCGGCGAACTCCCTGGCGGTGTCGACCATTCGTGCGGTGCGGATCTGGGCTTGCGCTTGTTCCAGCGTGACGCCGAGGCCATCGGGCACGCTGGTCGGCAGATCCTGTTCCTTGCCGCCGACATCAACGAAGACGCGCGGTTGACCCCCCAGCGCCCGGAGGCGTTCCTCGAACACCGGCAATTTTCGGAGCAGCGCAAAGTCGTCCCACCACAAGGATGGGCTGCTGATCAGGAACGCTGAGAAAGCATCGGGTCGGGTCAGCAGCGCATTGGCAGCGAAAAGGCCGCCAAGCGAATGACCGAAAAGGATCGACTCGCCCTCCACTGTTTCCGGATAGCGGGCTGCCACCTCAGGCCTGAGCGTATCTGTCAGGAAGGTGAGGAAGGTCTCGGCGCCACCGCTGCGTTCGCCACCGATCGCCTCACCAATTGCCCCTAATCCCTTCAGCGCTTCAGCGCTGATCGGTGGCGAGAGATCTGCCGTGCGCAGTTTCAGGAAGTCGGCATAAGGCGCGCCATATCCTATCCCGACGACATAGTAGGCAGGAAAGGCGGCCACGCTTGTCAGAACGCGCGCAATCTCGGCCGCGATGCCGAACGTCACATCGCCATCGACGAGATACAGCACCGGCACCCCGCCATCAGGAGATGCTACCGTCGGCGCTGCGATACTGATCGTGAGTTGCCCGTCGCCCGAAGGATGCGGGAGCGTGAACTGATCCAGAGTTGCGCGGACGGGGGATTGCATGGCCGTTACTCCACCAGACGCGGCCCTTTAAGGACCAGTGCGTCAACCATTCGCTGATGGACCGTAAAATTGTGCATGCGCAACTCATCTCTCTCATTTACAATAAAGTCAACTTGTTTATTATATCATGATCGATGATGGTTCTGTGCTGATGCGACAGGACCCCGGGAGAATGGATATGCAGAGCGTAACGGCTACGGCGTCTGAGGCTGGCGGTCCTGCAGACTACGAGTCGTCCAGTGGGGCGGCGCTGGCCTGGTATGGGCTGGCCGTCCTTCTAATGACCACGCTCTTTGCCCTCGTGGTTCGGCAGATGCTCAGCCTGATAGCTCCGTCACTCCAGACGACGCTGGGTTTTACCGATCTTCAGATAGGTATGCTGCAAGGACTCGGCATGGCGATCTTCGCCTGCGTTGCGAGCTATCCCATGGGCTGGCTTGCGGACCGGTTCGGGCGGCGCCTGATCCTGGCGATCGGCGTCGGCATCTGGTCACTCGCCACGGTCTTCTGCGCCTTTCAGGACAACTTCGGGGGTTTGTTCGCGGGTACGATCGGAATCGCCATCGGCGAGGCCGGACTGGCGCCAATCGTCTATGCGATGATCCCGGACCTTTTTCCCGAGCGAAAACGCAACACCGCCAACCTCATTTTTTACGCGGGATTCATGCTGGGGGCCGGTATCGGTATGGCACTTGGCGGCGCCCTGCTCCAATGGCTTGGGTCGGCGCAGAACAGTTTGCCGGCGTGGCTCGCGGGAGTCGACTCCTGGCGTATCGCCATGGGGGCGATCGCCATTCCGGGCCCGCTGCTTTTCCTCCTCATCGTGACGATGCCAATGGTGAGGAAGCGGGTTTCGTCGCCACATTTCAGCGATGGCGAAGGGACGAGCGAAGCGATGCTCGATGTCCTGCCTTATGCGAAAGCGCATTGGCGAACGCTGGTCTGCGTTTTCGGTTCGATCTTCGCCATGGCCGTCGCAATGGCATCGGGCCTGACCTGGTTCCCCCTGGCTTTGCCGCGTGCCTTCGGCATTGATCCTGCGACGGTGGGTGTCGGGCTCGGCACCGCAGTCACTGTTGCAACACTGATCGGGATTTTTCTGCCCGGTATTGGGCTTAAACTGGGGCAGTATGCCGGCGGATTACCCCCGATCAGGGTCGCGAGCTTCTTCGTCTGGATGACACCGTTGGCAGCGGCATTCCTGCCGTTTACGACCTCGCCGTTCCAGGCTTATGTCGTCGCCACGTTTCAGGCTGCGATGGGCATCGCCGGCTCGGCGCTGATGCCGGGAATCATTCAGGATCTCGCGCCCGCGCACCTGCGTTCGCGTGTTCTGGCGCTTCTCGGCATTGTGAATGCTCTGGCCCTGGCGGCTTCACCCTTGGCAATTGGCCTGATCTCTGGTGTGATCGCTGGACCGCGCGGCATGCTCTATTCGATAACCGTCGTCAGCGTGCCGTCTCTCCTTGCTGCCGCGATCCTCATTTCCCTCGCCCAGCGCCCTTATGCAGCAACAGTGCACGCGCTCGGGTTCCAGCCTCTGGGAGGAGGCGTATGACGATGGCTCTTGCCGATATGGTGAGCATGCGCGAGGCCCTTGAGGCGGGACGCACAACCCCGGCTGCCTTGGTGGAACGTGCCATCGAGCGTGCCGAGACGGTCAACCCGCAGCTTAATTTCATCGCCTGGCAAAATTTCGAGCGTGCGCGCATGCAGGCGACCGAGCAACGCACCGGGCCGCTCGCCGGCATCCCGACGTTGATCAAGGACATGATCATGGAAAAGGGTGTCCCGGCAAGCTGGGGCGCCATGGCGCTCCGGGACTTCATCGCGCCAGACGACTCGGCATACACCCGCGCAATCTCCAACGCAGGTCTGATTTCGATCGCGCGCTCGTCTATGCCCGAACTCGGGCTCAATGTGGTGACTGAATCGCCTCTGGTCGGGCCGACACGCAATCCATGGAATCCCGATTATACGCCGGGCGGTTCGTCAGGCGGCGGGGCGGCGGCGGTCGCGGCCGGAGTGGTGCCGATCGCCCACGCCAGCGACGGGCTGGGCTCGATACGCCACGGCGCCGCTCCCTGCGGTCTCGTCGGTCTTAAGCCATCGCGCGGGCGCAATTTTGGCGATGAAGCGCTGCGCTCGATCTCTGATCTCAATGTCAATGGATGCGTCAGCCGAACTGTGCGCGACACTGCCCTCTGGCTGGAAGCGACGCAGACACGCGATCCGGATGCTGAATTTACGCCGGTTCCGCTCATCATTGCGCCTATCGAGAGCAAGCTTCGCATTCATGCGTACAGCGCGGTCATGCGCACGGGCGCGGATCCGGACGCGAACGTTGCACGTGTTGTTGCCGATACGATCCACCTGCTCGGAAGGCTGGGGCACAGCGTTGCCGATGGTCGACTGCCATTCGATGGGTCAGCAGCCGTCGATGCGCTGCACGCCGTCACCGAAGGCATGTTCTCACGCCGGCTGGGGCTCCTTTCCGGACAGATCGGCATCGCGATCGGATCGAACGATCTGGAGTTTCGATCGAAGACACTGGTCGATCAGGGAAACCGGATCAATGATGAACATTATGATGCGGCATGGCAGCGGATGGAGGAAAACGCCGCTTCCTATCTCGCGCTGTTGAACGACATAGATATCTGGATGACGCCCACTTTTAGCACGGAGATCGTCCGCGTCGGTGTCTTCGGTCCCGACACGGCATGGCTGGATCAACGCGACCATCTTGTCGACTATGCCGGCTATTGCTGGATCGACAATTTCGCTGGTTCCCCGTCGATCAGTCTGCCGATGGGTTTCAGCGACAACAGATTGCCCGTCGGTATTCAGTTTGCGACGAAGCCCGGCGGCGAGGCCCTTTTGCTCGCCCTTGCCTATCAGCTGGAGAGTGCGGTCGAGTGGTGGCGCCGCAAGCCGCCGATCTGGGTGGGGGAGGCGTGCGAATGACCGTTATCTCACATCGCGGGAGTTGGCATGACCATTAAACCGGGCAAATTGGCGGGCAAGGTGCAATCGTGTCGGGATCCGGCCGCGGCGTGGGTCGCGCTTAAGAGGCAGCAGGTGGTGTCCACTTCTTCTGCTCGCCCGACAGCGATTATGTCTCGGGCGAAGTTCTGGCGGTGGGTGGAGGCGTGAGCCTTTGATTTTGGATGGGGCGGAGCCATGACAGACGAAACTTTCGGATCCGTATTGAAGCGCTTCGCTGCGGCGACACCCGACGCTGCCGCAGTGTCCTATGGCGGGGATAGCTTGAACTGGCGCGAACTCGATGCGCGTTCGGACGCAAGGGCTGTGCAGCTGCTCGAAGCAGGCGTCATCTGCGACGATTTGGTGGCGATCACACTTTCCAACGGCACCGCACACCACGAATGGGCTTTCGGCGCATGGAAAGCCGGGGCGACGCCCTGCATCCTGCCATATCGGCTGCCCGCCAGCGAATTTGCCGAACTCGTTTTGCTTGCGGCGCCCCGCGTCATCATTGGATCGCCGAGGCTTCCTCTAACAGGCGTCAACTTATTCACGGGCGATGCGCCACTGCTGCCCGGAGTGCGGGTACCGGTGGATTGCCCGCCCGCTTCCAACTGGAAGGCCGTGGCCAGCGGTGGTTCGACCGGACGGCCCAAACTGATTGTCGATCATGGCTCGCCCTGCCTGTCGGCCAGGATTAATCACATGATTGACCTGATCGGCATGCCGCGCGGCGGGATCATCCTCAATGCTGGCCCGCTATACCATAACGCACCCTTTCTTTTCTGCAGCCTCGCACTCGTTTCGGGGAATCGGGTCGTGGGCATGGAGCGTTTCGATCCGGAAAAATGGCTCCAGCTTGTCGAGAGCGAGCGGATAGAATGGTGCTTCCTGGTGCCGACGATGATGCACCGCATCTGGGCGCTGCCGTCGGGGGTTCGCCGGGCCTACGATCTCTCCTCTCTGAAGCGAATCGTTCATATGGCTGCTCCCTGCCCGGTCTGGCTCAAGCAGGCCTGGATCGACTGGCTTGGTCCTGAACGTGTGCTTGAGGGCTATGCGGGCACCGAGGGGCCGGGGACAATGATCAGCGGTGCGGAATGGCTCAAGAAGCCAGGCTCGGTGGGGCGTGTCACCCCTGAGACGATCACCGTGCGTAACTCTGCAGGCGAACCTTGCCCATCCGACGAAGTGGGCGAGATATTCTTCCCTGCCGCATCCGCTGCCCGCTTTCATTATATCGGCGCCACGCCGCGCCTCGACAATGCAGGACGGATATCGCTCGGCGACATGGGTTATATCGACGCGGACGGCTATCTGTTCCTTGCCGACCGACGTACCGACCTGATCATCCGGGGCGGTGCCAATGTCTATCCAGCCGAGGTCGAAGCCGCATTGGATGAACATCCCGCAGTTGCCAATGCGGTTGCGATTGGCTTGCCAAGCGAGGAGTTTGGACACCGCGTCCACGCGATCCTCCAGGTGCGGCCGGGCGCCGCGCTTAGAATCGAGGATGTGCATGCCTTCATCGCTGAGCGACTTGCGCCCTATAAAAGGCCCGAAAGCTATGAGATCGTCGAAGTGCAGCTGCGCGACGACGCTGGCAAGGTCCGGCGCGGCGCCCTGCGCGCCGAACGGCTCGAATGGATGCACGCCGGAAAGCCTTTCCGGCAGCAGGCAGGACAATAACGCGCCGTGCAACTCGCAGCGGTACTCTCAAATCAAGACCGGATGTACATTCCCCGTACAAATCCGCCATCTCCCTTCATCTGATCGAATGGTCGTTCTTGGATTCGACACATAACCGCTGAATGGCGACGATTGCGCACGAAGCAACTGCACATTAGGCGGCTATCTCAACGGCAGCTTACCGCATGGGATTCCTAATTCCGGACAATCCGGATTGTCCCAAAGTCCGAACTCCGTTCCTAGGCCGGATCGACATTCAGGATTCCCAAAAGGCGTGATGTCTGATTCATGGGGTTCCGTGTTGAAGCACGGAGCTGGCGATGGGCATCAAGCGGTACGAGTTGAACGATGCACAATGGGCGAGGATCGCATCGTTGCTGCCTGGCAAGGTCAGTGACCCCGGTCGGACGGGCTCGGATAACCGATTGTTCGTAAACGGATGTTTGTGGCTTCTGCGGTCGGGGGCGCATTGGTGCGATCTGCCGGAACGCTATGGTCGATGGAAGACGGTCCATCGCCGTTTCAGCAGATGGTATCATACCGGTGTATGGGAGCGGATATTCGACACGCTCACGGCCGATCGAGACAACACATATCTCATGATCGACAGCACGATCGTCCGCGCCCACCAACAGGCAGCGACCGGAAAAGGGGGGCCAAGGATCAGGAGCTGGGGCGTTCCCGAGGTGGACTGACGACCAAGATCCATATGCTGGCCGACACGTTCGGAAAGCCGTTGCGCTTTCGGATCACGGCTGGCCAGACGCACGACATCACCGCTGCCGCCGGTCTCCTGGAAGGACAGAAGGCCGACGCGATACTCGCCAATAAAGCCTATGAAAGCAATGACTTGCGCGAACTGATTGCCGACATGAAGGCCGAGGCGGTGATCCCGTCCAAGCGGAACCGCAAGGTCTTCATCCCCCACGACGAAGCCGCTTACAAACATCGCAACCAGATCGAGCGGTGCTTTGGCCGCCTGAAGCACTTCAGGCGCTTCGCCACCCGCTACGATCGCCGAACCATCCACTTCACCGGCTTCGTCCATCTCGCCGCTGCCATGATATGGCTACGATGAATGTCGATCCGGCCTAAATCAATGGGAGGCGGACCCAGCGATGCGGTACTCTCGCGCACCTGTCTGCATTGACCCTAAAGTCGCCACCCATGCCGGAAAGTGATCGGAGCCGATCCCGCGCTTCGTCGCAGGCGAAGTCATCGGGCGGAGCAGGAGCACACCCAAGCATCACCTACTAGAAGGTCATTCCAGACTTCTCCGGTCGATCATGGTTGCAATCGCAAACGTGGAAAACTTCTCATACCTTCGGAATTAAACCTCGGGCATTCCTTGCAGCCACACTTGTCGGGTCGCCTTGATCTCGACGAGCACCTCGCCCGCCCTGGGGCCTTCGAGGTCGAGCTCGACAATCTCGAGCGGCTACCTGGCTTCGAACGCGACGGCAGCGCGGGTCATCATCAATCTGTCCCTGTCGATCTGTCCTTGTCGATGTTAGCTCACGGCAGCGCCCGAGGCATTCACGCCTCCTTCGGAATATCCTTGAAGACCGCGAAGCTGCTGGGGGTGGAAGGCATGACAGGAAAATGGAAATCGCATTGCGGGCAAGGCATGGCCAAGATCTTCTGCTCTTCCTGCAATTCAAAGGCTTTGTCCTCGACCAGGCCGCAGCACGGACAGACACGCAGTAGCCGGCTCATCGTCGACTCAAAATTGGTGATGATGTCTTCCATGATCGCGCCGCGGGCGGCCCATTCCTTGGCATATTTGTGATAGATATTCATGTGCCAGTCTTTGACTGACTCGCGATCGATCCAAAAGCTCACCTCATTGAACCAGGTCGGATCTTCGGGGTGAACCCACCATGTCAGATGCAAAAAGCCCGGCATTTGCATGAGATGCGTGCGCGTATCCGCAAAAATGACTTTGAACTTCTCGTAGCCATCGGGGCTGGAGAAGCGCACGCGCTGCATGCTGAGATAAACGGACATGGTGATTGCCCCCACTTCACGAGACAGCCCAACCGACTGCCCGAGGAGAATGAGGTACGGGATGGAGCCTCGGTAGCGCCACTACGGATATAAATCATGGGTCCAGATCGATTGTCCTTCCCAACCGGCCATCAACGCCTATCATCCCCAGGGATGTCCTAAATGATCTTGCTGCCGGGGGATTGGGATGGAACTGCTGATCAGCGTGGACCGCGAAGATAAGCGGCCGTTGCAGGTTCAACTATATGAAACTATTCGACAGCTCATCCTGAGCGGGGCGCTGAAGGCGGGGCAGCGACTGCCCTCCTCCCGCGCCATCGCGATCCAATTGGGGATTGCGCGCAACACCGCCGTTCTGGCCTATGAAAGATTGGTCGCCGAGGACTATATCGCCGCCAGGACGAAGGCAGGTATCTACGTCAATCACAAGCTGCCTGATACGAGTGTGCTGGTGCGCAACGCGCATTCCGAAACCGTCTCGACGGGCCGGCGTATCCGCCTCGGGAAGAACCCTGCATTTTCGGGAAGAACGCCCGAACTGTGGAAGGAAAAAGGTGCGCGTCCACAGTTCGACTTCTTCGTCGGACGGCCCCATCCGCAGAGCTTTCCGACGAGCTTCTGGCAGAAATCCATCGCGCGGCATCTCGCTTATGCGCGGGGCGTTCAAACCGAATATGGCGACCCGCGCGGTCTGCTGACTCTCCGCCAGGCGATCGCCGATCATCTGAAGGCCACGCGCGGGATCAACGCGCAACCCGATCAGATCCTGATCACGGCGGGAATCCAGGGCGCGCTCAACGTCCTTGCCCGCGTCTTCTTCAGCGGCCAGACCACGGCGACCGTGGCGATGGAGAACCCCTGCTATCAGGGCGCCGCCTATCTGTTCAGCAGCTATGGTGCCAGCATCTTCTCGGTCGACGTCGATGACCGCGGGATGATGGTGTCACAGCTCGAAAAATTTCAGGGCAGCCTCGTCTATGTGACGCCGTCGCACCAATTTCCGACGGGATATACACTGAGCCTCGATCGCCGGCTTAAGCTGCTCGACTGGGCCTATCAGACGGGCAGCTACATCATCGAAGACGACTACGACAGCGACTTCCGCTATGATGGCCCGCCGCTGACGGCGCTCGCTGGCCTCGATCGCAACGCGCATGTCATCTATCTGGGGACATTCTCTAAATCGATTGGGGCCGGTATTCGCATTGGCTATGCCGTACTTCCGCGGCATCTGCTCGATCAGGCCCGAATAGTGAAGGCCTTGCTCGACAATGGTGCCCGTGGCTGGAGCAGGCTGTGATCGCCGACTTCTTTCGGGAAGGCGCCTTCCTGCGGCACCTCCGGCGCATTCGACGTTCCTACCTGGTGGCACGGGACGCCTTGGTCGAGTCCATCGAGCGGCATTTTCCGGGTGGCGTTCTCTCCGGAATGGAATGCGGCATGCACCTCATGTGGATATTGCCGGACAATCTTCCTTCCGCGGCGGAGATTCACCGACTGGCGAAGACCTGCGGCGTGGGGCTGTACCCATTTTCCAGTGCGGCGGCCCACGAATATGGTGCAGTCACACGGTTTCGGGATCGCGCCATCGTATTGGGGTATACCGGCTTGTCCGATGACGAAATCCGGCAGGCATTCGATCGGCTCGCGACCCTCATTCCCGTGAATGGCAGCATGCCGCTTTAAGTTTGCACGGCACGCCAGAGGCTATGAAATGGATAGGTTATTCTGGGTGGACCCAGTGGGAGCACAGGTGAACTGCGCCCCCACGTGCCCTCGCTTAGATCTTGAACCCGATGGTCAGACCATAGGTCACCGGCATGCCGGTCATGACCGCTGCACCGTCCTTGAAAGGGATGACGGCCGCGGTGTAGTTCTTGTTGAGGATGTTCTTGCCCCAGACCATCACCCGCCAGGCACCGCCTTCCGCCTCATAGCCCGCACGAGCATCGACGAGGGCATAGGACTTGATGAAGAACACGCGGTCCAGTCCGGGCGCATGGCTCAAGAGTATCGAAGGATCGGTCCCCCAGAGCAGGCGACTTCCACCGAGGGCGGCATCTTGAGAACTGCGATAGTTCAGGTTGACGCCGACGAAGGGATGTCCTCCAAACATCTCCGGCCGATATTCGATGCCAGCACTCGCCGAGAATTTCGGTGTGTAGGGCAGCTTATCCCCCACGAAACTATCGAGCTCTCCAAACACATTGACGTTGCCTGGGGCGGCGGGATTTTTCTGCACCTTTGACTTGAGGTAGGTAACCGAGCCCATCAGCGTCAGATCGGGTGTGGCCTTCACCGAAATGTCGGCCTCCGCACCCCAGATCCGCTATTTGGGAACGTTGACCAGCGCATCAAGCACCCCAAAAATGGGGTCCGACAACTTGCCACGGACCTGCTTATTCCCGTAATTGTAATAGAACGCGGCCGCGTTCAGCTGAACACGACGATCGAACAATCCTGCTTTGACACCGGCTTCATAAGCGGTGACCGATTCCTGCGTGACTGGGGCATAAGCGGTGAAGGTCGATCCCGCCAACGCCGGAAAGCTGCCAGCCTTATAACCGCGCGACACGGTAGCGTACACCAGGGTAAGCGGACTGAGCTCATAGTCCATCCCTATGCGCCACGAGACATTGTTCTCCTTAAGTGTACGTAGGAAAGGGAAGCCCGGAACGAGATTTTCGTTCAGCGCGAAGCAGTCACCCGGTCCGACCGGCGTAAAGGGCACGCTTCCCAGCAACCCGCCAAGAACGTTGAACAGCACATCCACATTGCCGTTCTCGCTGGTAGAAGCGCAATTCTCGGCCTTGATCTTGGTGTCTGTATAGCGAACGCCGGCCTTGATCGTGAGCTGGTCGGTCAAGCTGTATTCGGCGTTGGCGAACGCAGCATAGGATGTGATATTCTGCTTCAGCAGATCGCGAGAGAAGTTGATATCTAGGAGATCGGGGTTATTGTTACCGTTGTCCCAATATCTCAGAGCTTGATTATCGACGGTCTTGCTCTTCTCGAAGTTCGCACCGACAATCCAGCGGAATTCGGAGGTTGGAGAATTGGTAAGTCGCAATTCCTGATTGAACGATTTGAGCCTGCCGTCATTCTGCGGCAGATCGAACGAGACGAATGCTGCCCCGTCGCCATCGGTGCGCTGTTTCTGGCGCAGATCGTCGTAGGTAGTGATCGACGTCAGCGTGACATCGTCGGTGACCTCAACGTCTCCGCGCAGCGATATCTGATAGAATTTGCGATCGGACTCCGGGTTGTGATTGACGAGCGTTGGAGTCGGGGCCCCGGGAGGGCCCCCGAACGGGTCGATCACGAAGTGGCTCCAATCGGCGCGGCGCGCATTGCCGGTCACGAACGGCGCATTGATGAAGGTCTGGTTTATGAACGGAACCTGGTTAACCGGGGGGTTTTTGCCGACCAGTCTCATCGCCTGGGGCTGCGATTTATCGCGCCACCCATTGACGTTCAGCAGGAAGCTCATCCTGTCGGTCGGTTTCCAGTCGAGCAGCAGGCGGCCGGCATAGTAGTTCTGATGTCCGTTCGTATCGTCCCGGGAGATGCTGTACTGCCAGTCGTCCATATGATGGATGGTCATCGCCGCGCGCGCCGTGAGCCCTTCGGCGATCGGACCGCTGATGAAGGCGTTACCGTCGATCTGGGTAAAGCGCCCGATCCCGATGTCGCCGCCCGCTGTGAAATAGTCCGTCGGCTTGGCGGCGATATAATTGATTGCGCCGCCCGTCGCATTCTGGCCGAACAGCGTTCCCTGGGGACCCTTTAGGACCTCGATACGCTCGAGATCGAAAGCCGCATGGCTTGCCATCACCGGAAAGGGCAACGGTGCCTGGTCGACATAGACGCTGACGGCCGGATATACGCCCAGCGAGCTCTCGTTGAAGCCGACCCCGCGCAGCGTGAAGATTGGCGTGTTGGTGGTCGACGGCGTGAAGGTCAAGCCCGGGACAGCGGCGGCGACATCGCTCAGCGAGACAATCCTGCGCTCGGCAAGCGCGGCCCCCGTCAGCGCGGTAACGGTAAGGCCAACCTTATTGAGGTTTTCTTCGCGCTTGTTGGCGGTAACGATGATATCGTCAACATTGTCTTCGGCCGCCGCCTGCAGGATTGGCTCGGATGAGGCCGACTGGGCACAAATTGGTGCCGATAGAAGCAAAATACCAATAGCAGTAGAGGATCTAAGGCTAGTCCGGAAAATAATATGCATCGCGTGCCCCCTCGGTTGAAACAAAATTATTTCACATAACCACTCGATCACATTGCGATATTACTCGTTGATCGATGCTTGATTATCTCAGCTGGTTGTCATCAACATCACCTCGACATGGGACTTATTCCAACCTGATCGGCCAACCACCCAAAAGCCGAGAAGAATCGAGAAGCTTGAGAGCCTAGATGAGAAAAAATGTGGAACATCGGTAGTGCCAGCATAGGGAAAACTGTTGGTGCCAGATCGATTGACTTGAGCAACCCCTGTCCAGCGGCGGGTCTTAGTAAGATGCGAGAGTGACTCAATCAGTCGCCGCCTGCACGACGACGATCAAAAGCGCATCGAGGATAATCCCAGGCTTGAGGAGGGTCCGCACTCAGATCAATATGCTTCGCTCCAAACTGGAGTCTCCGCCCACCGCGTCATCACCAAATCTGCGAAAATTTCAAGTAAATGAGGGATTTCAGTATATATATGGGGTCAAGAAAGGGCGTGCCATAAGCGCGCTGTTCGGTGGGGTGTCGTAATCGAATGAGCGAGCAATTGCGCGAAGAGAGGCGCTCGTGTCGGGCTGTGTCGAAATAGAGTTCGCTTTAGGCCGAGTTCAATCTGGCACCATAAGAAATGCTATGCATGGCACTATAAGATCGGTCCGCACTGATGCAGTATTGATAATGCACTGGCCCAGAGACCGACAGGTAATCCGTGCCAGCCTCGGTTTTTTCGATAATTAGGCTCAGGGGCAGGAGATCATTGAATGCCGAACAGTTCATCCCTCGCGGTGCAGGACGCGCCGCAGCTCGTATTCTACAGCGGCGTTCAGAACGCGCCTAACGATCAATGGGTGCCTTTCGAGTGGGTAGAGCCCGGCCTTGGAACACAGGTCCACGGCGAGATTACCATCGTCCGCCAAGATGGGCCATGCGGCGCGGTGACGTCGGGTTTTTGGCGGACGAGCGCGTCCGCGCCGGGCGCGACTGCGGACGGCTCGCACAAGAAGATCGTCTATAGCTCCCCGTTAGGTGACGAGACCGCGATGATCATCGACGGCACCGCCATCCTCACTGTGCCCTCGACAGGCGAGCAGTTCGAGATCGGAGCCGGCTCGGTGGTTAGCTCGCCCAAGGGGCTGGAAGTCCACTGGGAGGTGTTCGGGCCGTCGTTCAAGAAATATTGGTGCATCTGGAACGGCACCGACGTGAATCCGAACGGGCCGACCAATCTGCAGATCACCCACATTGGCGACAATCCCAGCGACTGGATCGAATATGCCTGGGAGGAGCCGCGCGAGGGACATCAGATCGCCGGGCAGCTCTTCTTCATCCGCGCGGCGGGCTCCACCGGCACGATGATGAGCGGCCAGTGGCGCGGCGGCCCGGGCGTTCCGGGAGCCGAGTTCGTCGATGAGAAGGGCGATATGATCGTGGCCTACACCGCGCCACTGGGCGACGAGACGGTGCTTGTCCTGGAGGGCGAAGTCGAGATCCTAGAGACCGAAAGCGGCAAGAAGCATTATTTCCGCGCCGGCGACGCCTTTGGAATGCCGTCGGGCCTCCATACGATCTGGCACTGGAAGGGCCCGTTCTACCGGAAGCTCTGGGTGATCACCCGGGACGAGCTTCCCGCCTGATCCGATCGGCCGGCCTGGACCGCACGGTCCGGGCCGGCGATCATCTTCAATTGATTTACCGCAGGCACGATCGAGACCTGCGACTGGACCGCCGCTTTGCGGTCCAGGTTTTCCAGCCGTCCGTTGAGCGGATCGGCCATGCTCAGGGGAGCGCGGTTAGCATGACAGAATATGCCGTCTCGGAGAGGATCAATGACGACAGCTCACTCTCAGGCTGGGCCTTTCGCCAGCTGATCAATGGCAAGCTGGTCCCAGGCACCGCCGAAATTCCTGTGATTGATCCAGCCACCGAAGAAGTCATCGCTCAGGCCCCGGTTGCAGATTCAGATCAGCTCGACCAAGCCGTGCGCGCGGCGAAGGTGGCTTTTCAGAGTTGGAAAAACCGTCCGCTAGATGAGCGCAGGGCGATCATTCGTGAAATAGCCGACAGGATCGAGTCCCGCCGCGGCGAAATCGCCCGCATCATCACGCTGGAAGTGGGCAAGCCCATTGCTGCGGCTCGCGCCGATGTCGATCTAGCCCTCCATTGGGCACGCGAAGTCGTCGAGGTCGCACTGTTACCCGAGATCCTCCAGGATGATGATCAAGCCTATGTCGAAGTACGGCGCCGGCCGATCGGCGTGGTCGCCGCGATCATCCCTTGGAATTTTCCCTTTTTCCAGATGGTCTACAAGATCGTCCCGGCGCTGCTCACAGGTAATACCGTGGTAGTCAAACCCTCGCCCACTACGCCGCTTAACGCGATGATCCTTGCCGAAATCCTGAAAGACGTAGTCCCGTCGGGAGTGGTCAACATCATCGGCGATGCCGGCGACATCGGTCCGCTGCTCACCACTCACCCCAACGTTGGCAAGGTGTCCTTTACCGGCTCGACGGCGGCCGGCCGCAAGGTCATGGCGAGCAGCGCGCCGACGTTGAAGCGGCTGACGCTGGAGCTCGGCGGGAACGATGCCGCGGTCATCCTCGACGATGCGGATATCGTGAAAACCGCCCGCCAGGTCTTTGCCTGGGCATTCATGAACAGCGGTCAGGTCTGCATCAACATCAAGCGCATCTACGTACCCGACAGCCTCTACGACCCGTTCTGCGACGAATTCGCCAGGCTTGCGCGATCGGCGGTGGTCGGCCCAGGCCTCAATGAGACTAGCGAATTTGGTCCCATTCAGAACGAGCGTCAGTACAAAAGCGTCCTGCACTATCTCGAGCTGGCGCACCGCGACGGCACCGTGATTGCCGGCGGCGCGCCGCTTACCGGTCAGGGTTATTTCGTGCCGCCGACCGTCGTCCGCGACATCGACGAAAGTAGCGTGCTGGTGAGCGAGGAAACCTTCGGCCCCATCCGCTCGGTCATGCGCTATTCGTCGATCGATGAGGTCGTGCAACGCGTCAACAACACCCAATATGGGCTTGGGAACTCAGTCTGGGGCAAGGATCTCGAACGGGCCGCTGCCGTCGCGGCCCGGCTGGAAAGTGGTACGGTCTGGGTGAACGCCCATTTCGCCCTTGCGCCCAATGTTCCGTTCGCGGGCAGCAAGCAATCGGGCCTCGGTGCGGAGTTCGGCATGGAAGGTGTCCACGAGTTCACCGACTGCCACGTGATTCACATATCCCGCGCTCAATTGTGATCCACTGGCGCAGCTTTCCGAAACCGCGGTTGGACGGCTGACCATTCAGTAAGGAGGAATGGTGCCTTGCAGGGCCAGCCGATGACTTCCGATGATGTATCGCGGTTCCAATGGGAGATTCCAGAGCGGTTCAACCTTGGTGAAGCTGTCTGCGATCACTGGGTGAGCCGCGATCCTGATCGGATCGCGATCATCGAAGTCGACGAGGATTGGACTGAGACGCATCACAGCTACGCCGCGCTGGGTCGCCGCAGCGGCCAGCTATCGGATGTGCTCGCGATGCACGGTATCGGTGCACATGGCCGCGGGCGGGTTGCGGATCGTGTTGGCGTACTGCTGCCGCAATCTTTTGACACCGCGGTCTCCCACATCGCGGTCATGCGAATGGGGGCGATCTCGCTGCCATTGTCGACGTTGTTCGGCCCCGAAGCCTTACGTCATCGGCTGCTCGATTCCGGCGTTTCCGCTGTAATCGTCAACCAAGACAGCCTCGAGCTTCTGGCCGAGATCACCGCCAGCCTGCCCGAATTGAGGCTGATCCTATGCAAGGATCGTCCCCACGAGTTGGGCAACGACATTTGCGGGACCAAGCTTGTCGATTTCGATACCGCCTGCGACGCGGCTTTCCCCAATTTCCCAGCGGCCGATACGAGCTCGGAGGATCCCGCGCTCATCATCTACACATCAGGCACCACGGGAAATCCGAAGGGCGCGCTACATGCTCATCGGGTGCTCCTCGGCCATCTGCCGGGCGTCGGGGTCAGCCACGACCTCTTTCCGCAACCCGAGGACAGGATGTGGACGCCCGCCGACTGGGCCTGGATCGGCGGATTGCTCGATGTGCTGATGCCGAGCCTGTATCATGGCGTGCCGGTCGTGGCCTGCCGGTTCCGCAAGTTCACCGCAGAGGCCGGGTTCAGGCTGATCCGTGATCTGGGTATCCGCAACACCTTCCTGCCGCCGACGGCGCTCAAGCTGATGCGGCTTGCGCCCAAGGCCGAAGCGATGAACCTGTCGATGCGTTCGGTAGCGAGTGGCGGCGAGCCGCTTGGCTCAGAGCTGATCGATTGGGGAAGCCGGGTCTTCGGAACGACGATCAACGAGTTCTACGGCCAAACCGAATGCAACATGACGATCTCTTGTTGCGCGGCGTTGCGTGATCCGATCCCTGGCGCGATGGGGCACGCCGCTCCTGGGCATCGCGTCGCGATCGTTGATCCGGAAACCGGTATGGTTCAGCCCGATGGACGCGAGGGCGAGATTGCGGTGCTCGCGCCGGATCCGGTGATGTTCCTGGAATATTGGAAGAATTCGGAGGCAACGGAGCGCAAATTCGTCACAGGTCCGGAAGGCCGATGGCTGCTGACCGGTGATCGCGGACGACGACGCGACGATGGCTGCTTCGTCTTCGTGGGGCGTGAAGACGACGTAATTAGCTCCGCTGGCTACCGGATCGGCCCCGCCGAGATAGAGGACTGTCTAATCAAGCATCCCGCAGTGAAGATTGCCGGCGTGGTAGGTCAGCCGGATCCTATGCGAGGTCATATCGTTGCAGCTTTTGTAACATTGGCTGACACTGCAGCTCCCTCTTCCCAGCTCGCCGAAGAAATATCTCTTCATGTCAAAGAGCGTCTTGCCGCATACGAATATCCCCGCGCTATATACTTCATTGACGATATGCCAATGACCTCGACAGGAAAGATAATTCGTTCCGAGTTGAGAAAGCGAGCGGCGGAAACGGTTTTAGTTGAAGGAGATACGTGTGACTGAGCCCGTATTGCGTGAGATTGACGGCGATATTGGCATCATCACGCTGAATCGACCAAATGCCCGCAACGCCATCGACGCGGCGACCTCGCACGCTCTTTCGGAGGCGTTCGCCTGGGTCGAGGAAACCCCCGAACTGCGCATCGGCGTGCTTGCTGCCAACGGGTCGAGCTTCTGCGCCGGCATGGATCTGAAAGCCTTCGCGTCCGGCACCTGGAAGGAGATTTTCTCGGTGGAGGGCGGATTCGGCGGCCTCGTCCGGCGCGAGCGCAACAAGCCCCTGATCGCGGCTATCGACGGGCCGGCAATAGCGGGCGGACTGGAAATCGCACTCGCTTGCGACATGATCGTGGCAAGCCCGCTCGCCAGTTTCGCCCTGCCTGAACCCAAGCTGGGGCTGATCGCGGGTGCCGGGGGCATCGTCCATCTGGCGAAACGCCTTCCTCCAGCCATTGCCACTGAAATCCTGCTGACAGGTCGCATCTTCTCGCTGGAGGAGGCAATCACTTTCGGTATCGTCAGCCGAGAATGCGACCCGGGCAGAGCAAGGGACGCGGCGGTGATGCTCGCGCACGAGATTGCGGGTGCCGCCCCGGAGGCGATCACGGCAACACAAGCGCTGCTTCGCTACATCAACGAGCATCACTTAAAGCTGTACTGGCAGGAGAACGACCGCCTGTTTGCAGAGATTGTCTCGTCTCCAGATGCAGTCGAAGGCGCGCTGGCATTTATCGAACGCCGCCGGCCCCAGTGGCACATGGCGATGCAAAAGAGTGACTTTGAAAGGGAGGAAGCCTGAACCCGTTTGGGTCTTGCAGCTTTCGATCCAAGAGCAGGTCGAGAGAACGAGTGGCAGCGTTCAGGTCCAGCATCGGCGGCTCGGAATGGCTGACTTTGAGCGCGAAACTGTCATGCCGGTTCGTCGTCCGGTATGTCCGCTATCCCGATCGGCGCTTCCGAAAGGAGACTAACCGGACCGTCGAACAAAGCAGACGATTCAACTCAGTCGAATGAGGACCTTTGCGGCGGCAATGAGTTTCGCTATATCCTCGCCGGCGATAGCAAGCGCGATTAGCTGATCGGTCCGATCATCGACGTGTTTCGCGGTAGATATTGCCAGCAGATTATTGTCCTCCATGATTATGCCGACGACCGTGCACAACCGGTCAGCGAGATCGATCAAATCATTGTCCATTACGCACCTCCGAGCCGCGTGCACACAGGCTAGGATCACACGACAAGTCGATAACCAGCATTTCGCAGATCGCGGATAACCACTCGACTTGGGACGGCGTTCGAGCATTGCTTAGGTCGCTGAGTCGCAGTCATGAGCGACTGTCGCCCCGATCGTTCGCCGGTCGGGGCCTTGGGTGGTGGGAGCGGGCAATGTCGCCCGCCTCAAGAAGGAACTATCCATGACCGAGACCATCAGCAAGCCGCGTCCGCGCAACATGCGACGTAAGGCAGTTCCTGAACCGATTGAAGTGACCCAGCCTGTTCCGGTGCAACCAGCGCCCACCAAGATCGCCGGGGTGCTCGACATGCTACGCCGCGACGGCGGCGTAACGCTCGATGCGCTGACCTCAGCCACTGGATGGCTTCCACATACCACGCGCGCCGCGCTGACCGGTCTGCGCAAGAAGGGTCATGTCATTTTGCGCACCCGCCGCGACGATGCGAGCTTCTATAGCGTGCGTGAGGGGATCCGCGCATGAGTCTCGATGATCGCCTCCAGGTTCTGACCGCAATGTCGCTGGCCGACCTGAGGGAAGAATGGACGCGGGTCTATCGCGAACCGGCCCCCAGGCTGGGTGCCGACCTGCTGCGTCATGGCATCGCCTATCGGCTGCAGATGCAGGCGATGGGCAAGGGCGCGGCCAAGGCTGCTCGGATGCATCAGCTTGACGTCTTGCCGCAAGCTTCACGCATACTCAGGCCTGGCACCCAGCTGGTGCGAAGCTGGAACGGCCGAACGGTCGCGGTCGATGTCACAGATAGCGGCTATCGCTATGATGACCGCGACTGGACATCCTTGTCGGCGATCGCACGTGCCGTCACGGGCGCACACTGGTCGGGTCCACGCTTCTTCGGCCTTGCCAACAATGGCTAAGGCTGACGAGCGAACACGATCGCGCTGCGCGATCTACACCCGCAAATCGACTGAGGAAGGACTAGAGCAGGCGTTCAACAGCCTCGATGCGCAATATGAAGCCTGTGCGGCCTACATCCAGAGCCAGCGCCACGAAGGCTGGACCCTGGTCAAGGATCGTTATGATGATGGTGGTTTCTCGGGCGGCACGATGGAACGGCCAGCGCTCAAGCGGCTGCTGGCCGATGTCGAGGCCGGCCGGGTTGATGTCATCGTCGTTTACAAGGTCGACCGGCTCACTCGGGCCTTGTCGGACTTCGCCAGGATCGTCGATGTGCTCGATGCCCGCGGCGCCAGCTTCGTCTCGGTCACCCAGGCATTCAACACCACAACGTCGATGGGCCGATTGACGCTCAATGTCCTGTTGTCGTTCGCCCAATTCGAACGCGAGGTCACCGGCGAGCGCATCCGTGACAAGATCGCGGCTTCGAAAAAGAAGGGCATGTGGATGGGCGGACCGGTGCCGCTCGGTTATGCAGTCGAGGATCGCAAGCTGCTCGTTGTCGAACATGACGCCACAATCGTGCGCCATATCTTTGAACGCTACGTCGCGCTTGGATCGGGCCAGGCCTTGATCGAGGAACTGCGGTCGGAAGGATACCGCACAAAGCTGCGCAAGCATGGCGACAACACCGTGGGCGGCGTTCCGTTCAGTCGGGGGATGCTGTTCGCGCTGCTATCGAACCGTATCTATCGCGGTGAGGTGGTCCACAAAGGTGCGGCCCATCCGGGCGAGCACGACGCGATCATCGAACAGGCACTTTGGGATGCGGTTCAACAGACCATCGAAGCCAACCGCGTTGAGCGGAAGGCAGGGCACAACATCAGGCATCCCAGTCTGCTCGCGGGCATTATCTTTGATGGCCTTGGCCGCCGGATGTCGCCCAGCCATGCGGTCAAGCAAGGCAAGCGCTATCGATATTACATCACCCACGGATCGGAACTGATCGAAGGATCGCCATCCGCCTGGCGGCTGCCGGCTCATGATATCGAGCAAGCCGTGGTCGACCAGGTCAAGACGCTGCTCGGCGACAAGCGCCATCTGAGATCATTGATCCCCGATGGTGACGCACAGCAGATCTCCACCATGCTGGGACGCGCGGAAAAGGCAGCAACCCAAATCGGCACGCCTTACGGGCGCAAGGCCATCACCATGGCGGTCGTAAAGCATGTCTGGATCGAAGAGGATCGGATCTGCATCACCATCGAGACCCTGGCATTGCTGCGGCAGTTGGGTATTGAGACGATGAAAACATGCGACCCGATCATGCTTATCGCACAGGCTCAAAAAATCCGGCGCGGGAATGAGACTCGCCTGGTTCTTGAGGGTGGCTCGTCGATCAAGCGCGATGAGCGGCTGATTGCGTTGCTGACAGAGGCGCGTTCCCTCGGGCGCGAGGTGAATGACAATCCTGATCGCACCATTGCCGACTTGGCAAAACAAGCCAGTCGATGCCGTAAGCGGATGGCGCAACTTGTTCGATTGAATTGGCTTGCACCCGATATTGTTCAGGCGATCATCGATGGCAGGCAACCGGCCAGGCTCACTGCTACCACGCTTTTGGATGTGGATCTGCCGATCGCCTGGACCGAGCAGCGCACGCTGCTCGGGTTCGCCGCCTAATCAGCACACCGAATGTGAGGTCTGGAAATCGCGCTCCTGAGACGGAGCGCGATTTTCTCGTTCCATCTGCCATGAAGCAGTGTCTCTCGACCTCACCATGCCATACATGCCGCGCAAAGTCCGCAGAACTGCGCGCGATAGTCGCGCTCACCTAAGCGCCCGCGGATAGCGGCGGATTTGGACAGAGAGTGGTGCGCGACGCAGTCCGCACCGAACCGGTCTCTGCGTCCCACAGCCCACAAAACGGGAAAGTAACGGCTAAACTGGGCAGCGCAAGACGTGCGGGATCCGTTTTGCCGCAAATTTGCGGTGGTTTGGGAGGCATTTCCCACAAACCGGAAACGGGAAAATGACAATTGGAAACGGAAATCGCTAGTGCGTAAACCGCTGACCACGATGCGAATGGGCAATTGAGGAGTCCGGTGAAAGTCGCTGAGCGTCAGATGGATCGCACGAAGCGGCCGCGAGCGAGGAGCGGTCGAGCTCAGGTCCGTCGCATGGCAGCTTGGAGCGCCCGCCCGCAAATGTTGACGCTACGCCCGAGACTCTTAAGCCCACGCCATATTGAACAGCTGATGCGCTTCCTCCCGCGAACGCGCGATCGCACATCAATCAGCATCGCTCTTCAGGACCTGACCTCTTGGTACCGGCGGGCGCGACAGCAGCCAAACCCATCCCATGCCGAAGCAAATTACGAGCTTCATTTGATCGCACACCTCGTTTGGCAACGCTCACAAAGCGGCGCTCCCGATCTGGATCTCCAACTCCGACACCTTATCGAAAATGCGAATGACCAAACCCAGATCCGATTGTGTAGCGCACTTCGTTTGCAGCCAGGCTTCAGCGCGAGCTCCGCCTCTGGCTACCTTCTCCTTACCAATCCCCACGAGATTGAATGGGAGATCGTCGGCGACGCAGCCGCGCGCGCTTGGCAACGAAGCCGTGGCGGAGATTCCGCTGACTTCAATCTTGCCTTTGGCGTCGGGTACGCCGTCGAAATCTATGAATGGGCAACGGAAACAGAAGCAACCTGGTCCGGCAAGCCCGTCGGAGCTGAGACTGCGACCGGGAACCGAGCCCAGATCGCCAATTCGCCTTGTGGCAAATTCGTCCTCGCGCTGTTCAAGATTATAGATTCAAAATTGCCGGCAAGGCAGGTCTCCAACATGGTGCGTGTCCAAGTCCGGAAGCGCGCGCAGCATCAGAAGCGAACGTGAGAGTCTGACGTTGGCCATTCTTTGTCAGCTCTTTTTACCGAGACAATATGCTTGTGGGAGTCCCCTTTAACCGAGGAGACTCTAATATGGCCCGCAGGCCCCAGCCCGAACTTAAGATCGTTGATGCGTCGTTTGACGACGTGGAAGATTTTGAAAACAATCCCCGCATTCATCCGAAGCGCCAGCTCGAAATGCTCGCCGCGAGCATCGCAAAGCATGGCTTCAACAATCCGATCCTTCTGGCCCCGAAGACGTCAAAATCGGGCAAGTACCCGATCATTGCCGGCCATGCGCGGGTGGTTGCCGCCAAGCAGTTGCTGATGACCTCCGTACCCGCGATCATTCTTGCACATCTGAACAAGGCCCAGCAGCGCGCATATCGCCTTGCCGACAACGCCATTCCGCTGAAGGGCGAATGGTGTCCCGAGCTGCTGGCGCGCGAGCTCGAATTTGTCATGAACTGCGATTTCGAACCGCTCGAAATCGGCTTTGAAATGGGCGAGATCGATTTCATCATTGAAGACAATAAGACGGAGGAAGCGGGCGCCGAACCTGTCCTCGAACCTGACCGCAGCGTCGCGGCGGTGTCCCGCGTGGGAGACATCTGGAATATCGGTGAGCACCGCGTCGGTTGTGGCGACAGCTTGAATCTCGCGTTCGTCACCAAAGTGATGAAGGATCAGCTCGCAGGCGTGATCATCAGTGACATGCCGTTCAATGTTGCGGTCGCCGGCCATATCGGCGGCTTGGGCAAGATTAAGCACCGCGAATTTGTGATGGCGTCAGGAGAGATGAGCGAAAGCGAGTTCGCTCAAATGATGACTGAGGCATTTCGCGTGCAGGCAGCCTGCGGCAAGCCGGGCGCGTTGGTATATGAGTTTATCGATTGGCGTAGCGAACCGCTGATGCGAGCCGTCGGCGAAAAGATTTTCGGTCCAGCACTCAACGTTTGTATCTGGGTGAAGCCGGCTGGAGCGATGGGTTCGCTGTACCGCAGCCGGTATGAGATGATCGTGGTGTTCCGCGTTCCTGGCGCCAAGCATGTCAACAATGTCCTGCTCGGAAAGCATGGTCGGAATAGGACAAACGTTTGGGAATACGCCTCTCCTGGCGGGTTCGGCTCTGAACGCAAGAACTTGGCGCTCCACCCAAGCGTGAAGAACAAAAAAATGATCGCCGACGCGATCATGGATTCCACCCATCGCGGTGATATCGTCCTGGACGCTTTTCTGGGATCGGGGACAACAGTTCTCGCGGCTCACGAGGTCGGGCGCATTGGCTACGGTGTTGAACTTGATCCTGCCTATGTCGACCTCGCCATTCAGCGCATTTCCGAGGCCGTCGGCAAACCGCCAATCTTGGACGACGGTCGGCCCTATGAGGCCGTCAAAGCTGATCGCGAAGCTGAGGGGGCTTGGTGATGAGCGACGAAGAGAAAGACGACAACGTCGAGTTCGATCTGGCAGCTGATCAGATCAACAACCCTGAGAAATATAAGGCACCGAAAGTGCGCAAGAAGAGGGCGCCTTCTCCCTTATACAAGGCCAACAATCGCGGCGGTTATGGGAATCCGCCAATCAGGGGCCAGTTCAAACCCGGCAACAGGGGAGGGCCCGGTCGCCGCAGGGGCGAGACCAATCTCGAAAACGCATTTCGAAACCTCTTTAAGGGCACGACTCCCATCAAGAGGAACGGAAAGATAGCGCATATCCCGATGGCGGAGGCGATCGCCGAGCGCATTAGGAAGGAGATTACCCAGGGATCGACCCGCGGTCTTGAGCTGGGAATGAGCCTGATGCGGGAATTTGGTCCGAAGCCTGATCAGGAGAAGTTGCACACTGACGATTTCACCGAGGATGAATTTGAGATCGCAGCACGGGTCTTGGTACGGCTTACCAATAGGGACCCCTATCCTCCGCGCGAAAGCCCAAGAGACGCCTGGTCGATCCCGCCCCCTCCGCTGGAAGGGCTGTATCGCATATATCGTCGCGACGATGGCCATATCGGGTTCGAAAGCCTCGATCGACCCGATCAGCCTACATTGCTGGAAGATCGCCGCAGCAATTCGCCGCCTGCCGCAAATGTCGATGCTGACGATGAAGAAGAGGGTGATGATCCATGACGGCCCTTGAAATTTTGCTGGGGCAGAAGATTGATTAATCCACCTCCAACCCCTTCTGCGTGCGATAGCGTTTCACTGCCATCAGCGCACCGGCGATTTCTGCCACCGGCATATCATCGGCCCAACTAAGACCGTTCTTGGAATTGAACCGGAAACGCCAGATGCCTGCGGGGTTGCCAGCGTTGCGGGTCACAATGGCTTCGAGCAGATCTTCGGTCAGATCGAAGCCGATGACTTCTTCATAGGAGCAGCTTCCATAAGGACATTGTACATCGGTCCTGATCACGGTGAGCTGCGCATGTCTTGGTCCGGCCGCGGTCTCATAGTTGACCGACGTAAAATGCCGCCACTCGGACCCTGAGTAGGAGATGGTCTGATAACGCTGCCAGACGGTGCGCCCGGTTGTCTTGCTCACCATCGCGCGCAACATATTATCGGCAAGCAGCGTGTCGAAGAAGCTGCTCCGCTTAGGTGTGAACGCTGTCGCTGTCGTAATCGTCGCAACCGTTTCAAGGTCGTCGTCAGCGATGGCAACGCTGTTCGCCACGGCTTCCGGTGTGACCAATCGCACCTCCTTAAGCCGCTTTTCCTGATGGACCGGCTTGCGTTCGGTCATCTCAGGCGATGCCGTTGCGGCCGAACCAATCGACATAAGTGTTACGCCCGCCCAAGCCTTAATCCACCGCTTCAGATCAACCCGCATTCTGCCCTCCCGCATGCTATGAGTGACATGCACTCACGCTCGCTGGGCAGATGAAGTCAACGAAAATGTCTCTTATCGTCTGTAGATTGATTGTCGACAGCGCCGCACGCTTCGGCCGTGGATATTCGCAAGCGCCTCGGTGACAATGTAAAGCGGCTCAGGAAGGATAAAGGCTGGAGTCAAGAGGACTACGCCGATCGTGCCGGCATCCATCGTACCTATGTCAGCGACATCGAGCGCGGCGCGCGAAACCCTACGATCACGGTCGTCGAGAAATTGGCAAAGCCACTAGGTGTACAGCCGGGCGCTTTGCTGGATTGAGTCAGCGAAAGCCGAAATTATTGTGAGCTGAGCAGTTTTATCGGTGCAAATCGTTCCACCGTATCCGCGTGATTGAGCCTGCCAAGGCTCCAGGGCGACCTATAACCATCGAGAGATCTCCGTCCGCAAAGGCGAAGCGCCCTTTGCTTTCTGCAGGTTCCACGCCTTGTAGATCATGGGCGGTTGGTCACAAGCTTTACCCTTTCGCCGGCGCGAACCGTCTGATCTGAGCCGGCATCATTCAACATCAAAAACAACTCGCGCGGGTGCTCGCTTGCCATTCCCTTCCAAAGTTGCGCCGCTGTCTGGCCCGGCCGCACAGTCACCGTGCGAATGTGACGCGGTTTAAGCGTTGCAGCCTCCACCGGCGAAACGCGGCGGAAGGATCTAAAAAGCTCCTCCACCAGATGCACGGGCGCATCGGTGGCTGGCGCGATCATGATGAAATGATAAGCGCCCCCGTCTCCACCGTCATAAACCACCAACCTAAGGACAACTTGGCCGTGGTCGGAGCGGAGCGGAGTCGTGAACACCCGCGCATCGAGACCGTTAATTGAAACTGCCTCGGCCGGCCCCAGCGCAGAGGGCTCCGCGCCGAGTATCTGCTCGGCAAATTGAGCAGCGTAACCCTCCAGTCCCCCGGACGGGATGCGTCCACCGCCGAACTCACCGCGCACGCCATCAGGTCCGTTGATTGCAATCGCTTGCGGGCTGTTGGTCAGTGTAAATCCCTCAGGTGCCGTGAAGGCAATCCTCATGACGGGATGAACGAAGCGCTGGCCGAGAACGAACCCCTGTTTTGGGTCGTCACCATAAAGGAGGCCATCTACTTGCTCCAAATAGGCTGCTTCATTTTCGGCAAGTGCGCCGTCCGCCAGGCCGGTTGACGCAGCGGTCTCGCGAGCTTGTGCCACACGGCGTTCGGTCAATGGATGACTGCGCGCCCATTCAGGGATAGCGCGCGCCGTGTCATGACCGCGCGTATCCGCCATGAAACGTTCCTGGCGGCTAAGCGCGGCCAGCATATCGGCGGCCGCGTAAGGGTCATAACCGGCATCGCGCAGGTAGCGAATGCCGAGACTGTCGGCCTCATATTCCTGAGTGCGAGAGTAGCGAAGCGTAAAGAACTGCGCTGCCTCACCGGCAAGACGCGTCAGCTGTTCCGAACCTGCGAGGCTGACAGCAATCACGCCAAGCGTGCGCCAAAGTGACCGGCTCTGTTGCCGCTGCGCATGCGCACCTACGATATGACCGACTTCGTGCGCGAGCACTGAGCCAAGCTCCGCTTCACTCCCTACGATCGCGATCAAACCCCGAGTCACGTAGATATAGCAGCCTGGAACGGCGAAGGCGTTGACGACATCACTGTTCACGAGAGTAAAGGTGCACTTGCCGTCCAGCCCGGCAGCTCGTGCGACTTTATCGCCCAACCTTTTCACATAATCTGCCTGCCCGCCAGGATAGTCACCGCCAAACTCGGCGAGCAGTTGCGGATGCTGCTCCGCACCGATCTGGCGATCTTCTTCGGTGATCTCCGGGTTATAGTTAGCTGTGGGTTCGGACCCGCAGCCGGTAATTGCCAACATGGCGAGTGCAACGAGCGCGTGCCGTCTCATACCGATTCCTTCAGCACGATTTCCAAGATGCGATCGCCCGGCTCGTGATTGTCCGCATCGATTTTAGCACGATCGTTAGACCGTTATTGCGACACCAGCGCATGATCATCCTCTTTCCTCGAACGTTTCCGCTGTGACCTGTCGGCTAGCTCTACCCAGACTGGAGCATGGTCGCTGGTCTTTTCCCACCCCCGGACATGATTATCGACCTGGGCGTCAGTCATTCGATCGGCGAGCGACGGACTGAGCAGGACATGGTCGATACGAAGTCCGTCATTACGCTCTCCTGATCAGGCGAGCTTGAGCCCCTCCTTGTTGGCCATTGCGGTGATTTTAGCGTTGGTAGCCTGGCCAAGCTCACGGTGCAGGCGCGGGAAAATGGCCGTCTCCTCTTCGTGGATGTGTGCTTCCAAATCGGCCTTGAGGTCGACGACCTTTGCCACAAATTCTGCTGACGCCTTATCCATCACCTCAAGGTCGTACAGCGCCTGTTTAACATAGCTATGGTCATGACTGAGTTTATCGGCATCGGCCTTGTCGCCCCAGTGGCGCAACGCCGGATATATTATATTTTCCTCGGTGAACGCGTGCTTGCTCAGGGCGTGCTTTAGCTGGGCGAGCAAAGTGGACCGTTTGGATTTCTGCGTTCCTGAAGTAGTCTGGAGCTTGTCCAATAGTGTCAAGGCGAGCTTGTGCTCCACCTTCAACGCTTCGAACCAATCTCCCGCCATCAAGCTTGGAGCTTGCACCGCGACCTTGCGACTCAAGTTGGCTGCAAGCCCGGTGACGACCCCTGCTGCAACGGCCCCGATCAACGACGCGGCCCGGCTTCCAGCCGCAGATTTTGCTGATGAAACCGCAGATCGTGCCGCCGTCTTGACGGTTCGACTGGTAGATGCCACTCGTCTTTTCACAGCCGCAGAACCCGCACGGGAGGTGTCTCGCGCCGCCGACAGAGCGGTCGCCTTGATGGGTTTGACCTCCTTCGCCGGAGACGATGGGGTCTTTCGGGCGGGCACGGGTTTTGAGGATCGGGCCGACTTCGTAGGAGGTTTTGCCGAACCGCTGCCTTTTGCCTTCGCAGTCTTCGTTTTGGCGACGCCCTGCGGTGGTCGCTGTCCTCTGGCAGGGGTTTTGGGGCTGTCAGACTTTACAACCGCAGCGTCGAGCTTGGCTCGATCGTTCCCCACTCGTTCAATCAATGCCTGCGCCTCGTCCTGGCTGATACCGTGCTTTTGGGCGAAGTAGTCAACCTCATAGGTTTCGTTCGCGGCGACCCGCGAACGGTCGGCCTTTCCTTGCTTTTTGGGATCGTCGGACATCGGAGCCTCCTGTGAAGCCGACTCAAATCATGCCAGCTGTTCCGGTTCCATCGTCGCGCGTTTCACGAATTTGCTACTCGCCGTTAACGGTTGGACACCAATGACGATTCATTCCGATCGATCAGTTCGTGTCGTGGCGTTGATATGGTGGCCTGCAATCCAGCTGTCGAGAATTTCGCGACGAGAGATCCAGCTGAGCAGAGTTTTGCGATCATCTGCAAGAGCCAGACCAATAATGTGAGACAACATGCCAGCTACAGCATCGATAGGCGCCTTCCCAGTCGAAGAGATTTGGAGCGACGTTTTAGAAAGCTGTAGAGCTCGCGCAGTTCTCCACGTGACAGCGTCGTGGCCATTATCGCGAAAATAAAATTGCCAATTCGATGAGCGTGACGGCAACGATCCAAAAGATAGCTCCGTAGCCCAGCGCGGTGCATGTCAGATAACAGGCAGTGCCGACGTAAGGTCGAACATGTCTGTCCATCAAGGTGTAGCGGATTTCGGGAATATTTGATCCGGCGACAATCGCAAAGCCGATGGCAATGCAGGCGACCAGGACAATCACAGCACCCTCCATACTTATGGTTTCACGATAGAAATCGCGAGGCGTTAGGTGAGTTCCAGGCAATCTTTACCCCTGTCGTCCCGCTGCAACCGGACCTTCCGTATGAGCGTTTCGGCGCCATGGAACTGCATGGGTCGCTTACAGAAAATTTGAACGCCGCCCTCGCAAGTATGGGACGGCTATGGGGTCACCCCTTTGCACACAGACATCAGCGTTGAGCGCCTGCCTTGGCCAGTGGCACCGGCCCCGACCGTTGGCGTGCAATCGACAGATGATCTGTGATCTCTTGCTCGTCTCGGCCCAGCCGTACCGCGATCTCAGCCGTGCCATAGCCAGCAGCGTAAAGGCTATGCATCCGCTGCAAATCTGTGACCGTCCATTCTCGAACAGGCGCCATGCGATTCTCCCATTATATTCCACGGTTAAGGTGCCTGCGGCACAGACTGCCGGAAAACACGCTATCGCCGTGGCAGCTGTCCTCAGCACTGCGAAGCCCGACAGGTATCACAACGCTGCGGAAAGCGCGGCGTTAACGATCACGCTCATGATAGGCTCCAAAGACCCCGCCGACCGAAGCCGACGAGGGTAACGCCTTGGTTTGCCAATGAGGTCTCAGTTTTGACCGACGAGACGGTGCTTTAGATCGCGAGCACGATCGTGTCCGGCGCGAACCGACTGATAGGCCTGTTCTACGACGTTGCGCGCACTCGGTGAAAGCTCACTGTCGGAAAGCGCAGCTTCAAATTTTTCCTTGATGTAATCTTCGCCGCGCGCAACCTCTTCGACAATTGCCTTATCGTCCCGCGAGACGAAAAGCTGCTTGAGGTCCATGAAGGTTCGATGGGCTGCGGCGAGGAAGCTGCTGTCATCTTCAGGATTGCCGCCCAAACGTCTGACCTCGGCCTGCAAGAGCGATGCCGCTTGAGACCGCTCCTCTGCGAACGCAGCAAACTCGGACGCGTACTGTGTGTTCTCAGCGTCATCAGCCGCATCAAGGAAGCCCTTGCGGCTATCGAGCGTTGTCTTGATCAAGCTGTTGAGAACGTGAATGTCCCGATCAGTACCGGCCATGGTTATCCTCCATTATGTTGGAGCCCCATCAACGCTCATGAAGCTAGCGGTTCCCAGGCTTTCTCGAAATTTCCGACTCGTTACGTACCGATCCTGCAAATTTCTCGACCGGCGGAACGGGCCTAGCGGGCAATTCGCTTTACCCCTCCAATTCAGGAGGTCGCCATGGCGAAATTGACAAATATTTCCATCACTCCCTCGGACGACGGGTACGAGCTATCACTTGAAGACGACGAAGGCGGCACGTTCCGCGTTACTGCCACGTTTGAGCAGCTGGACCTATTGTCCGAGGAGATCGATCAATGTCTCGACGCTGATGAGGAGGATGAATTGTCGGTGGGCGACGAAGATACCTCAGAAGGGTCGAATGCTCATCCGGGGTGCCCGAGTGCCGGCGCGAACGATGATGATCTAGGCTTGGAAGGTGAAGAACCCCCACCCGCTGGCACCGATCCCCTCCACGAAGGGCCATGAGTGTGAGTGCTGCACCTGAAAGGAAAGCGTAATGAACGGGATCGACGGTGGTTCGCTCTGGGGCTTGATGACGGTCGTTGGCCCTATCTTGCTTCTTGGCGTGATAACGTGGGCCATGCTCCGAAATCGCACGCGTACTCGTGCAGCAAAGGAGCGGACCGAACAGGCTACGCGTGAACTGTACGAGGAGTCGGATCGGGCCAGCAAGGCTAGGGATGGTGAGTGAAACTGAGGCGCCCACAGCACCTTATCGTGATGTGGGGCGCGATAAAGCTGTCTGATTATCATCGATATGATCAACCCTTTCGATTTTGAAGGGGGTCGCAAACTGCATGGTGACTGCCTTCGGATTGTTGACCCGATCTTCGCATTACGCGAGCAGGCTGGACGGTGCGGGGTGCCCGGCATCTACGTGAACGACAATTTTGGCGAATGGCATTCGGAAAAGTCGCGTTTGCTCGAACGGGCCGTCGCGCAGGAGAATCCTTGATTGGAATAGGGTTTGAAACGCCCTTGCCTCTTGATGTTGTCGAATGGGATGACGCAGAGCGGTCAGAAACACCCCGCCCGCCGCGTTTCAGCATAACCCTGCGCGTTGCGAGTACCGCCTGCAGTTCGCTGATGAGTGCGCGTAACTCGTCGCCTAATTCAGCTTCGCCCGTTTCGATCTGCCGATTGGCCTCGTCGACGAGAAGTCGCCAGTGCTGTAACATTCCGGTGTAAATCTGCCTTTTTTGATGGCGAGCAGCGATTGCCAACGCCGCGCGAAGATTCGTTTCCAGACTACCGCGCAGTCTCACGGCTTCCGCCCTCAATAGAGTCAGCCCGACCTGCTCGCTTCATCTCCTTGCTAGCCCCTGCCTCGCTGTTTGAGCAGATCTTGAGGAGACCCCACCACGACGAACTCGCAGTCTTTTCCACCGGCGTATCGAACGACAGTTCCGTTATCATCGCCTGATAGGCTAACCACCTGGTCTAGGTTCACGAATATCGTCCGATCCAGTTTTAATCCGTAGGTCTTGCACTCGATCCAACTGGCCATCTCATAATCCTCCCGTCGGTCCAACTACCTATCATAACTTCGCTCTTCCCGGATCAATCCGGTTTATTAATTCCGTACGCTCGTCGCGTGCGGTGACGACACCGCCATCGTTGAGGGCTGCGAGCTTCTGACCATTCCGCATCATGATCCCCTTCGCTGCTCTAATCAGCTTTTATAAAGCCTGCCGGTCAAAGTGCAGGAAATGCCGCAGCTTATGTCTGACGATCCCATCCTGAAGCTTGGAGGTCATCAGCCCAGCCTGCTTGACTAAGTCGTCCTCGTCGGTCGCGTTCTGTACTTGGCGATACGCCATATCCCATTCGCCAAAATCGCGATCAGGGGCTTCGCGGTCGATCAATTTGAAGATGGCGAAATGACGTTTATCAACTCCAATCCTAGCAAACGTCGCCTGAACCTTCTTGCGATCACCCTCGAGCACTTGGAGGAAGCGCATGCCGTCCGCGATCAAAATGCCGGTGATCTCATCTGTTCGGTTGTTCTTCCGTGACCTATCAAGAATATCCGTAATATCCTTTTCCGTGACGGAAAGGCCGAACGTGCTGATATAGGCAAGCTGCAACATTGCGGAGAAACGCAGATTTCTCCTTGAAGTGCCGCATCTGATCGCAGCAATTGCTGTTAATTATCCTCATACAATGCGTCGAAACACTTGCGACCTAAATTAACACCGGGCCGGCCAGTAGCTTTTGCCGTCAGCCCTCGGGCCGAAGGGTCGAAGGTGGCCTCCCGCCCCGGTCTTATCGCAACAGCTTGCGGCCGCTCTCGGAAAGCGCCTGTCTCGCCTTCGGCGAAAAGCGTAAGCAGTGGCGGGAGATCGATCACGGGGTGCACACGGTCATCGAACACGTCGAGTTTCGCAGATGCGGTCTACCCAGCGCGCAGACCTTAAAACTCAAACTATCGCCATCCCATTGATCATCAAGGATGCCCGCGCCAGGAATAAACGAGGTCAGCATGTCGAGACCCTTTCGTAGCCTGTCTTTCGCTTCGTCGCGACCAAGTTTGTGGGGAATATCGACGGTGACGGGTTCGCTCATATCGATGCAATAGGGATGTAAGCCTGGCCAAAAGCAAGGGCCGGCGGCGTATCGCCTACCGACCCTTCCCCCTTTAGCTGTGCAGCTCGCGCGTTTAGTTGATCCGGCTGGTTGCCGTCCCGCTTCCTTGTGCGGCCACCGACCCGGTTGCCGAATTGGGAATGGTGCTTGCTGTCTTCTCGGTTGTTGACTGGGTCGTGGTCACGGTTTTGTCGGTGGCGTTCCGTGCAGCATTGCGCGCCTTGCGGGTAGTGGCGCGTGCAGTGTCGGTCGTCTGATGAGCCGTGCCGCGTACTTGGTCGGTACCAACTGCCTGCACGCTTGTGCTCGCGTTTTTCGAGCCGGTCGCACCGACAGTCCCGGCACCCGCAACCGATCCGAGCTTAGACGATGTGGCGCTGTTGACACTGCCATTTGCGCCGCCAGCAATACCGGCGTCAATGCTCGCGCGGCCAGAGCGGGTATCGATCTGCTTGTTCGTGTGAGCCGCCGCAGTGCCACTTGTCATGGCGCCTGTCGACGTGTCGAGAGAGTTGCCCAGTCCTGCGACCGATCCGGTTACGCCACCTGTCACGCCACCACCCAGACCGCCAGCGAGCTGCGCATTGGCAGGAAATGCGGTCAATGCGATTGCAGCCGCCGCTGTCAGGATAAGTTTATTGTTCATCGTATCTCTCCATTACAAGGGCAGAAATCGTCCATCCAGGCTGCTCAACGCGGGAGAGCGGGTTAGGGGCCAAAGTTTCTTAGTTAATACAATAGTTTAGTGGTTAACGAGAAGTTGCGGGCGCGCCTGCGCGGTGAACGGCAGACCCCTCGCCGGAGATCGCGGGCGATCGTGATGCCGCGTAACCACGTCCGGATATAGCCTGCCAATGAGCATGGCATAATTTGGTTTCGAGCCGGCCTGATGCTAAGTGACGAAGGAAAAAGCCGGAATATTTAACGTCCATCTTCGGTTTGAGTTCACGGATGAAGACGGCAATCCAGTGATGACGGTGCCGTTCGCCGACGCCGTGGATTTATCAAACGTGCCGGCGACGTGAGAATCCGCAGCAATGTGGTCCTGTGGTTGTATGAGCGAGGGCACGTCTAGCCTTTCAAGCCGGATCAAAATCAGCTTCTAGCGCAGCGGCAACCATGCGCTCCCATATGGCGGCATCGCCGGCCGCCGCCATGATCTCGTCTGGCTCGCGCAGGGTGCGAAGGATCGCATAGGCATCGTCGATGTGGGCTTGCCACTCCATATCCACCGAGGCCGAGGCAGAATGTTCAACCCCGTCCCCATTTGCGCTTAATTGCTGGCCGGCGATTACCCGAGCTATGCGCTCAATCGCGGATGTCGCTGATACGGGCATTGTGGTGTCCTTCAAGTCTCCTTCAAGGAGTAAACCCCGCAGGCGTGTTCTGTTGCGACGCGCTCCGCCCCAACCGCGTTACGTATCGATCTGCAATCTTTGGCCTTTCAGGAACCTGAAAGGGACTACATGCGCTCTGGGTTGCGGAGACACGATGCCGGAAGATGAGAAAGCTGTCGAGGTTGGCTTTTTTACTGCCCCCGAATTTAAACGGTGGGGAGCGATGCTGAACCACGTCTACCCGGTGGCAAAAGGTGATCAGTTCATGGAATTGCTCACGGCGATTGACGAGGCTGATGATGAAAGACGTAGGCTTCGGTAACCCCAGTAATCGCCCCATCACGTTCGGTCGGGGCTCCCCGACTCCTCCCCGCCGCGCCAAGTTATCGAGTGACTCCAGCCTAAGCCGCAGCGCTAATCCGTGGGGATGGCCCCTCCAGTAGCATAAACGCGGCATTAAAGTTCCCGATGCGTGCCATCCGGGCCCAATCGTGGACAGTTATCATGCCTGATTGGGCAGTTACGATCGATTGGTGCCTCAGCGCCTTCAAGGTCCGGTTGACGTGAACACTTGTCAGGCCTGTAGCATCGCCAAGATCGCTTTGGGTAATGGGCAGCTTGAACGAGTGCCGATCACCCAAGCCCGCCTGCTCGCACCGGATAGCCATCTCACAAAACAGGTGCGCCACGCGAGAGACCGCATCCCGGCGGCCCACATTAACGACCCATTCCGCGAAAATTGATCCGTCCGCCACGCAGTCACGCCAAAATGCCTCAGCTATGCCGGGGTGCGTTGCGGCAACTCGGCGGAGGTCAGAGTGCGCCACGAGCATGATGGTAGTGTTCGAAAGCGTCGACAGGCCCCAACCAGAGTTTGGACTTACCACAGACGGCAAATCCGCCATGTCACCTGCTATGTATAAACAGGTGATTTGCCTGAGGCCGTTTTTGCTCTGACCAAAACGGCCTACCACCCCCTCGACGACGAGACAGGTGTGATCGACTTGTTGGCCAGGCCGGAACAAATCTACGTGGCCACGTATCTGCTTGCTGCGCCCCGTCAAGTTGAGGACCGCAGTCACTTCAGCGCGGGTCAGGGTTGAGCGTGAAGTCAGGCGATTTACGAAGAGTTGTAGGGCCGAGCCCATTTCTGAAAGCATGACATACTCCGGCTTTAAGGCGGAAGCACTCATGTCTCACAGCCACCGACGCCCTAGGGTCATTGCCGGTGATAGTCAGGGCATACCACGGTCTGGCGTCATAACCTAATTGGCTGAGGCAACTCCTATACTCAGGGCGTTATACGGCCGGCCCGTCATGAGCACCGACTGAGACTGTATTGCCGCCATCATCATCCCACTAGATCGATCAGCTAGCGGAGGTCCGACAATGGTTCACCGTCCGACTCTTCTTCGAGAAGAGCGGCGTTTGCAGCGTTGGCCGAAAGTCGAACCTGATTGCCGTCAATAGCGGCTACTAAACCGCCGGAAATATAATGATGATGATCGCCGTGTGATCCGCTGTCTGCCTTGGCGAGCTTGATGCGATCGGCAACCACGCTATCGACCGTCCCCAAGTGGACACCGTCCGCGCCTACGACTTCCATGTGCTCCTGGATTTGACTGAGGTCGATGCTCATAGCGTTCTCCGATCGGATGTTAGGGTCGCGCAAGAACGGACAGGGCCGCTGCGCGTTCCTCCAGATTACCGTCAGCCCTCGGGCCGGAAGGTCGAAGGGGACCTCCCGCCTCGATTGCTGCTAAGGTTAGCAGTTGCCCGGCTTGCCATCGGCACATTCGCCCACCGATTGAACGTCTCTGCCTGCGCCTTCAACCGTGTTGCAAGCCGCTACGAACAGGCCACTTGAGAGCACGATCGCAAAGAGTATCTTTTTCATTTTCGCATCTCCTATAGGCGTCGTGAGCAACCGCTTGGAACGCCATCGATACGAACAGTGCTCGCAGCAGCCAGTTCCCCAAAAAGAGAATATCATTAGTGGCAACAAATCGCGGGTTGCGAGTTTAGGACCTTGTCCCGGTCATCAATGCACCCCCCCCGCTCTATGGCCGTGACAGCCTCTAGATCTCACAGCGGGCATTAGCTTGGGAACGACGCTCACGTCCTGAACCACATATAGCGATGCCTCCGCCTTGCGCTCACCTATCAATCGAGTCTTGGCTGCTTCGCTGCGTGCATAATAGCCAACCGATTATGGGCGATCTTCACCGCCGGATCAGCGGCAACCCCAGCCCTCACTAACTCCTGAATCTCTCGCGCCCGATGAAACGCGTAGTCTCCCATTGGACTCATGGTGTCTCCTCCGACTTGTGATATGTACTTAACAGGCAAGCTGGAGCGCTAAGCTCCCCCATCTTTGTGCTTGCTACATGGCGACGGTTCCCTACGTTACGCCGATGTCACCGGCGGTCTGTTGACGAGTGAACAATAGCGGGTAGATTTTCCATCCGCGTCACGAGATGATTGCCCTGCCACACTTCAACGATGCCCTCTGGGAATAGCCTGCTGGCCTGTTCGATAGCCGCTTGATCGTCGGCGCACTGGATGTCGCGGCTGAGGGCGAGAAGCCCGCTCATAAAATAGACGCGGTATTCTGGCGCGTTGAACATCACCTCTCCGATTATCGTTGCCGTGTAGATAGGCAGGCACCGCTGCACCTCAAGCCATATTTAGGCTTAAGATCCCGGCAACCAGCCCGTTACAGGATTGGAGGCGAGGATGTAGGCTGGTCCCTCCGCTCCATCCTCGCCTGTCATACGTGCAGATGTGTGTTGACCGAGTTCGCTAACAAGCGCCTCGCTGCTGCGGAGGTCGGGCGCGCGCATGAGAAGAGAGAATGTTCACTTCCTCATCGTGGCAGGGGCAGGTTGGCTTGTCGTCCTCGTTACACTGATCACGGTCATGACGTGAGTGAGCCATGACGCAGACTGTGTCGCCGCCAAGTTCACGATGGGCGTTAGGCAGCTTTGTCTCGTTCAGACTGGATCGCGGCCAGTCTACGTAAGAGGGGAAAAAGAAACTGCTCCTCCCAGACAATGCGCTTTCCTAGGCTGGCCGTTTGCTCGCGCGCCGCAAGTCCGTATGTTAGCCAATCGCCTCGCACAGCGGTCAAGGTCCACCTTGCATTGTGATCGGCAAAGGAGAGGCGAAGATCGACAAGATCAGCAAAATAGGCGTCGAAGATGGCCTGTTCGTTTGACTTCAGTCCGTGGCGGGCGAGCAATCGCATTGCCTCATCCTGAGCGGCCAGGTGCTTACCAACGAGGCTGGAAAGTTGCCAACGCAGCTGAGCAATCAATGGAACCGCCGGCTCATTATCGTTGGTCAAGTGCTCCAGCTCGGAAGCGAGATCCAAGAGTTCGCGATGCTGCTGAAGCAATTCCTCGATCATGCTTTTTGCCTTTTTATACGTCCGCTCTATCGTCGCTCCATAAAAGCCCGAATATACGTAGTTTCCCTCGCGTAACGTAAGTCACAGCCTCGCTGCGTCAGAAGTGATTGGAGTACGAGGAAAAGCGCCATAGCGATGTCATCCAATCCATAGATTTAAAGGCCAACTCCCTGCAACTCTCCACAAGGTGGCGGCCATGGTCTTTAAAGAGCAGACTAAATCCACAGCATGATAGAATACAGAGGCAATGATCACGACAAGGCGATTTATCGTATTGGAGACTTCACGCCAGGCCGCCATGCTTTCGACACCGGTCTGAACTGGTCATAAACGTGCCCTGTAGGATATTCCTTGTTTGGCGACCGATCGCGGTTGGCGAAATTAAATATTGAAGGGTCTATCTCGACAGCGAACTGAAGCCCAAACGACCTGTCGCATGACCAGCGGACTGTCGCCTCTACGTTATCGAGAACTCCCAGCGATACCGTCACACTGGTTCCTACCGGGGGCGGAGTCGCTTTGCAGCGTCCAGATAGTCCCGATGAGGATACATTCCGTACAAGGATTTCCTGAAGCTGGATATTTTCACCGCGAAGCGTGCCGGCCAACATGCGCGCCGTCCGGGCCGAATATCGTAGATTTTTCTCATCGTGGGACATACTTCCCCAACGCTCATTCAGCGCTTCGGGGCCCACAGAGGTACCGATTGGCGACAATCCCGCTTTGAACGCTTCCCCGTCGCTCCCATGTAGATCATCTCTGGAGACCGATCGATGCCGGCGGCGCGGCATACCTGGGTAAAGCTTAGTCGCCCTTTGCCTGCACCAAAATCGGGCGCTTCTTTACCAAGCTTACCACGAGCGTACGACGAAAGAATCAGTTACACTCTATATAGACGGCCTATCGCCACATAAACATCTCACATGTGGGAATTATTGGCGATGACCGCTGTAGGTGTAGCGTGAGTGAGGCAAGACATGAAAATTCTTCTCAAGGCGCCTAAGCGTAAGTGGGTTGCCTTCGCGGTGAGCGTGGTTGCCATTGCCGGCCTTTCAATGTCGCCGCTGATGAGCGGCGTATCTCTCGCAAGCATCGAGGCTGGTAAGGATCTGTTGGCGATGCTTGGCGCGCGCTCACCGGGCGGGCGACCAGACGGCGCCTTGCTCGACACCAAACTTAGAAAGGCGGCTGCAGACACGCCACGCCAATACGCCATGCCGATGACGCGCGAGCGAGTTTCGCCTGGCGTACCGTTTACGGCAGATACGCCCCTCCTTCCGTTGGGAACGGCCGCGGTTCCACTCGGACAGATTTCCTCCGTGCCGGGACCATCGGTTTATAGTCCCGGCATGCCTTTCGTGTCAGGACCCAGCCCAGTCCCGGGAACGCCGATTCCCAGCCCAGGGCCAGGATCGGGTCCGGGCCCTAACCCCGGCCCGGGACCAGGCCCAGCACCGGGGCCGGGACCAGGTCCAGGGCTCAATCCACCCATGGCAATTCCGGAACCGGCGGTTTGGATGAACATGATCATTGGCTTCGGCGCGATCGCGACGGTTCTTCGTGCCCGCCGTCGGAAGCTAAACGCCGCGCAGCTACAGCTCGTCGCTGCGCCGTCTCTAAAAAGCTGACGCACAGCAGGATGCGTGATGATCGGGACTGATGGCGGGTACCGTGGCTAAAGCGCTGTTATGGCCGGTCCGGATCATCGTCGGAGTAATACTCGTCATCGTGCTGACGCTCACCTACCGAGCGAGTTTGAAGGAACCGGTTGGGGCACGCAAGCCTACCCCGGGCAAGGCATCCATTGAGAATGGAAAGCGGCTCTATTTCTCGACCGACGAAATACGCACGCTCGCCGAGCTCCAGCCCAACAGGCGGACCATCAAAAGCGTCCTCAACGTCTCAAAGCGGATGCACTATGGTGAATTTGTCTGGGATGACGCCGGGGTGCCGCCGGGCGACATTTGGATCAAGGTCGATCTCGCCTCCCAGCTTATTTCAATCTACCGGGGCGGGCATGAGATTGGCACGGCGGTGATCATGTACGGGGTCGACGACAAACCCACGCCTATCGGCGAGTTTCCGGTGCTATGGCGCAAGCAAAACCATCAGTCGAGCATCTATGAGGCCGAAATGCCCTACACGCTCCGCCTGACCAATGACGGCGTGGCCATCCACGGCGCGGATGTTCGTGCCCGGGCCGCCACCCATGGATGTGTCAGTGTCCCGACCGATTTCGCAGCGCTTTTATTTACGCAAGTAAAGGTCGGAGATACCGTTAC
>CAYLIK010000003.1:0-57245 GCA_964383565.1 uncultured Sphingomonadaceae bacterium
CCGTTCCGGATGCTCGCGCACAATGGCGAGATCAACACGATCCGCGGCAACAAGAACTGGATGAAGAGCCACGAGATCAAGATGGCCAGCCTCGCCTTCGGCGAGCATGGCGACGAGATCAAGCCGGTGATCCCGGCGGGCGCGTCCGACACCGCCGCGCTCGACGCGGTGTTCGAAACGATCGTCCGCGCCGGCCGCGACGCGCCGACGGCCAAGCTAATGCTGGTGCCCGAAGCCTGGCAGAATGATGTCGACATGCCCGATCCGGTGCGGGCGATGTATGCCTATTTCGCCTCGGTGATGGAGCCTTGGGACGGCCCCGCCGCGCTCGCCATGACCGACGGCCGCTGGGCGGTCGCGGGCGTGGACCGCAACGCGCTCCGCCCGCTGCGCACCACGCTGACCACGGACAATCTGCTGATCGTCGGATCGGAAACCGGCATGGTCGTCGTCCCCGAATCCAGCATCCTGCGCAAGGGCCGCATGGGTCCGGGCCAGATCATCGCGATCGATCTGCACGAAGGCAAACTGTACGGCGACGCCGAGATCAAGGCGCGGATCGCTTCCGAAGCGCCTTATGAGGAATGGGTCAAGGATTTCCGCGGCCTCGACGATCTCAAGCCGCCCAAGGGCGATCATGTCGCGCGCTATGACCGCGCCGAGTTGACCCGCCGCCAGATCGCCGCCGGCCAGACTCTCGAGGATATCGAACTGATCCTCGCGCCGCAGGTCGAGGACGCCAAGGAAGCCGTCGGATCGATGGGCGACGACACGCCGCTCGCCGTCATCTCGCCCAAGCCGCGCCTGATCAGCCATTTCTTCCGGCAGAGCTTCAGCCAGGTCACCAACCCGCCGATCGACAGCTTGCGCGAGACCCGCGTGATGAGCCTCAAGACGCGCTTTGCGAACCTCGCCAACATCCTTGAGACAGGCGCGCAGCAGACCGAAGTGCTGGTGCTGGAATCACCCGTGCTGTCGTCAAAGGCGTGGAATACGCTGAAACATCATTTCGGCGCACAATCCGCCGAGATCGACTGCACCTATACTGCCAGCGACGAGCCCGACGCGCTGCGCCAGGCAATCGCCCGCATCCGCGCTGAGGCAGAAAGCGCGGTGCGCGCCGGCAAGACCGAACTGTTCCTGACTGACGAGAATGTCGGATCGGATCGGATCGCGGTCGCGATGGTGCTGGCGGCGGCCGCCGTCCACACCCACCTCGTCCGCAAGGGCCTGCGCAGCTACGCCTCGGTCAACGTCCGTTCGTCCGAATGCCTCGACACCCATTATTACGCCGTGCTGATCGGCGTCGGCGCGACCACCGTGAACGCCTATCTCGCCGAGGCCGCCATCGCCGATCGCCACGCGCGCGGCCTGTTTGGCGATCTGACGCTCGACCAGTGCCTCGCCCGCCAGCGCAAGGCGATCGACGAGGGGCTGCTCAAGATCATGTCCAAGATGGGCATCGCAGTCATCACCAGCTATCGCGGCGGCTATAATTTCGAGGCCGTCGGCCTCTCGCGCGCGCTGGTCGCCGATCTCTTCCCCGGCATGCCGACCAAGATCTCGGGCGAAGGCTATGCGTCGCTCCAGCTCTCGGCCAAGCTCCGGCACGAACAGGCGTGGGACGAAGCGGTCGTCACCCTCCCCATCGGCGGCTTCTACCGGCATCGCGGCGGCGGCGAGACCCATGCTTATTCGGCTCAGCTCATGCACTTGCTGCAAACTTCGGTCGCGACCGACAGTTACTCGACCTACCTGCAATTCTCGCGCGGGGTGCGCGATCTGCCGGCCGTCTATCTGCGCGACCTGCTCGAATTCAACTGGGCGCCCGAGCCGCTGTCGATCGAAAGCGTCGAGGCGATCACCGAGATCCGCAAGCGCTTCGTGACCCCCGGCATGTCCTTGGGCGCGCTCTCCCCCGAAGCGCACGAGACCCTCGCCATCGCCATGAACCGCATCGGCGCCAAAGCCGTTTCGGGCGAAGGCGGCGAGGACTCAAAGCGCTTCAAGCCCTATCCCAATGGCGACAACGCCAATTCGGTCATCAAGCAGATCGCCTCGGGCCGCTTCGGCGTCACCGCTGAATATCTCGGTTCGGCCGAAGAGATCGAAATCAAGGTCGCGCAGGGCGCCAAGCCCGGCGAGGGCGGCCAGCTGCCCGGCTTCAAGGTCACTGACATGATCGCGAAGCTGCGCCACTCCACGCCCGGCGTGATGCTGATCTCGCCACCGCCGCACCACGACATCTATTCGATCGAGGATCTCGCCCAGCTCATCTACGATCTCAAGCAGATCAATCCGCAGGCCCGCGTCTGCGTGAAGCTTGTCAGCTCGGCGGGCATCGGCACGGTCGCGGCGGGCGTCGCCAAGGCGCATGCCGATGTCATCCTCGTCGCCGGCAATGTCGGCGGCACCGGCGCATCGCCGCAGACCTCGATCAAGTTCGCCGGCTCCCCGTGGGAAATGGGCCTGACCGAAGCCAATCAGGTGCTCACTCTCAATGGTCTCCGCCACCGCGTGAAGCTGCGCACCGACGGCGGCCTCAAGACCGGCCGCGACATCGTCATCGCCGCGATCCTCGGCGCGGAGGAATTCGGCATCGGCACCCTCAGCCTCGTCGCGATGGGCTGCATCATGGTCCGCCAGTGCCACAGCAACACCTGCCCGGTCGGCGTCTGCACGCAGGATGAATCCCTGCGGAAGAAATTCGTCGGCACGCCCGAAAAGGTCATCAACCTGATGAGCTTCATCGCCGAGGAGGTGCGCGAAATCCTCGCCCGCCTCGGTGCGCGCAGCCTCAACGATGTGATCGGCCGCACCGAGCTGCTCCGCCAGGTCAATCGCGGCGCTGACCATCTCGACGATCTCGATCTCAACCCGATCCTCGCCAAGGTCGATGCGCCCGACGATCAGCGCCGCTTCAACATCGAAGGCTTCCGCAACGAAGTCCCCGACAGCCTCGACGCGCAGATGATCCGCGACGCCAAGGCCGTGTTCGAACGCCGCGAGAAGATGCAGCTCACTTATACCGTCCGCAACACCCACCGCGCCGTCGGCACCCGCTTCTCGGCGGAGATCACCCGCAAATATGGCATGTCAGCGCTCGCCGACGGCCATGTCCAGGTCCGCCTGCGCGGCAGCGCCGGCCAGTCGCTGGGCGCCTTCGCGGTAAAGGGCCTGCGCATCGAGGTCTTCGGCGACGCCAACGATTATGTCGGCAAGGGCCTGTCAGGCGCGACCATCATCGTCCGCCCGACCGTCTCCTCGCCGCTGGAGACCCGGCACAACACCATCATTGGCAACACCGTCCTCTACGGCGCCACCTCGGGCAAGCTGTTCGCGGCGGGCCAGGCCGGCGAGCGCTTCGCCGTCCGCAATTCCGGCGCGACCGTGGTCGTCGAAGGCTGCGGCGCCAATGGCTGCGAATATATGACCGGCGGCATCGCCGTGATCCTCGGCAAGGTCGGCGAGAATTTCGGCGCGGGCATGACCGGCGGCATGGCCTTCGTCCTCGACGAGGATGAGACCTTCCCCAAGCACGCCAATTCCGAGAGCATCGTCTGGCAACGGATCGGCTCCTCCTACTGGGAGGCCCGCCTCAAGGCGCTGATCGCCGAACATGCTGTTGCGACGGCGAGCAGCTGGGCCAACACGGTGCTAGACGACTGGCACCTCTGGCGCGACCGCTTCTGGCAGGTCTGCCCGAAGGAAATGCTGACCCGCCTCGAACGCCCGCTCAACGACAATGCGGCGGAGGTCGTCGCGGCGGAATAGGGTTCATGTCGAGATGACACCGTGCTCCTGCGAAGGCAGGAGCGTTGGAGCAGGGGGCTCCTGCCTTTGCAGGAGCACATCACGTTAAAGCGCGGCTGGGATATCCGTCGCGGCGGAATAAGACTGAACCGCCTAAGCCCCTCTCCTTCAGGGGAGGGGTTGGGGGTGGGGCCTCCGATCTGGGCGAGGCAGTCGTATCAAGCACGACCGCCCCACCCCCACCCCTCCCCTGAAGGGGAGGGGCTAGGTCACTCCCTCGTTCCACGCCGCAATTTCAATCGGAAACACCCTAGCGCTCGACAGCCGCCACGCTAATGTCGCCGCCATGTGGCAGCTTTATCAATTCCCGCTCTGTCCTTTCTCGCGCAAGGTCCGGCTCCTGCTGGGCGAAAAGGGCGTGGGCTATGAACTGGTCCGCGAATCCCCCTGGACCCAGCGGGACGAGTTCACCGACATGAACCCCGCCGGCCAGACCCCCGTCCTGGTCGAAAAGGAAAGCGGCGTCACCCTGATCGATTCAGCCGCGATCTGCGAATATTTCGAGGAAACGATTGAAAAATCGCCGATGATCCCCGGCACCGCCCCCCACCGCGCCGAGGTCCGTCGGCTGGTCGCCTGGTTCGACACCAAGGTCTATGGCGAGGTCGTCGGCCCGCTGATGCACGAGCGGATGCTGAAACGCCTCGTCCACCGCGCGTCGCCCGACGCCAAGGTGCTGCGCGAGGCGATGAAGGTCGCCAACGCGCATCTGGATTATATCGATTATCTACTCGATCACCGCCGCTGGCTCGCCGGCCCCGTCCTCAGCCTCGCCGATCTCGCGGCGGCGGCGCATATTTCAGTGGCGGACTATCTCGGCGGCATCGACTGGCGCGGCCACGAACAGACCAAGACCTGGTACTCCGGCCTGAAGTCCCGCCCCAGCTTCCGCCCGATGCTGGCCGAGCGGATGGAGATTGTCGTCCCGCCGGAGCATTACGATAAGGTGGATTTTTAAGCTGCGCTGCCGACTACGCCTGACCTGAAAACTAACGACAGAGTCGGATTGCGAAGGCACTATACCCCTTCGCTCCGAGACAGAGCGAAGGGCCGAAGTGGGTCATTTTCGTTCTGCGCAACACGATGCTTGCGAGCTAGCTGACAATCAGCGAGAGCAGGACATGCTTGTTGCTGCGATCGATGTAGGCAGTCCCGCGAAGATGGGTTGGGCAACCTCCACCGGCCTTACGGGTTGCGGGGAAGCCACTTTGCTGGTGCAAGAGCTTGCCAGACATCTTACGGATGGCATTCCCGTCGCATTAGGATTTGAAGCCCCGCTTTGGGTGCCACGCTCGAGACCATTCGGGCGGATGACCAGTAACCGAGGCGGGATTGAAGCGAGCATGAGACGTCCATGGTCCGCTGGAGCCGGTTGCGGCGCGATGGGTGCCGGCGTGGCCAATATGGCTTGGGTGTTTGAGTCACTCAATAACATCGTGGACTCGATCCGCAGCACCACCCTGCCTTCGCGCCTGCTGTCCAGAGATGCGGAATTGCTTGTATGGGAAGCGTTTGTGTCGGGAGACCTAAAAGCTGAGACCCACAACGGGGATGCCGAACTAGCCGTCACGGCCTTCCAATTTCGGTGGCCCAACCTACTTAGCGCGATCCCCAACGAGCCGTCCGTCAACTTGGCGGCGGCGGCGTTGCTTGCAGCAGGACATACTATTGCGTCCGACGAAATAGGAACAGCCGGGGTCGTCGTTGCCGCAATGGCGCAATCCTGATTTGCCCTCCCCAGCCGGGTGGTACAGCTATCAAATTTAGGTCGCACGTCATTCGCGTCTGTTGCATGTGTCGTGAATGAATAAGCGAGCGGCGATACAGGAAGCGATAGTTGGCGGAAGCACTGGTCTGTTCGTGGTAGCGGCGTTCATTGTCGTTCGTTCATGGTCAGGCGCTAGCGATACTGAACTGCTCAGCTTTGCAGGAGCAGTGATAGGTGCAACGGTAACTGTTGCGGGCAGCATCTTCATTTTTCAATGGCAAAGAGACACGGAGCGTCGTGAGGAACGCCAGCTGTTGCTAGAGTTGCTTGACGATGTCGATAGCGCCTGTGTTCCGTTTCAGGTAGCTAACGAGACAGCGCTCAGAGAACGCTACGAAATAACGTGCCGCGAGCAGGTGGCAGGCGTGCAAGCTGCGATTGAGCGCGTGCACGAGTTCCGGAGGGATATGAAGCCTAAGACTGCTCGCATGATGAGAGCGTCTAGCGCTCTTGCGGATTTGGCGTTTGATGAGCCCGGCCTTGAGCAGCACCTGACCAGCCTGATGATGTATCCCGATAGTGCCGACTTCGGTCATCTCAACTATTTAGGCCATGAAATTAAAATCAGGACTGCCATCTCCAGACGATTACTTGATGGTTAGCCAATTCAAGTAATATTCAAAACCACATAACAGACGGCTTGTAGAAACTGTCACAGGTCTTCCTTCCGCGCGGCCACCGCGCGATCCATGTTTTCATTGCAAACGCAGCTTAAGCAGAGTTCCTACCACCAAAAAGCCTTTCAATGTAGGATTTCATTTGCTCCACCCTGTCAAATGGAACAGCACCAAGCGCCACATCCCCAATCCTCCCTAAGCGAAGCTTGGGGAGGGGGACCATGCGTAGCATGGTGGAGGGGCAAACTCCGCGCTGTCCCGAATACCCCCCACCGCACTGCATGCGGTCCCCCTCCCCGAGCAAGCTCAGGGAGGATTTCCCTCGCGTGTACGCGCGCGGGCGCTCGCGTGTGCGATACACCGCGACTTTTGTGACTTTAGGAACGCCCCGCTCGGGCACGCGCATTGGTGAGGCCTTAGTGTGAACTTTGAACCGCTCCCTCAACCAGCAGGTCGCAGCCGGCGTCACATAAGAACGCCTTCCCTCCCCGCCCCGCACCCCCTACATGCCCCCGCCATGGCTGCACCGATCCTCTCCTATGAGGGGCTTGGCCTGATCCAGGGATCGGGCTGGCTCTTCCGCAATCTCGATCTGTTCGTGGGCGAGCGCGATCGGCTCGCGCTGATCGGCCGCAACGGCGCTGGCAAGACGACCTTGCTCAAGCTGCTCGGCGGCAAGATCGAGGCCGATGAGGGCCGACGCACCATCGTCCCCGGCACCCGCGTCGTGCTGCTGGAGCAGGATCCCGACCTGCGCGGCCACGCCACGCTCCGTGATTTCGCGATGGCCGGGCCGGATGCCCCGCCCGCGCATGAAGTCGAGGCTATCGCCGACCAGATCGGCATCGACCTGTCCCGTGACGCCGCGACCGCGAGCGGCGGCGAGCGCCGCCGCGCCGCGATTGCCCGCGCGCTGGCGATGGAGCCCGACGTGCTGCTGCTCGACGAGCCGACCAACCATCTCGATCTCGCCGCGATCGAATGGCTGGAGAGCTGGCTCAATCGCTATACTGGCGCCTTCATCGTCATCAGCCACGACCGGACGTTCCTGACCCGGCTGACCCGCTCGACCCTCTGGCTCGATCGCGGGAGCCTCCGCCGCGCCGAAATCGGCTTCGGCGGCTTCGAGGCGTGGACCGAGAAGGTCTATGACGAGGAAGCCCGCAACGCCGAGCGGCTCGACGCCAAGCTCAAGCTCGAGCTGCACTGGCTCCAGCGCGGCGTCACCGCGCGGCGGCGGCGCAATCAGGGGCGGCTGGCGAAGCTCAACGAGATGCGCGCGACCCGCGCCGCGATGATCGGGCCGGCGGGCGCGGCCAAACTCGCGATCGCAAGCGACGATGTCCGCACCAAGACCGTGATCGACGCCGAGAACGTCGTCAAACGCTTCGGCGACCGCACCATCATCCGCGACTTCACGCTGCGCATCCAGCGCGGCGACCGCATCGGCATCGTCGGCGCGAATGGTGCTGGCAAGACCACCCTGCTCCGCCTCCTGACCGGCGAGCTTTTGCCCGACGAAGGCAGGATCAAGCTGGCCAAGACGCTCAACGGCGTCGTGATCGATCAGCAGCGCGCGCTGATGACGCCCGAGAAGCGCGTGCGCGACGTGCTGGCGGACGGCGGCGACTGGATCGAGGTGCGCGACGAGAAGAAGCACATCCAGGGCTATCTCAAGGAATTCCTATTCGAGCCGGGGCTGGCCGACGCCCGCATCGGCACGCTGTCGGGCGGCGAGCGGTCACGGCTCCTGTTGGCCCGTGAGTTCGCCCGCAAATCCAACCTCCTGGTGCTCGACGAGCCGACCAACGATCTCGATCTCGAAACGCTCGATCTGCTGCAGGAAGTGATCGCCGACTATGACGGCACTGTCCTGATCGTCAGCCACGACCGCGACTTCCTCGACCGCACCGTCACGGTGACGCTCGGCCTCGACGGATCGGGCAAGGTCGATATCGTCGCTGGCGGTTATGAGGATTGGGCGAAGCGCAGGAATGCACCGTCCGAAACGAAACGCAGCGCGCCCAAGGCGGCCGTCAGCGTGGCCCCGGCAATCCCGAGCCGGACCAAACTTACCTACAAGGATCAGCGCGACCTCGACCTTCTCCCCGCGGAAATCGAGCGGCTGGAGAAGGAGATCACCCGTGACGAGGCCGCGCTGGCCGACCCCGATCTCTATACCCGCGACCCCGCCCGCTTCAGTGCGCTGACCGTGGCGATCGATCAGAAACGCGCGAAAAAGGACGAGGCCGAACTGCGCTGGCTCGAACTGGCGGAGAAAGCGGAACAATGATCAATCGGGGATCGTTCCCGCCGCAAATCTGATGTAGTATCCGCGCATGGCGACGCTCGACCCCGATCTGTTGCTGAGGGCCTACACGGTAGGCGTGTTCCCGATGGCGGACAGCCGCCGCGCGCGGGAGATCTTTTGGGTCGAACCCAAGAAGCGTGGTGTCCTCCCGCTGGACAGTTTTCACCTCTCGCGCTCGCTGGCGAAAACACTGAAATCGGAACGCTTCACCGTCACCGCCGATCGGGATTTCAGCGCCATCGTCCGCCTGTGCGCCGAACCAACCGAGCAGCGCCCCGACACCTGGATCAATCCCGAGATCGAGCGCGCCTACGCCGCGCTGCATGCGCGCGGGCATGCCCATTCGATCGAATGCTGGCTGGACGGCGAACTGGTCGGCGGGCTTTACGGGGTGAAGCTGGCCGGAGCCTTCTTCGGCGAGAGCATGTTCAGCCGGGTCAGCGACGCATCGAAGGTGGCGCTGGCCCATCTCGTCTGCCGGCTCCAGGTCGGCGCCGTCAAGCTGCTCGACTGCCAGGTCATCACCGCTCACCTCGCCTCATTGGGCGCGATCGAGATCGACCGGGACCGTTACGTCGCGTTGCTGGATGCGGCGCTGGGCGTTTCGGCCGGGGCGGACTCGTTCTCACCCGACTTCGGCGCGCTCGATCGGCTGGCGGGCGGCGTTGATGCCGACACGGTGTCGGGGCCGGTGTCGGGCCATACCATCGTGCAGCTCTTGGGCCAGACGTCGTAAATCGGATGCTCGACCACGTTGAGCGATGGCGATTCCTTGTAGAGCCAGCCTGAAAAGACCCGCCGCCATTTGCCGTCGCTGCCGCGCACATCGGTCTGGACGAACGCGCCAGTGAGCTTCTGATCCTCCCACGGCGCGGCGGTTTCGCAGGCGCGGAGGCGGACCACCACGTCGCCGACCCGCACCGCCTGCCCCGGATGCATCTTGAGATCGCGCCACAGCCCGTTGCGCTTGTTGAGCAGGCCGAGCACCGCGATGCGCTCCTTCATCGGCGTGGCCTTGCGAACAGTCGGCGGGGCGCTCGGCCTCTTCGCCGGCGCTTCGCCTTGAGCAGACGCGGTGGCGTTATCGGCTTCGGGTGCCGCAGCCTCGGTTTCCGGAACGGGGCTCGGAGCGTTTTCGTTCTGGAAGGCGATCGCCCCGCCAAGCCCGATCGCGCCCGCCGCGACGACAATCGCAGCCGCGACGCGGCGTTTCATGGCGTGGCGCTGTTGCCGGACGCCGCTTCGCCTGAGTCGCCGGGCTTGTTGATGAACTGGCCGACTAGCCCCATCATGTCGACCGCGCCTTGCGTATCAGTGATGGTGTCGCCCGATTTGAGCGGCGTCACGTCACCGCCAGGGATGAGCGCGACATAGCTGCCGCCAAGGAAGCCCTCGGAGGTGACCGCCGCGCTGCTATCGACAGGCACCTTGATCTTGGGATCGATCGCGAGCGTCGCCTTGACCTGGAAGGTCTGGGGGTCAAGCTCCTGCTTGGTCACCGCGCCCACCTTGAGACCGGCGATGCGGACGTCCGTCCCCACCTCGATACCGGTCGTGTTCGGAAACAGCGCCGTGATCTGGATCGCGCCCGCAGCCGTGCCGCCGCCGGTCTGGAGCCAGGCAAACCAGGCAAAGGCGACCGCCAGGACGATGACCAGGAGGCCGGTCAGCGCCTCACCGATATGTTCGCGAACGGATGATTTCATGCTCAGCTTGGTTTCCACGCCTCATAATCGCCGGTCGCAGCGGCACGATGGCCCCCGGCCTCGAGCGCACCCAACGGACGATAGGCATCACGCGTTCCGGTGAGATTGGGCATTGCGGGCTTTTCCCAGATGCGCGGCGGCGGCAGCGCATCCTCCGGAGCGGCATCGATCGTGTTGTGGAGCCAGCCATGCCATTCGGGGGCGACGCGGCTGGCGTCATTGGCGCCATTATAGATCACCCAGCGGCGCTTGCGGCCGGTCGAATCGGCTTTCTTCGCTTCGTAATAGACGTTGCCGAGGGCGTCATGGCCGACCTTGCCGCCGTTGCGGCGGCTCCAGAGCAGCGTGCCGATCGTAGCGCCGTCCCACCAGGTGAAGATCTTCATCAGCACAGACATAGCGCCCAAGTAGCCGCGTTAATCCTACCGCGCAACTGGAACGGATCAGTAGCTGCTTCGGAATGCGGCGATCAGGCGCTGGACGAGATTGCCGGGGGTCGGGCGGATGACGGTCTGCGGCCCGGCGGGCGAGAGACGGCGCAGGTCGATGGGGTCCGAGGCAGCGAACTGGACCAGGCCGGCAAGCGTCGCGAAGGCCGGGCCGCTGTGCGCGTCGGGCAGGCCCGCCAGCCCGCGCGGGCGGCCGATCCGGACCGAGCGACCCAAGACACCTTGAGCATAATCGGCGATGCCCTTGAGTTCGGCCCCGCCGCCGGTGAGCACCACCTGACGGCCGACCGGGCCGGAGAAACCAAGCGACTCAAGCGCCTTGGCGATCTCGCCGAACCAATGGTCGAGCCGCTGACGGATGACGGTGATGAGCTGTGCGCGCGTGATCCGCTGCACGTCCGACCCCTCATCCTCACCGATCGGAGCGACGTCGATCATGTCGTGATTGTCGCGCGGGCTGCTGGTCGCCGAACCATGGAAGCATTTCATCCGCTCGGCCTGCGTCCTGCGCGTGCCGAACGCGGAGGAGATGTCGTCAGTGATGTCATTGCTGCCGGTCGGAATCGAGGCGAGGCCCACAAGAACGCCGCCCGCGAACAGCGAAACATTGGTGACGCCTGCGCCCAGCTCGACAAGCGCAACGCCAAGCTCGCGCTCCTCTTCGGACAGGCAGGCCATGCCGGTCGCGATCGGCGCGGCGACGATCGATTTCACCGCGAGATGCGCGCTGCGGACACACAGGTCGAGATTACGAACCGGCGAAGGTTCGGCGGCGACGACATGGATGTCGACGCCGAGGCGATCGGCGTGGAGACCAAGCGGCGATTTCACGCCCGTCAGCCCATCTAGCGTATAGAGCGTCGGCTGGGCGTGAAGGACCATGCGGCCATCGGGATCGATCGAGTTGCGGCCCGCGCCGAGCAACTGGTCGATATCGTCCTGCTCGATCCGGTAGCCGCCAATGTCGACTTCGACCGAAGCGATGTCGCTGACCAACCCGCCCGCCGAGAAGCTGACCCAAACTTTCTCGATATTGACCCCAGCCATGCGCTCAGCCTGCTCAACGGCCTCGCGGATGGCGCTCTCGGTCGCTTCCATGTCGGAGACATAGCCGCGCCGGACGCCCCGGCTTTCGCGCTGGCCGGTGCCGAGCACTTCGATCTCGTTGTCGCCTAGACGGCCGATCAGCGCGCAGACCTTGGACGATCCGATGTCGAGGGCGGTAATCAGCTCGTCGTTGCGATGTTGTGCCATAGCTCCCCCAAACTAGGTCGTCTTAACGCCGGGCGGCGTCGCGGCGTCATCCGTAATGCTACGGCCCGGTTCCTTCGATACGCGCACCACGATCCGGCCCGGCACGCGCATGTCGAAGCGGACGAACCCCTGCCCGAGCAGCCGGTAAGTCGCGTCGCGCTTGGCGAAATCGGCAAGCGCATCGGCCGCCGCCTGATCGCCCTCGGGCAAGGCAAGCGTCTCGCCCGACTGGAAGCGCAGATCCCAGCGCCGTCCGCCGACCCAGCTTGCCCCCGCCATCATCGGCTTGAGCGACGGGGCCTTTTCGATCAGCGTGGCGAGCGCGGTCGCCTGTTGATTGGCGCCCGGCCCGATCACCAGCGGCAGATCGGGCATCGAGCGCACATCGACCGGCGCGATCACCACGCCATTCTGGTCGATCAGCGCAAGCTTCTGACGATATTGCCAGATCGCGGTCGGGCGGCGTTCGATGATATCCACCACCAGCGTATCGGGCAGACGGCGCGAGACGCGCGCATCGCTGACCCAGCCGAGTTGCCGGAGGCGCTGGCGGGTCGCTTCGAGATCGACGAGCGGCATGGCGCGCGACGACTGGTCCATGGCGATGTCGATCACCGCCTTGCGATCCATCTGAGCGCGGCCCTGCACCTCGACGTTACGTACCTCGAAGCCCATGCGGCCGATCGCCTCGCCAATCTCGGTGCCGATCATCTGCGGAAGCTGCATCGCGATCACGCCCGCGACGACGCCAGCCGCGAGGATGCCGCCCAGCATATAGTTGCCCGCGCGCTTCAGCGCCTCCTGCCCGACCGGCAAGGTCGCGAGCGCCTGCGCCGCCGTCGAGGGCTTGCTTGGGACGCGCTTGCGAGGGCGCGGCTCGGGCACGCGCTTGCGCGCTCGCACCGCGCCACCGCGCCGGATGCGGGCGGATCCGCTCACCCGGCGATAACTTCACAAAGGTCGCGTATCTTCATATCCCACGCACAAGGCATCATTTTGATTCCATTAGATTTTCTGGAATCTCGTATAGCATGAAGTTCGGGCTGTAGGAAAATGCTCATGCGGCCTCCTGCTGGAGGGCTTCGTCGACGATGCGCTGGACCAGTTCGGCATAGCTGAGGCCGATGTGGCGGCCCTGTTCGGGGACGAGGCTGAGCGGGGTCATGCCCGGCTGGGTGTTCACTTCCAGCAGATAAAGCCCGGCGAGGCCTTTCTTCTCGTCCCAGCGGAAATCGGAACGCGAGGTGCCCTTGCAGTTGAGCAGGCGGTGGGCCTTGAGCGCGATCGCCTTGCATTCCTCGGCGATGTCCGCGGGGATTTCGGCGGGGCAGACATGCTCCGTCAGGCCATCGGTATATTTGGCGTCGTAATCGTAGAAGCCGCTCTTGGGCTTCAACTCGGTGACGGCCAGCGCCTGATCGCCAAGCACAGCGACGGTCAGTTCGCGGCCCGGAATGAAGGGTTCGGCAAGCAGGCTGTCGAAATGACGCCACGGCCCTTCGGACTCGCGGCCGATGGGCTTGCCGTAATTGCCTTCATCAGTGACGATCGCGACGCCCACGGATGAGCCTTCATTGACCGGCTTGAGCACGAACGGCCGTGCGATCGGATCGCCTGCGTAGAGGCTCTCGCAATCCACGATCACGCCCTCCGGCATCGGGATGCCGTGCGGGACAAGTTCATTCTTGGTCAGTTGCTTGTCGATGGCGATCACCGAAGTGGCCAAGCCCGAGTGCGTATATTTGATACCCATCAGATCCAGCATCCCTTGTACCGAGCCATCTTCTCCCGGGGTGCCGTGCAGTGCGTTGAACACGACATCCGGGTTGGCTTCTGTAATTCTGAGCGCAACATCGCGCCCCATATCGATCCGCGTCACGCGGTGGCCGAGACTTTCGAGCGCGTCGGCAACGCCTGCTCCGGAGACGAGCGAGACCTCACGCTCCGAAGACCAGCCGCCCATCAGAACGACGATGTGCAGCTTAGCCCTCCCCCCTTCAGGGGAGAGGGTTGGGAGAGGGGCCGTGCGAGAAGGTGCGTCATTCACGACTCCCCCTCTCCCCGACCCTCTCCCCTGAAGGGGAGAGGGAGATTTTCACCCACGCGTTGAATTTCCCATTCCAGTGTAACGCCCGATTTTTCCTTCACGCGGCGGCGGACTTCCTCGCCCAGCGCTTCGATCTGTGCTGACGAAGCGCCGCCCAAATTCAACAGGAAATTGGTATGTTTCTCAGAAACCTGTGCATCACCGATCTTCAGGCCGCGGCAGCCTGCCTGATCGACCAGTTGCCACGCCTTATGGCCAGTCGGATTCTTGAAAGTGGAGCCGCCGGTCTTGGAACGGAGCGGCTGCGAGGCTTCGCGTTCGGAGGCGATGCGATCCATCTCGGCCTGGATGGCGGACGGCTCACCTGGATGGCCCCGGAAGGTGGCGGAGACCACGACCGCGCCATCGGGCAGTTCACTGTGACGGTAGGTGTAACCCAGGTCCGCGAGATCAAACGTCATCCGTTCGCCAGAGCGTAGAACGACCTCGGCTTCGACCAGCACGTCCTTCACCTCGCGCCCATAGGCGCCGCCGTTCATGCGGACAAACCCGCCGACCGTGCCGGGGATGGACCGTAGGAATTCGATCCCCGCAATCCCGGCATCGCGGGCTGCGGAGGAAACAAGGATGCCGCTCGCGCCGCCGCCGCAGCGGAGCGTCGTTGCGTCGAGACGTTCAACCGTCGCGAAAGGCTTGCCGAGGCGGACGACCACCCCCGGCACGCCGCCGTCGCGGACGATCAGATTGGAACCCAGCCCGAGCCCCATCACCGGAATTTCCGGATCAAGCGCGCTCAGGAAATCGCAGAGATCATCGATATCGGCGGGCTCGAACAGCCATTCGGCCGTTCCCCCGCTCTTGAACCAGACAAGCGGCGCCAGCGGCGCGTCCGCCGTCAGCCTGCCGCGCACAGGCGGCAGGACTGAGGCGATCGCGCGGCCGGCGGCCAGGTTCATTTATTAACGCCCCACATGTTGAACCACATCTCCCACGCCTTGGCATTGGCGTCGGCGATCTGTTGCGCGGCCTTGATCGCCCCATCGAACTGTTCCGTTCGCGGGAGCAGCCTGGTTGCTGCCTCAAGCTGCGCCTTCTGCATGGACATCATGCTGTCCTGCAGAACCTTCCAACCTGAAAATGCATCGTTCATGACGTCACCTTCCTTTGTTCGAGCGCGCCGGCCAATCCGGCGGCCCATTTGGTGATATCCCCCGCTCCCAGACAGATTACCATGTCGCCGGGCTGGAGCACACCAGCGAGTGTGTCGGCCAGCGCGTCAGACCCGGCTATTTCCTGCGCCGCACGGTGGCCGCGCTGTTTCAGGCCCTTGACCAGCGCGGCGGCATCCACGCCTTCGATCGGGGCTTCGCCGGCGGCATAGACCGGCGCGACATAGACGATGTCGGCATCGTTGAAGGCCGTCTGGAACTCGCCCATCAAATCGTGCAGGCGGGTGAAGCGGTGCGGCTGGACGACTGCGATCACGCGGCCCGCCACGCCTTCGCGCGCGGCGGCAAGAACGGCGCGGATCTCGACCGGGTGGTGGCCGTAATCGTCGATGATCGTCGCGCCATCAACTTCGCCAACCTTGGTGAAACGGCGTTTGACCCCGCCGAATTTGTCGAAGCCGGCGCAGATCACATCATCGGGCACACCAAGCTCAAGCGCGACGCCGATCGCGGCGATTGCGTTCGAGACATTGTGGCGGCCGGGCATCGGCAGGGTGATGTTGGCGAGCGTGCGGCTATTGCCCTCACGATCACGGATGGTGACGTCGAAGCGGTTGCCGCCGGGGATCGGCGTCACATTGTCGCCGCGCAGATCGGCCTGCGCCGAAAAGCCGTAGGTGACGATACGGCGGTCGCGGACGCGCGGGATGATCGCCTGAACTTCGGGGTGATCGATGCAGAGCAAGGCCGCGCCGTAAAAGGGGACGTTCTCGACGAATTCGACGAAGGCGTCCTTGATCTTATCGAAGCTGCCATAATGATCGAGATGCTCGGGATCGATGTTGGTGACGATCGCGTAGGTGCCGTCTAGACGCAGGAAGCTGCCGTCGCTCTCGTCGGCCTCGACCACCATCCAGTCGGACGCGCCGAGGCGGGCATTCGAGCCGTAGCTGTTGATGATGCCGCCGTTGATGACGGTCGGGTCGACGCCGCCGGCGTCGAGGAGAGCCGCGACCATCGAGGTGGTCGTCGTCTTGCCGTGGGTGCCGGCGACGGCGACGGTGTTCTTGAGGCGCATCAATTCGGCCAGCATCTCGGCGCGGCGGACGACGGGGATGCGCTTTTCGAGCGCCAGTTCAACCTCGGGGTTGCCGCGCTTGATGGCGGTGGAGGTGACGACCACGGCGGCGTCGCCGAGATTTTCGGCGGCGTGGCCGATCATCACCTTGATGCCGCGCTTGCGCAGGCCGTCGATCACATAGCCTTCCGCGACGTCAGTACCCTGCACCTTGTAGCCAAGATTGTGCATCACCTCGGCAATGCCGGACATGCCGATCCCGCCAATGCCGATGAAGTGAATCGTCCCGATATCGAGCGCAACGCCTTTCAACTCAGAACCTTCCGAAAGAGATTTCTCCCTCCCCTTCAGGGGAGGGATGTAAGGGTGGGGTAGCACTGAAGGGGTTCGATGCCCCTGAAGGGCTTAATGTCTTTATGGCGCGCAGACGCGCGCACCCACCCCTACGCCCCTCCCTTGAAAGGGAGGGGGAATATTGGGTGGTTCCTCGCATCACGCGTAGGCTCCCCTGAGGTTGCCCATCTGCGGCTCGGTATCGCCGATCGCGTCCATGACCGGGGTCTGGCCGAGCGATTCGACCAGATCGGCAAGGCGTTCGGCGGCTTCGGGGCGGCCGACGCTGCGGGCGAAACGGGCGGCGTTGGTGAGCGCGGGGGCGTCGAGCGCGAGCTTCTGCATCTGCTTCGCCAGCTCGATCGGCGTGAAATAGGCTTGCGGGATCGAGCGTGCGCCGCCGGCCTGCACCATTTCACGGGCATTGGCGGTCTGGTGATCGTCGGTCGCGGACGGATATGGCACGAGGATCGCGGGGCGGCCGACCGTCGTCAGCTCAGCAATGGTCGAAGCGCCGGAACGGGCAATCACGAGATGCGCCCAGCCGAGGCGCGCAGGCATATCAGTGATGTAGGTCGACAGGTCCGCCGGAATACCGAGCGCGACATAGCGCTGGCGCACTTTCTCGATATCCTCCGGGCGGCACTGCTGCGTCACCTGCATCCGGCGGCGGAAGGTGAGCGGGAGCAGGCCCAGCCCCTCCGGCACGACTTCGGAGAGAACCGACGCGCCCTGACTGCCGCCGGTGACGAGGATGCGAAAGATCCCGTCGGGCAGCAACGTCGGATAGGGCATGTCGCGCAGCACGCGGATCTCGTCGCGGACCGGGTTGCCGACCAGCGCGACCTTGTCCGCATAGCGCGGCTTCAGACGTTCGATGTCCGAATAGGCTGTCGCGATCACGTCGACGCGGCCGGCGAGGAAGCGATTGGTGCGGCCGAGCACGGCGTTCTGCTCGTGGATCACGGTCGGAATCTTCATCGACAGCGCGGCCAACAAAGAGGGCAGCGCGGGATAGCCGCCGAAGCCGACCACCGCCGTCGGCATGAAGCTTTCGTAGAGCCGCCTGGCACGTTCGCGGCCCTGCATGATCTCGCGGCCCGCGCTGATCCAGCGGGTGACGCCGCCATCGAGCCGCCCCGCGGGGAGGACATGGGTCTGCACGCCATCGAACAGGCCGGGGAAGCGCGCGCCGCGCTCATCGGTCACCAGCGCGACATGATGGCCGCGTTTCAACAGCTCAGCGCCCAGCGCATGCGCCGGGATCATGTGCCCGCCGGTGCCTCCGGCCGCGAGGACGAAGTGCCGCTTGATCATCGACCGCTCCACTTCACCACATAGGGGGAACGCGTGAGATACGGGTTGGAGCGGGTAAACGCCAGCAGCAGTCCCATCCCGATCGCGAGCGCGAGCATCGACGAGCCGCCATAGCTGATGAAGGGAAGCGTCATGCCCTTGGACGGGGCGAGCTGGACGTTGACCGCCATGTTGATCAGCGCTTGCAGACCGAACTGGGTGGCGAGGCCCGCCGAGGCGAGCAGCAGGAACTCATCCTCCTGATGAAGCAGGCGGACGAACACGCGGATGACGATCGCCAGATAGATGCAGGCGATGGCGATGCAGGAGATCAGCCCGAATTCCTCGCCGATCACCGAGAAGATATAGTCGGTGTGCGGCTCGGGCAGATGGAATTTCATGGTGCCGCCGCCGGGGCCAGTGCCGAGCAGCCCGCCATTGGTGAGTGTCGCATAGGCCTTGTCGGTCTGGTAGGTGTCGCCTTCCGCAAAGATGAAGTTGTTGATGCGTTCGTGCGCGACCGAATAGAAGAGATAGGCGGAGACCAGCCCGCCCACGGCCAGCGCGCCCAGCCCCATGATGATCCGCATCGAGAGGCCGCTCAGTGTCAGCAGCGCGACCCATATCGCCGCGAACATCACGGTCTGGCCGAAATCGGGCTGGCGCATCAACAGGAAGGCGATCACCGCGAACAGCGCGCCGGTCAGCGGCATGATGGGAAGCGAACTGTCCTTCGCACGCAGCGAGAGCAGCCACGCCACCATCACGACAAACAAGGGCTTGAGGAATTCGGACGGCTGGAATTGCATCACGCCCACGCCGATCCAGCGGTTGGCGCCATTTACCGGCGTGCCGATCAGCGGCACTACGACCAGCATGACGAAGAAGAAGGAGGCGCCGCTGAGCGCAAGGCGGCGCGCCACTTCCTTGGGCAGCATCGAGACGAAGATCATCACCGGCACGCCGACCGCGATCCAGACAGCCTGGCGGTAGAAAAAGTTGAGCGGGGCCAGCTGGTTCGCGCCATGCGAATAGCGCACGGCCGCGGCCGGAGAAGCGGCAGCCACCGCGATCAGGCCGATCGAGATAAGCGCCAGCACCAGCGCCAGCAGGACGCGGTCGATCTCCCAGAACCAGGTGCCGATCGGAGAACGGTCGGCGCGGCCAAGGCGCGGCGGGCTGGGCTTGTGATTCCTGCGTGGGGTCATGGGATCCGATACCGCAAATGCGAGTTGTCCGCTCATGCCAGTTCCCCCACCGCCGCGCGGAATGCATCGCCCCGCGCTTCATAGTCCTTGAACTGATCGAAGGAGGCGCAGGCGGGCGAGAGCAGCACGACCTCGCCGGGCTTCGCCGCTGCCGCCGCCGCGCTGACCGCGCGATCGAGGGTGACGCTTTCGGTAACGGGTTTGCCGGCTTCGGCGAGCAGGCGGGCGAACAGCGGGCTGGCCTCGCCGATCGTGTAGGCCGCGCGGACATGGCCGAACATCGGCGTGCATTCGTCCAGCCGGTCGCTCTTGGGCAGACCGCCGAGAATCCAGTGGATCGCAGGATAGGAGGCCAGCGCATAGGCCGACGAGCTGGGGTTGGTCGCCTTGCTGTCGTTGACGAAGAGGACGCCGTCGCGCTCGGCCACGCGCTCCATGCGGTGCGGCAGGCCGGGATAGGTGCGCAGGCCCTCCTGCACGGCCTCGGGCGAAATGCCGAGGGCGACTGCGGCGGCGATCGCGACCACCGCATTCTGGGCATTGTGCGGGCCTTGCAGCGCGGGCCATTGCGATTGATCGGCGATCGCCTTTGACGACACCTCGATCAGCGTCTTTTCGCCGGTCTCGCGCGTGTGGCGGAAAACATTGGCGATCTTGAGGGTTTCTTCGTCCTCGGTGGCGATGACCGCGATATGGCCCTCGCTCATCATCGCGAACAGCCGGGCCTTGGACGCCGCGTAGCCCGCGAAACCATCGTAGCGATCGAGATGATCGGGGGTGATGTTGAGCAGCACGCCCACGTCGCAATCGAGGCTGTGAGTGAGATCGATCTGGTAGCTCGACAATTCGAGCACGTAGACGCCGGCGCCTTGGTCATTTGGCGTCAGCGGGTCCTGTCCCAGGATCGGCAGGCCGATATTGCCCCCGAGCGTGGTGGGCACGCCGGCGGCCTTGATGATGTGGTGGATAAGCGCGGTGGTGGTCGATTTGCCGTTGGTGCCGGTGATGCCGATCACCTTGTGCGGCGGCAGCGACGCGCGGGCCTGCGAGAAGAGTTCGATGTCGCCGATTACGGGCACGCCGTATTTGGCAGCCTTTTCGGCAACAGGATGCCGATTGAGCGGCACTCCGGGCGAAACCACCACTGCATCGAAACCCGTCAGGTCCAGAGCAAGTAACCAATTTTTTAGCGTGAACCTTGGCTCGGCGCCTAGCTCTTCACGGTCCGACTTTAGCTCCTCAAAAAGAGGACGCGCCATTGCTTCATTGTCGTCCCAGCCGACTACATGCGCCCCACTCGCGACGAGAGCGCGAACAGTTGCCGCACCCGAGCGCGCCAACCCCAGCACCGCATAGCGTTTGCCGCTGAAGGCGGGGCTCGTGATCACCGCAATTTCAACGTGGACAGGCCCGCGAGGGCGAGCACGAAGCTGATGATCCAGAAGCGGATCACCACGGTCGGTTCGGACCAGCCGAGCTGTTCGAAATGGTGGTGGATCGGCGCCATCCTGAAGATGCGCTTGCCGGTTCGTTTGTAGAAGAAGACTTGAAGGATGACCGACACCGTCTCGACCACGAACAGGCCGCCGATGATGAGCAGCACGATCTCGTGATGCGCGACGACAGCAATCGCGCCCAGCGCGCCGCCCAGCGCGAGGCTGCCGGTGTCGCCCATGAAGACCGCAGCCGGCGGCGCGTTGAACCAGAGGAAGGCAAGCCCGCCGCCGATGATCGCGGAACAGAGAATAGTGACGTCGCCCGCGCCGGGCACATGCGGGATGCCGAGATAGGTGGCAAACTTCACGTTGCCGACGAGGTAGCTGATGATGAGCAGCGCGACGGCGGCGATCACGACGGGCATGGTGGCGAGGCCGTCGAGGCCGTCGGTCAGGTTCACGGCATTGCCGAAGCCAGTGATGATGAAGGCGGCGAAGAAGATGTAGAAAGGCCCGAGGTCGATCACCGGGCCGTTGTAGAACGGTACGTAGAGGTGATGCGGGCCGCCATCGAGGATGATCCACGCCGCGAAGCCCGCGATCACGAATTCGAGCAGGAGGCGCGTCCGGCCTGAAATGCCCTTGTGGCTGCGCTTGGTGACCTTGTCATAATCGTCGAGGAAACCGATGGCGCCGAAACCGAGCGTCACCATCAGGCAAGCCCAGGTGAAGCGGTTGCCGAGATCCATCCACAGCAGCATCGAGATCGTGACCGAGGTCAGGATCATCAGGCCGCCCATGGTGGGCGTGCCGACTTTCTTGAGGTGAGTCTGCGGGCCATCGTCGCGGATCGGCTGCCCCTTGCCCTGGCGGACGCGCAGCCAGCCGATGAACTTCGGCCCGATCAGCAAGCCGATCAGCAGCGCCGTCGCCACCGCGCCGCCGGTGCGGAAGCTGATATAGCGGATGAGGTTGAGAAGGCCGGGAAAGCCAAGCTGCTCGGCGATCAAATAGAGCATGCGGCCCTCCCCTTCACAAGGCGGCCAGCGGCGACTTCGCGGACCAGACCCGACAGGCCGATCGCGTTCGATCCCTTGACGAGGATCGCGTCGCCGGGCGCGGCGATATCCTCAAGCGCCTCAAGCGCGGCGGCGCTGTCCGCGACATGGCGGATCATCATCTGGCCATGCAGGCGATGCGCGAGCGCGGCCATCTCGCGGCCAACGAGGATTGCGACATCGACCCTGGCATCCAGCACGGGATCGGCAAGATCGGCGTGATAGCCCTGGGACTGCCCCCCAAGTTCGCGCATTTCGCCCAGCACGGCGATCCGGCGATCCGCCTTTTCCTGGCCAAGCTGCTTGAGGGTCGCCGCCATCGACACGGGATTGGCGTTGTAGCTTTCATCGATCAACAGGATCTCACCGCCTTCGACCTCGGCCTTCACACGTTCGCCACGGCCGGCGAGCCCTTTCATGTCGGCAAGCGCAAGCGCCGCCGCCGCGAGATCGCCGCCAACGGCATGGACCGCGCCCAGAACGGCGAGCCCGTTGGTAACCCAATGCGCGCCCGACTGGCCGAGCGTGAAGGTGAGTTCCGCCTTGGGTAATTTAACGGTGAGCAACGTGCCGGTTTCGAGCGGTATTTCCTCGATCACGCGAATGGACGCCTTCGGGCTGCGGCCAAAGGTGAGCACCTGCTCCGCATAGAGCTCGGCGGCCCTGACCAGACGATCGCGGTGCGGGCTTTCCTCGGGGATGATCGCGACGCCGCCGGGCTCAAGCCCCTGGAATATCTCGCCCTTCGCATCAGCAATGGCGGCTTCGTCGGGGAAATAGGCGACATGAGCGGGCGCGATCGCCGTGACGATCGCGACGTGAGGGCGGACGAGTTGCGTGAGCTGGGCCAGTTCGCCGGCATGGTTCATGCCCATTTCGAACACGCCGTAGCGCGTAGCGGCGGGCATGCGGGCGAGGCTGAGCGGGACGCCGGTATGATTGTTGTAGCTCTTGACCGAGCGATGCGCCTCACCCGGAGCGGCGCGATCGAAGGCAGCGAAAAGGGCTTCCTTGGTGCCGGTCTTGCCGACAGAGCCGGTGACGCCGAGGATCTTCGCCTTGGCGCGGGCGCGGGCAGCGCGACCTAGCGCGTTGAGGGCAGCCATGGTGTCGGCGACGCGGACATGGGGATGATCGACCGGTTCGCTGACGAGCGCACCAGCCGCGCCGCTTTCGAACGCCTTGGCAATAAAGCGGTGGCCGTCCGTCGCTTCGCCACTGAGGGCGATGAAGAGATCGCCGGGGGCGACTTCGCGGGAATCGAAGGCGACGCCGTTTGCGCAGAAGGCGCCCTGCACGTCGCCGTCAGTCGCCTCGGCGATGTCGAAAGCGGTCCAGAGGGCGGTCATAATTCCCCCTCTCCTTCAGGGGAGGGGGTTAGGGGGTGGGGGCGACCGGGAAGTATGAGCGCAAGTGGCGCTGACTCCCCCTCTCCCAACCCTCTCCCCTGAAGGGGGGAGGGCTTAGAAATTAGCGCCGCCCTCATGCCGCGCACTCCCGCGCCACAGCGACATCGTCGAACGGCAGGACCTTGTCCCCGATGATCTGGCCTTGCTCATGACCCTTGCCGGCGAGGAGGACGATGTCGCCCGACTTGGCTTCGGCAATGGCGGCGGCAATCGCTTCGCGTCGGCCACCAATCTCAGTCGCGCCGGGCGCGCCGGCCAGCACGTCATGACGGATAGCGGCGGCATCTTCGCTGCGGGGATTGTCGTCGGTGACGATGACATGGTCGGACAGCTGGACAGCAACCGCGCCCATTTCGGGGCGCTTGCCCTTGTCCCGATCGCCGCCAGCGCCGAACAGCGTAATCAGGCGGCCGGTCGCGTGGGGGCGCAACGCTTCGATCGCAGCGCGCAGGCCATCGGGAGTATGGGCATAATCGACATAGATCGGCGCGCCCGTCTTGCTGATCGCGGCGCGTTCGAGGCGGCCGCGTATCGACTGGACCCGGCTGAGATTGTCGAGGGTCTGGGCGAGCGCGCCGCCCGTCGCCAGTACGAGCCCCGCTGCGGTAAGCGCATTGGCTGCCTGGTACGCGCCGATCAGGGGCAGTTTGATCGTATGGGCCTTGCCTTCGGCTTCGATCGTCAGGGTCTGGCCGAGCTGGGTCGGCTCTCGCTTGACCAGCCTCAGCGTTTCGCCCTTCGCGCCGACAGTCAGCAGCTTCAGGCCGCGTTCGGACGCCAGCTCGGCGACGCGCGCGGACGCCACGTCGTCCATCCAGACGACCGCCGCGCCATCCTCGTCGACAACCTCGGTGAACAGCCGGAGCTTGGCCTCGAGATAGGCCTCCATGGTTCCGTGGTAATCGAGATGGTCGCGGGAAAGGTTGGTGAAAGCGGCGGCGCGAACGGGAAGACCCTCGGTACGATATTGCGAGAGGCCGTGGCTGGAGGCCTCGAACGCGGCATGTGTCACGCCCTCGCGCGCGAGTCCCGCCATGTTCGACAGGAAGGTCACGATATCGGGCGTGGTGAGGCCGGTGGAAACCTGATCGTCGGCGGTGGTGACGCCCAGCGTGCCGATCGAGGCGGCGTGGAAACCCGACATGCGCCAGATCTGGCGTGTCAGCTCGACGGTCGAGGTCTTGCCGTTGGTGCCGGTAACGGCGACGACCGTTTCCGGAAAGGGCGCGAAATATTTCGCCGCGAGACGGGCAAAGGCGCGGCGCGGTTCGGCGTCGGCGATGTGGAGCGCGCCGGCGACGGTGGCTTCGGGCCGGGCGACCACGGCGACCGCGCCTGCGGCAACAGCGTCAGCGATGAAATCCTCGCCGTTGAAGCGGCTACCCTTGAACGCGCCGAACACGGTGCCGCGGGCGACCTTGCGATGGTCTATCGCGAATCCGGTGGCGTCGATCGGTGGGCCGGAGGGAAGATCGAGGCGCATCTTACTAAATCCCCCTCCCTTTCAAGGGAGGGGTGTAGGGGTGGGTGTGCGCGTCCGCGCGCCAAATGAAGCAAAGCCCTTCAGGGGCTTCGAGCCCCTTCAGGACTATCCCACCCTTACATCCCTCCCTTGAAAGGGAGGGAAAGCTTTGTTTGGGGGTGCGCATCACGGCTTTTCCGTCTTCAGGATCGCAATCGCATCCTGCAGATCGCTCATGTCGACGTCGCGGGTCTCGTCAGGAATGACGCCCAGCAGCGGGCCGATCCGGTTGATGATCCGCCCGACGCTGGGCGCGGCGACCTGCCCGGCGGTCGCATAGCCGCCGGTCTCGGCCGTCCCATGAGGTTCGTCGAGCATGGCGATGACAACATAGCGCGGCGCATCCATCGGGAAAACGCCCGCAAAGGTGGAAATCAGCGCATTGCGCTTGTAGCCGCCCTGGTAGGGCTTCTCGGCGGTGCCCGTCTTGCCGCCCACGCGGAAACCCGCGACATTGGCTTTGCGCGCGGTGCCGTTGACGGCGACGAGGCGCATGAGCTGCCGCATCCGCGCGCTGGTGGCGGCGGACACCACCCGGCGGCCGCTCGGGATATGATCGGCGTCACGGCGGATCAGCGTCGCCGGCCGCCAGATGCCGCCGTTGATGATCGCGGCATAGGCATTGGCGAGGTGGAGCGGCGTCACCGCGATGCCATGGCCGTAGGCGACCGTCATCGTCGTCACCCGCGCCCAATATTTCGGCCATAGCGGGGTGCCGCGGGCGCCAAGCTCGATATCGACGGGCTTGTCGAAGCCCACTTTGCGGAACATCTCGATCATGCGCTGGGATCCCAGCTCGTCCGCGATGCGCGCGGTGGCGATGTTGGACGAGTGCGCGATCAGCTCCGGCATGTTGAGCCAGCGGCGCGTGGGGTGATCGTCCTTGATCGTGAAGCGACCGACGCGGAGCGGCGCCGTGGCGTCCCAGCGCTGCGTCATCGAATGCACGACGCCATCCTCGATCGCGGCCGCGGCGGTGATCATCTTGAAGGTGGAGCCTAGCTCATAGACATTGAGCGTCACCTTGCTGGCGAGGTTTTCGACTGGCGCGCGCGAAGGCGCATTGGGATCGAAATCGGGGAGCGACGCCATCGCGATGATCTCGCCGCTATGGACGTCGAGGACGATGCCGGTCGATCCGATCGCGCGGTACGTCGTCATCGCGTTTCGCAGCTCACTCTCCATCGCCGCCTGCACGCGGCTGTCGATCGAAAGCGCGACCGGCTTGTCGAGGCGGGCCTGATCGGAAAGGCGATCGTTAACCGCCAGCTCCATGCCCGAAACCGCCTTGCCGTCCTGATCGGTCCAGCCGATGACGTGCGCGGCCAGGCTGCCCTGCGGATAATAGCGGCGCGGCTCGCGCTCGAACACGATGCCCGGTTCGCCGAGGGCGTTCACCCGCTTGACCAGTTCCGGCAGCGCCTCATGCTTTAGATAGAAAAAGGTGCGGTCCGAATTGAGGATCGCGAGATATTCCGCCTCACTTCGGTTGGGCATGAGCACGGCGAGCTGGGCGGCGATCAGCTTCTTGTCGCCGATGATCTTGTTCGGATGGAGGCCGATCTTCCAGGCGTCGATCGTGCCCGCGAGCACGACGCCGTTCCGATCGACGAGGTTGGCGCGCGGCGGGACGAGCCCGCTCGCGAGGTTCGCGCTGGCCGAGGGATCGGAGAACACGGTCAGATAGGCAAGCCGCAGGCCGATCACCGAGGTGACGCCGACGAACATCAGCATCACCACCATCAGCCTGAAGTGAACGAGCGCTACGCTTTGCTCGCGCTGGCCCCCGAGGCGCTGGCGGGATGGACGGGCGACAAGGGCTGTCACCTCTCCCCGTCGCTCCCGCGCTTTTCGCGACGGGCAGCGGACTGGAGCTCAGCCAGCACCGAATCGTCGAGCAAGGCCGCCGGCTGGACATTGGCCGCGAACTCGACATCGGACGGCTTCATGTAGCTGGCATGGCGGAGCATCGGCTGGGGCTCGGCCACGGGCGCGGGCGCTGGGGCCGCCACCGGGATCACGCGGGCGGGCTGAGGCTCCACCGAGCGGACCACGCCGGGTTCGCTCGGAGCGGCATCGCGACCTGGCTCGAAGCGCGCCAGCTGGACTTCGCCATGGAGATACTGGTTCGCGGAGGGCGCCGAGAGCGCGAGAACCTGGCTGTTCCACTGCTCAAGCACCGGCATGCGGCTGCGCGTGCCCAGCTCGGTCTCAAGCTTGCGGATATCGAGTTTGGCCATGACGATCTGGCGATCGAGCTTTTCGGCGGCTGTGCGTTCGCTCGCGACGCGCTGCGAGATCATATAGCATCCCAGCGCGGCCAGCCCCACGCAGCCTACCCAACCCATCGACTTGAAACGCTTTACTATCATGGCCTTACACCTTTTACAGAACTCCATGGCGCGGCGGCGGTACGCCGTGCCGTACGCAAGGTGGCGGATCGCGCCCGTGGATTGCGCGCCAGCTCAGCCTCACCGGCGCGCACCTGCTTGGCGGCGGCGGCAAAGCTGGGGGCACGCGCACCCAAACCCGTATCCGGGCGGTGACGCGATCCGGAGGGGGTCGCACCGCTGCGCTCACGCAGAAAGCGCTTGGCGATACGATCCTCGATCGAATGGAATGTGACGACGGAAAGGCGGCCGCCCTCGCCCAGCACGCGCTCGGCGGCCTCAAGGCCCTCGCCGAGCTCGTCAAGCTCGCGGTTGAGGTGGATACGGATCGCCTGAAAGGTGCGGGTCGCCGGGTCCTTCTTGTCATTGGGGCGATACCCCAATGCCTTGCGGACGACAGTCGCCAGCTCGCCGGTCCGCGTGATCGGGCGCGCCGCGACGATCGCGCGCGCGACGCGACGCGAGCGGGGCTCCTCGCCGAGCGTATAGAGCACGTCGGCGATTTCCTCCTCGTCCGCCTCGTTGAGGAATTCGGCGGCGGTCATGCCCGACTGGGCCATGCGCATGTCGAGTGGGCCGTCAGCCTGGAACGAGAAGCCGCGATCGGCGCGATCGAGCTGCATCGATGAAACACCTATGTCGAGCACGACGCCGTCGACCGCATCGATGCCGCGCTCGGCCAAGGCCTCGTCCATTTCAGAGAAGCAGCGCTGGACCAGCGTCAACCGCCCGCCGCTTTCCTCGACCAGCGCAGCGCCTTCCGCAATCGCATCGGGGTCGCGATCGAAGGCGATGACGCGACCCGCACCCGAGGCGAGGATCGCACGGCTGTAGCCGCCCGCGCCGAACGTCCCGTCGACATGGGTCTCGCCGGGGCGGATGGCGAGCGAGGCGATCACCTCGTCGAGCAGGACGGGGACGTGACGCGGATCGGATTCAGCGGAGGCGATCATAGCCGCCCTTCCCGCTCGGCGATCAGCTCCTCGGCGAATTCACGGATATCGGGGCGTTCCGTGGACACGAGAGCGATCTCGGGGCTCCAGATCTCGAAGGTCTCGCCAGTGCCGACAAAGAGGGCGGTGTCGGCGATCGAAGCGCGGCGGCGGAGGCCCGGGGGCAGGATGATCCGGCCGCTGCCGTCGATGGCGATTTCTTCGGTGCTGCCGAACAGCGTGCCGGAGCGAGTGAACTTTGATTCGGTAGGGCGACCGCGCTCGACGTCCGACTGCTGCTGGGCGCGCATGTCTCGGTAAGCGAGGGCGAGATAGGTCTTGTCGAAGCCCTGGATGCACTGATCGCGCTCATGCCGGGCCAGCATCATACTCTTTGCGTCGGGCGTGCGGGCGGTGACGACCTTGCGAATCGAGGCGGGCACCGAAACGCGACCCTTCGCGTCCACGGTGTTCATCCATTTACCAGTGAAGAAATCCAATAATTCCACTGATGCGCCCCTTTGGAGCGCGCTGACACCCGGATTGGACTGCCTTCTTATCGACCCCCGACAGACATCCTCCGGCTGCATTGCGCCACGCCATTCGAATACCCGAGAGCTTATGCCTCAGCAATGCCTAATCATGCCCTAACATGGGTTTTTTGTGCCTTTTTGTGGAAAAGAATACCGAAACCATGCCCTATCGCACCGCCAAGGGGGCGCGGTGGCGACAAAATCGGCGAAAATGCGTGGGTTTGAGCCTTACCCCTTAAGGGTACAGCCTTGTGGATAACTCTGTGGTGAACTGGATGCGCGAGGGCAAGTCTTACCGTCATGCTGAACCTGTTCAGCCACTTGCCGCGACGCTCGTTGACGATGGGGAGCTGGATTAGCTCGGCACTAATTGGAAGGAGGAGGCGGAGCCTTTTCTCCGTCGGCACCGGGGTCGGGCGCATTTCCGGGGGCTATGCCCAACTCGGCAAGCGGCTCCTTGGGAAGCTCCGCCTGATTCGCGCCGGACACACCGCTGCTCGAAGAAACTGCGGCGCCATCAGCATGACGCGACGCCTCGCCTTCGCGCACGAACTTCACGAAGATCGCGCCCAACAGGACGAGCAGAAATACGCTCGCCAGGCCGGTCAGGCCGATACGAACCCGCTGCATCAGGCTTGTTCGCCGCTGGACATATTCATTAATTAGTCGAAACGGTAGAATTTGTCGATATTCGGAGAAATACGGAGGCCGCTGCGGGCTAATCCCTTCCCCTGCGGAGATAATCCGGCACCGGGAGCCCCTTGGCCTCAAGCCACGCGGGATTGAACAGCGATGACAGATACCGCATTCCGGGATCGCACAGGATGGTCACGATCGTCTTGCCTGGCCCCATTTCCCGCGCCAGCGCCATCGCCCCGGCGATGTTGATGCCGGACGAAAGCCCGACGCACAGACCTTCATGCTCAAGCAGCCCGAAAAGCTGTTCAAGTCCCTCCTGATCGGAAATGCGGAACTGAGTGTCGATCGGCGCGCCTTCGAGATTGGCGGTGATCCGGCTCTGGCCAATGCCTTCCGCCACCGAACTGCCCTCCGCCTTCAGCTCGCCATGTGCATAGAAATTGTAGAGCGACGCGCCGTAAGGATCGGTCAGCCCGATCACGACGTCGGGATTGCGCTCCTTGAGGCCGAGGCCGACGCCGGAAAGCGTTCCGCCCGTACCGACCGCGCAGGTGAAACCGTCGACCTTGCCGCCGGTCTGTTCCCATATCTCGGCCGCCGTCGTGCGGATATGGGCCATGCGGTTAGCGGTGTTGTCGAACTGGTTGGCCCAGAGCGCATTGGGCGTCTCTTCTGCGATCCGGCGCGAGGTGTGCACATAATGGGCCGGGTTCGAATAGGCGGTGGGCGCGACCAGCACCAGCTCAGCGCCCAGCGCCTTCAGCGTATCCTGTTTCTCCCGGCTTTGCGTATCGGTCATCACGATGATGGTGCGGTAGCCCTTGGCATTGCCGACCAGCGCCAGACCGATGCCGGTGTTGCCCGCCGTGCCCTCGACAATGACGCCGCCGGGGCCGATCATGCCCTGCGCCTCGGCATCCTCGATGATCGCCAGCGCCGCGCGGTCCTTGACCGAGCCGCCCGGGTTCATGAACTCGCACTTCGCGAGGATTTCACAGCCGGTCGCCTCGCTCGGCCCCGCGAGTCGCACGAGCGGCGTGTTTCCGATGAGCTGGAGCGCGTTGGGCGTGATCGTCATCGTTCTCGCTTAGCCGAGGTGCCGATCAGGGGGCAAGAAAGCTTATCTAGCGACGTCATAATCGCGGCTCGCTGCCCAAGATTCGATCAGGCTAGGAGAAATTCGACCAAAGCTTGTGCAATCCTTAATTTTTTCTTGTATGTGACTAGTTCGTCACAATTCCGGGCCTTGACGCACCCCAACACATTGGTCATTGGGCCGCGGCATGAACAACGTATATCCCACTCTTAAAGTCGCCTCGCTTGCCGTCTTCGCCCTGCTTGCGGCGTGCAGCAACGAGCCTGAGAACCTCACCGGCGCTGGGCCAGCCGATCCGGATGCCGCCGTAGTCGCGGCTGCGCCGAAGGTCGAGCTGCCGCCGATGCTGGCCGGCAGCCGCACCTATCGCTGCAAGGACAACAGCCTCGTTCATATCGACTTCTTCAACAACAACACCGCGCTCTACAAGACCGACAAGGACGCGACGACCGGCACCACGCTGACCGCAGCCGAGCCGGGCCAGCCCTATACCGCCGAAGGCTATTCGGTAAGTGGCAACACCGACAACATCGAACTCACCGCACCGGGCAAGGGCAGCACGACCTGCAAGGCCTGATTTCGGTTTCACCCCATTTGAAGGCCGGCGGAAGCGATTCCGCCGGCCTTTTTCGTTGCGGCGGCTGACAAGCGCCCGAGCCTTCGCTATCGGCCCTCGACATGACCGACTCCGCTTCCGCGATCACCCCCCAAATCGTCGCCGAACATGGCCTCTCGCCCGAGGAATATGAGCGCGTGCTGCACGCGCTCGGCCGCGAGCCGAACCTGACCGAGTTGGGCATCTTCTCGGTGATGTGGTCCGAACATTGCAGTTACAAAAGCTCGCGCATCCATCTCGCCAAGCTGCCGACCACCGGCGACTGCGTGATCTGCGGTCCCGGCGAAAATGCCGGCGTGATCGATATTGGCGACGGACAGGCCGCCATCTTCAAGATGGAGAGCCACAACCACCCAAGCTATATCGAGCCTTATCAGGGCGCGGCGACGGGCGTGGGCGGCATATTGCGCGACGTGTTCACGATGGGCGCGCGGCCGATCGCGAACATGAACGCGCTGCGCTTCGGGCGGCCCGATCATCCGAAGATGAAGCATCTCATCTCCGGCGTGGTCCATGGCATTGGCGGCTATGGCAATTGCGTGGGCGTGCCCACTGTTGGGGGTGAGGTGAATTTCCACCGCGCCTATGACGGCAACATCCTCGTCAACGCGATGACGGTGGGCATCGCCGATCAGGACAAGATCTTCTATTCGGCCGCTTCGGGCCTCGGCAACCCGATCGTCTATGTCGGCTCCAAGACCGGCCGCGACGGCATCCATGGCGCGACCATGGCCTCGGCGGATTTCGGCGAGGACAGCGACGAGAAGCGCCCAACCGTGCAGGTGGGCGATCCCTTCACCGAGAAGCTGCTGATCGAAGCCTGCCTCGAGTTGATGGCGACCGACGTGATCGTCGCGATCCAGGATATGGGCGCGGCGGGCCTCACCTCCTCCTCGGTCGAGATGGCCAGCAAGGGCGGCGTCGGCATCCAGCTCGACATGGACATGGTGCCGCAGCGCGAAACCGGCATGACCGCCTATGAGATGATGCTGTCGGAATCGCAGGAGCGCATGCTGATGGTGCTGAAGCCTGGCCGCGAGGCCGAGGCCGAGGCGATCTTCCACAAATGGGAGCTGGATTTCGCGGTAATCGGCCATGTCACTGATACCGGCCGCATGGTGCTGATCCACAAGGGCGAGACGGTGTGCGACATCCCGCTCGGACCGCTCGCCGACGAGGCGCCCAAATATAACCGGCCCTATGTGAGCCGCGAGGAATATAAGGCGTGGGCGGGCGTGAAGCCGCTGGGCGACATTCCGGAAAGCACCGATATCGCCGCCGACCTGCTCAAGCTGATGGCGTCGCCCGATATCGCCAGCCGCCGCTGGATCTGGGAACAGTATGACCACATGGTCGGAGCGGACACAGTCCAGCGCCCCGGCGGCGACGCAGCGGTAGTGCGTGTCCACGGCACCCAGAAGGGTATCGCGATCACGACCGACTGCACCCCGCGCTATTGCTACGCCGATCCCTATGAGGGCGGGAAGCAGGCGATCGCCGAGGCCTACCGCAACCTGTCGGCCGTCGGCGCAAAGCCACTGGCCGTCACCAACTGCCTCAACTTCGCCAACCCGCAGCGCCCCGAGATCATGGCCCAGTTCGTCGGCTGCCTCGAAGGCATGGCCGACGCCTGCCGCGCGCTCGATTTCCCTATCGTGAGCGGCAATGTAAGCCTCTACAACGAGAGCAAGGCGACGGGCGGCGGAAGCGCGATCCTGCCGACCCCGGCGATCGGCGGGGTGGGGTTGCTGGCGGATTGGTCGAAGAGCGCAACGATTGGGTTTAAGAAAGGTCAGCGGATCGCGTTGATCGGCAAACCGCCAGGCCTTGAGCCGGGCGATCCCAGCGTAATTGGACAGTCGCTATGGCTCCGGGAAATTAGAGGATTGGAAGCAGGCGAACCTCCAGCGGTAGATCTTCTCGAGTTACGTAAAACGGCGGACTTCGTTCGGATGACTATCGGTAGCGGACTTACGTCGACGGTCCATGATGTTTCTGACGGCGGCTTACTTGTGGCCATTGCTGAGATGGCATTGGCAGGAAGCGTAGGGATCAGCGTTTCTCATCGTGGTTACGGTTGGGTGGAAAAGTGGTTTGGAGAAGCACAAGCTCTCTACGTCGTCGGAACCAACGATTGGTCAAAGTTGGAACGCTTAGCAAATATAGCCGGTGTAAAGTGCCTATACCTCGGGGACGTTGACGGTTTTGAATTGGATACCAAAGGTCCTTCCCTTCAATTGAAGAACGAATTCCCAGAAATAATCCCCCTCGCCGACCTCCGCGCCGCGCATGAAGGTTTCTTCCCGAAGCTGATGGGCGCTGACGCAGCGCTCGCCTGACCGTCACGCCCGCGCAGGCGACACCTCTGAACAAAGGTTGTACTCCGGCGAAGGCCGGAGTCCAGCAAGGGTAATTTGAGGTCCGGAATACCCTCTAGGCCATACGCCAACTGGGCTCCGGCCTCCGCCGGAGCACGCATCTTTGACGTACACCGAAGGACCCGCAAATTTCATTTTGCTACAGACGGTTATCGGCTGCGGTCCCCGTCATCGATTTCCGTGGATCGCGTGAACCTTGCACACGTCCGGGTTGGTGTGACCTTAGTGTGAACTTCGGCTGGGTTCGGCGCTGTCAGAGGAATCCTTTCATCGCAAATAATCGACGGCTCAAAGAAAATTATCGCCGTTTCCAGTTGCTCTCAAAAATGCGCCTGAGACTCATTCGCATTGCTCGTTAACGATCCTTTGCTATTGCGAACCAATCGCACATAAGCTATCTCTCGAATCACGGAGAGGCCAAGATGATCGTTTGCGTTTGCAATGCCATTCGTGAGACCGATGTACGGGAAGCAGCCCGGCGTGGCGCGAAGTGTCCGCGCTCGGCTTATGAGAGCCTCGGGCGCCGTCCGAACTGCGGACAATGCTTCTCATTCGCACGCGAGATCATCGCCGCGGAACGGCCCGGGGCCTGACGCCCTCCCCTTGATTTTCCGCCACTTACATGACCATAGCAACCTCTAACCAGCGTTGGAGGTCTCCATGAAGGGCGACGAGAAGGTCATCGAATATCTCAACATCGCGCTCAAGAATGAGCTGACCGCGATCAATCAATATTTCCTGCATTACCGGCTGCTCGACCATTGGGGCATCAAGAAGCTCGCCAAGTTCGAATATGGCGAATCGATCGATGAGATGAAGCATGCCGACAAGCTGGCCGAGCGCATCCTGTTCCTCGACGGGCTGCCCAATTTCCAGTTGCTCGGCCGCCTCAAGATCGGCGAGAATGTCGAGGAAGTGCTGAAGGCCGATCTCGCGCTCGAAAATGAAGCGATCCCGGTGCTGCGCGACGGCATCGCCCATTGCGAGGCCGTGCGGGATTATATCAGCCGCGAGCTGCTCGAGAGCATCCTCGAGAATGAGGAAGAGCATGTCGATACGCTCGAGCGGCAGTTCGACATGATCAAGAATATGGGGCTGCAGAACTATATCCAGCTCCAGTCGGAGCCGGCCGAGGCGAGCTGAGGATATCGCCTGAACGACCTACTGTTCCCCAGCGAAAGCTGGGGTCCAGTTCTACATGCGGGCCTGGACTCCAGCTGTCGCTGGAGAACGAATGGCCGCTCAGCCCGCCTTGCGGCCGAACTGCACCGGGCGGCGCATCGCCACCGCGGGCGCGGTCTCGCGATCGAACAGGGCAAGCGTTTCTTCGAACAGCGGACGCAGACGAACGACGCTTTCGATGAGTTCATCCGGCGCGTCGTGGGTTTCGACACAGCGACGGGCGACATATTCGATATGCTCGGCGAGCAGACCCAGCGCTTCCCCGCCGAACTGAAGCGATTCGCCCTTCAGCGTGTGGGCGGGACGGACCAGCGCGGCGGCATTGCGATTGCGCATGGCCTCTTCCACGGCCGTGACCGACTTCACCGCATCTTCCCGGAAATAACCGAGAATTCGCACGAACTCCGTACCCAGCTGGGCGCGCGCCTGTGCGAAATCCGACCAGTTCACCAACGCGCCATTGCTATACGGCATGGCATTCCCTCCGCCCGTTCCGCCCCCTGTCTAGAGCAGGAACGTAAACAGGATGTTGAGGGCGGTTTCAGCGGGCGATGGTGAGCACGCAGGCGTCGCTGCGCTCAGTGCGGGCCAGCGTCCAGCCATGCTCGCGCGACAGGATGGCGATCTCGCTTTCGGTCTTGGGATCGTCGACCGTCATCACCACTTCGTCACCTGGTGCTGCCTGCCGCATCGCGCGGGCCAGCCTGAGCGCGGGCCAGGGGCAGCGCAGACCCCGCGCATCGAGGTCGTGCCGGCTCACGAATCGAATGGGTTGCGCGGCGCGCGGACCGTCAGCCGGATCGGCACGCCTTCGAAATCGAGTTCGGCGCGGATGCCGTTGATTAGGTAGCGCTTGTAGCTTTCGGGCAGTTGATCGACGCGGGTGCCGAACAGGACGAAGCCCGGCGGACGCGTCTTGGCCTGGGTAAGATAGCGCAGCTTGATCCGCTTGCCGCCGGGTGCGGGAGGCGGATTGCGTTCGATGGCTTTTTCGAACCAGCGGTTGAGCTGGCCGGTCGAGACCCGGCGCGACCACGCATCGCGCATGGCGAAGGCCGCGTCCATGAGTTGATCCAGCCCCCGACCCGTAACTGCGGAAACCGTGAGCAGCGGCACACCCCGCACCTGCGCAAGACCATCGTCAAGGGCAGCCCGAATACCCTGGAACAGCGACGGCGGATTTTCCGCAATATCCCATTTGTTGAGCGCCACGATCAGCCCCCGCCCTTCCTGCAGCACCCGATCGGCGATGCGGAGATCCTGCGATTCCAGACCCTTGGTCGCATCCATGAGGATCACGACCACTTCGGCGAAATCGACTGCGTGCAGCGCATCCGCAACCGACAGCTTCTCAAGCTTGTCCTGAACCTTGGCCTTCTTGCGCATGCCGGCGGTGTCGATCAGGCGAACCGGACGGACATTGCCATCCTTACCCTGCCACTGCCACTCAATCGCGATCGAATCCCGCGTGATGCCGGCTTCGGGGCCGGTAATCAGCCGATCCTCGCCCAGCAGGCGGTTGATGAGTGTGGATTTGCCCGCGTTCGGCCGCCCGACGATGGCGAGCTTGAGCGGACCTTCCCAACTGTCGTCGGTTTCCTCCTCTTCGCCGACATCCTCTCCGCGCTCGATGAAGGGCGCGAGTGCGGCGTACAGCTCAGCCATGCCCTCGCCATGCTCGGCGCTGAAGCCGACCGGCTCACCGAAGCCAAGGCCGAAGGCTTCGAGCAGGCCGCTTTCGGCGGCCCTGCCCTCGGCCTTGTTGGCCAACAACACGACCGGCATATCGCCACCGCGCAGCCAGCGGGCGATTTCCTCATCGAGAGGAACCACGCCGGCGCGCGCGTCGATCATGAACAACGCGACGTCGGCCATCCTGACCGCCGCTTCGGTCTGGGCGCGCATGCGGCCGGGCAGGCTTTGGGGATCGTCTTCCTCGAAGCCCGCCGTATCGACCAGGCGGAAGGGTACATCGAGCAGCATCGCGTCGCCTTCCCGGCGATCACGGGTTACGCCGGGGCGATCGTCAACGAGCGCGAGCTTCTTGCCGACGAGCCGATTGAAGAGCGTCGATTTGCCGACATTGGGACGGCCGATGATTGCGACGACGGGAAGTCTTGCCATCCATCAGCGCCAGGCGGACAGCTTGCCATCCGCATCGAGGATGAAGAGCGTCTTGTTGGCCACGACCGGCGGGATGTAGATGGCGTTGCCGACACTGGTGCCGCTGCCGATCTTGCCGTCCTCATAGGAAACGTTGAGCAAGCCGCCCCGCGTATTGGCAAGGAGCAGCCGATCGCCCGCAAGGACCGGGCCGATCCACGAGATCAGCTTGTCCTTCTTCTTGGGCTTGCGCCATTGCGGAAGCTGCGTGATCCAGCGGATCTTGCCGCTGGCGCGCGCGATGCACAGCAGCTGCGCCTGATCGGTGACGACGAACAGCCAGTCGCCCGCCACCCATGGCGTCGCGATGCCGCCGATGTTGAGTTCCCACAGCCGCTGGCCGCTGATGATGTCCAGCGCGACCATGCGTCCCCCCTGCCCGATCGCATAGACCTTACCGTCGGAAATGACCGGATCAGCGTCGATGTCCGACAACGAGGCCACGGCGGTCGACATGCTGGTGCGCGACAGCGCGTCCTGCCAGACGGCGCGGCCATTCTCGTAACGATAGGCGGTGAGTTCGCCCGAGGAGAAGCCAGCGACCACGGTGCCCTGCGCAACTGACGGAGCGGCGACTCCGAAGATGCCGGAATTTTCAAGCGTCCCGGCTTCGTTCCAGATCGTCTTCCCGTCTTCCGCATTGAGCGCGTAAATCTGGTTGTCTTGCGTAATCGCATAGACTTGGCCGTTGGCAACCGTCGGCGCGCCGCGCATCGGCCCCGACGGGCGCACCTTCCACAGGACATTGCCCGTGGCGGCATCGAGCGCAGCGACATCGCCAACGCCGGTGGTGGCGTAGAGCTTGCCATTCTCGAAGCTCACGCCGCCGCCGAAGGCGGAATCCTCGCCATCGCCCTTCACGCCGAGGCTGCGCCGCCAGCGTTCGGACCCGTTGGCCGCAGCAAAGGCATGCACGACAGCAGCGGTATCGATAACATAGACGGTGTCATTCGCCACGACCGGCCCGGCGGCCAGACGCGTCTTCTTCGATCCGCCCGCGATCGAGGCCGTCCAGGCGCGCGACAGTGCAGTACCTAGCGCGAGATGCCCCATCTCCTTGCGCTCATTGCCGCCGGTCTGCGCCCAGCTGCTGTTCACCTCGGCCGCCGGCACCCCGACGGGCGCAGCGGCAAGACCCGGATCAACCTCGGCTCCGCCTTCATAGGTCAGGATCGGCACGCGCTCGCCAAGCAGCGGCGTCTTTGGCCCTTTGTCGCCACCGCCGTTGAATATGCCGCAGCCGGTTAGTGCCAGCATCAGCGTTGCGGCGATCGTTATACGCTTCATTCGCTCTTGTCCTTCTGGGGTATCGCAGCCGCTGGCGCGACCGTCGGCCCTGCATCCAATGCTCCCGAAATCCTGACAGCCCGCGCCCGCAGCGATGCCGGGACCTGATTATCCTTCGCGAGCTGCCCGAAAATCGCCGCCGCCTTTTGCGGCTGGTTGAGCTTCATCCAGGCGATGGCGGTCATTTCGCCCGCCGTGCCGTACCAGGCGCTTCCCGGCACCGCCAGCGGCGCAAGCCGATCGATTACCGTCCTGGGCGCGAGCGTATCATAGGATGCCGCCGTTGCACGGATCAGCGCGACATCGCGAAGCGGCTGCGCGACCGACGTATCGGATGCAACCTCCATATAGGCGGCGGACGCCGCCTTGGCGTCACCGCTCTCCAGCTTGCGCGCGGCGAGCGTCAGTTGAGCGAGCGCACGATAACCTGCATGGTCGCCTTCCGCGAGCGGCTTGAGCTTCGCGTCCGCTTCAGCCGGGCGGGCTTCGCTCAGCGCCGTGAACGCGGCGACAAGCTGCTCGCCGGCGATGCCAGCCGCCTTTTCGCGCTCAGCCTTCCACCAGAGCCAGCCGCCAAAGGCGGCAAGACCGATGACAACAAGGGCGAGCAGAAGCAGTCCGTAACGCCGCCAGATTCGCGCCATCTGGTCACGGCGCAGCTCTTCGTCGACCTCACGGAGAAAGGCTTCATCAGTCTTCGGGGTCAGCGCCAAGCATGCGTCTCCAATGTTCTGACCGCAAACGGCCTTGCGGGTTCCTTAGCGGCGGTCGCGACCGAACGAAAGACGTTCCTTGGCAATGGCGCAATCAGTGGGCAGCGGCTTTCCAGCGCACGCGATCCCCTTCGCGGATGCCGAGCGCCGCCGATCGGCCCCCGGCGATTTCCAGCACCGCCGCCACCGGCTCGCCGCTTTCGACCGGCGCAAGCGACAAGGGCGTCGTGTTGGCCGCGATGACGGCGATCGTGCCATCAGCGCGGATGAACAGCATATCGAGCGGGATGTAGGTGTTCCGCATCCAGAAGGAGGCGGGTCTCGGTGGATCGAAAGGGAAGATCATGCCGGCATCGGGCGCCAGCGCGGTGCGGTACATCAGCCCCTTGGCCTGCTCCTCGGGCGTCCGCGCGACCTCGACACGGAACGTACGCGCTCCCTTGGCGGTCTCGATGCTCAGCGGGACAGTGTCGGCGGCAGCTGTCGACTGCCCAACGCGAACAGCCTCAGCCGGGCGACACCCCGCCACGGCGGTGAATAGAAGGATGAGGGCCGACGCCCTGCGCAGGCCGCTCACGCGATATCGGATGCCAGCGCCACCACCAGCGGCCCCTTGCGCCCTTCGGCGATGCGGGCGAACAACATCGTGTCGGGATCAAGATCGCCCAGCCCCGCGCGGCGGACGAGTTCCATATGCACGAAGATGTCGCGATCTTCCTGCTGCTCGCGCACCACGAAGCCGTAACCCTTGAGGCGATTGAACCACTTGACCCGAACCGGCTCGAACTCGCCGGCATTTTCAACGAGCTCGGCAGGATCGACGCGGTCGTTGGCGCGGCGCGCCACCAGATCGGGATCGGGGCCGACCGCAGTCGAAAGATCGATCGATTTGATCGCACGCGCCTGGAGGCCCCGCGCGCGGCGAACCACTTCGCAGACCAGCCGCGCGCCTTCCGGCAAGGCGCGACGATCATGATCGCGCAGCACGGAGAAATGAATCAGGACGTCGTCGCCGCCTTCGTCCGCCACCATGAAGCCAAAGCCGCGCATGGCGTCGAACCATTTGACGGCGCCATTCATGGTCGTCGCCTGCTCGGCCGCATCCGCCTGCTGGTAGAATGCGGGATCCAGCACGGCGTCGGACACCTTTATTCTTGTCTCGCTATCCACGACGGAAGGACCAATCCGCTCCGTTACCATCATACCTCCCCCCGAAGGTGATCCTCAGCGCTACCATGTTTCGGCTCACAAACGAAGGTGCAAAAAAATCTAGTGAGATCAACTCGGCTCGCACAAAGGCCGTCAGGTCGCTAATCCCGATCCCTATTCGTAAGGATTTGCTGAATAATGTCCAGTGAATGTCCAGCGCGGACCATCGCCGCGAAGGCGCGCCGCTTGCCGGCCTGATCCGGCGGCTGTTCCGCAAACGGCCCGATGCGCTTTCGCCGTGCGAAAGCAAGCGCGGCTTCGCGTGCTTCGTCCTCGTCGGTCGGCAGGGCTGGCTCGGCGTCATCGGCATCGATCCCCGCGGCGCGCAGATCGGCGCGGATGCGCCGCCCTCCATAGCCACGCCGTGTCAGCGAGGCCGCGCGCATCTCCGCATATTGCCGGTCGTCGACATAGCCGAGACCCGCCATCTGCGCGACAAGGGGGCCGATCTGAGGCTCGTCCTCGCCGCCCCAGCCCCGCTCAAAAAGCTTGCGTTCGAGGTAGCGCGTCAACCTGGCCCGGGTGGTGGCATAGCGCTCCACATAGCGTAGCGCCAACGCACGAAGCGACTCGGCGTCGAGCCTTGGGATGTTGCGATTTGATGTCAGTCGTGGCACGCGCCATCTTTGTGCCACAGTCGAGCCGGATTTTGAACGTGCATTGTAGCTTAAACGCGTGACCGGATTGAGACACGGAAGGCCAAGGGCGCAGGTTGCGCCTGACGGGCCTGACAAGAGGAGCTGCCAGTAGTGCTCGAAGATATAGCGCGATCGTCCGGATCAGCGGCGAACGAAGGCGCATTTCTTCCCACTCCAACGGAAGACAGCCTGCCGCGCCGCATGTCGGATTTCGAAACCCTCGGCGAGGCGCTTGACCACGCCGCAACCGGTAGCCGTGGCCTGAATTTCCATGATGCGCGGGGCGCGCTCAGCCGTCCCTATCCTTATTCCGAGCTTCGCGTCGATGCGATCGACATGGCGCGCCGCCTGATCGCGTTCGGCGTCGCGCCGGGCGATCGCATCGCTCTGGTCGCGGAGACCGGCCCTGAATTCGCCGCGCTGTTCTACGGCGCGGTCTATGCCGGCGCGCTGCCGGTGCCGCTGCCGTTGCCGACATCGTTCGGCGGGCGGGATTCTTATGTCGATCAGCTGGTGGTGCAGCTTGCGAGCGCCGATCCGCGCCTGTTCCTTTTCCCGGCCGAGCTTGCGACCATGGCGGAAACCGCCGCCCGGTCTCGCGGCGTGGACGCGCTGAGCTGGGAAAGCTTCGGCGAACGCGCAGCCCCCGTTGTCGAGCTGCCGAAAGCCAAGGGCGACGACGTCGCCTATCTGCAATATTCGAGCGGATCGACCCGTTTTCCGCATGGCGTGGCGATCACCCACCATGCGCTGCTCAACAATCTCGCCGCGCATGGCCATGGCATGGAGGTGATCGAGACCGATCGCTGCATCAGCTGGCTGCCCTGGTATCATGACATGGGGCTGGTCGGCTGCTTCCTCTCGCCGATGGCGAACCAAGTTTCGGTCGACTATCTCAAGACCGAGGATTTCGCGCGCCGCCCGCTGGCGTGGCTTGACCTCATCAGCCGCAACCAGGGCACTAGCATCAGCTATTCGCCCACCTTTGGCTACGACATCTGCGCGCGGCGCATCTCCAGCCAGACCAACGCGGCCGAGCGCTTCGATCTGTCGCGTTGGCGGATCGCGGGCAACGGCGCGGACATGATCCGGCCCGACGTGATGCAGACCTTCGTCGACGTCTTCGCTGACGCCGGTTTCCAGGCGTCCGCATTCATGCCGAGCTATGGCCTTGCCGAAGCGACGCTTGCGGTTTCGATCATGCCGCCGGGCGAAGGCATCATGGTCGAGCTGGTTGAGGAAACCGAGCTGTCGGGCGCCGGCAGTTCCGCCGGGCGGCCGCAGCGCTATCGCGCGGTCGTCAATTGCGGCAGGGCCGTGCGCGACATGGCGATCGCGATCCGCGACGAGGACGGCCAGCCCCTCCCCGATCGCGCGATCGGCAAGGTCTGGTGCCAGGGTCCGTCGATCATGGTCGGCTATTTCCGCGATCCCGAGGCGACCGAGGCCTGTATGGTCGACGGCTGGCTCGACACTGGCGACATGGGATATCTGTCGGACGGCTACATCTACATCGTCGGCCGCGCCAAAGACATGATCATCATCAACGGCAAGAATCACTGGCCGCAGGATATCGAGTGGGCGGTGGAACAGCTGCCGGGCTTCAAGGCGGGCGACATCGCAGCCTTTGCGATCACCACGCCGGGCGGCGAGGAAACGCCGGCGGTGCTCGTGCAATGCCGCACCTCGGACAATGCGGAACGCGCGCGCCTGCGCGAGGAGATCCGCGAGAAGGTGCGTGCGATCACCGGCATGCACTGCGTGGTCGAACTGGTGCCGCCCCGCACCCTGCCCCGCACCAGTTCGGGCAAGCTCAGCCGGGCGAAGGCGCGCAACCTCTATCTGTCGGGCGAAATCCAGCCTTACGATATCGCCGCCTGACTCCTTTCAACTCCAAACCATTCTTTTGGATCAATTTTTTCGCCTGGTCAGCGACTTGCTTAAGGCGTTCTTCATTAATCTCGATCACATTCGTGGCCAGATATAATGAGGTTGCGTTCAAATGGAGTTGTCGCTTTCGCAGGTCGAGCAATCGGCCTTGTTCACCGCTTTTGCGCAATCACATGGGATCATCGTCTTCGACGCCGACGGCAGGATAGTATCGGCCAACGACAGATTCATGGCGATGATGGGCTATGGGCCTGAAATCGTCGGCCAGATGCACGCCATGTTCGTCCATCCCGACGACAGGCTGAACGGCGCCTATGAGCGGTTCTGGAGCAGGCTCCAGCTGGGCGGCTCCCACAGCGGCGAATTCCGGCGGATGGGCCGTCACCACGAGCTGTGGCTGAACGCGAGCTACAGCGCGATCGTGGACGACGACGGCAAAGTAACCAAGATCATCAAGATCGCTCGCGACGTGACCGCCGAAAAGCAGGCCGCGACGAACGCCGAAAACCAGATCCGGGCGATCAACCGTTCGCACGCTATCATCGAGTTCGACGTGCGCGGCTTCATCATCACCGCCAACGACAATTTCCTCAAGATCACCGGCTACCGCCTGAACGAGATCATCGGCAAGCATCACAGCATCTTCATCGATCAGGACGAGGCCGCATCGGACGGATATAAGCGCTTCTGGCGGGAGCTTTGCCAGGGCCGCCATCATGAAGGCGAATTTCAGCGGATCGGCAAGCACGGCAAGCCTTTCTGGATCAGGGCGACCTACAATCCCATCCTCGATCCGGACGGACAGACCACCGGCATCATCAAATATGCGCTCGACATCACCGACGATATCAATCGGAGCCGGGCGCATGAGGAAGCCGCCGCCGCGAGCGAGGCGCTGCTGCGCAATATCCTCGATCAGGTCGGCGGCGTGGCGGGCGATATCGACGCGATCACGCGCCAGACCCGCCTGCTCGCTCTCAATGCGCGGATCGAGGCGGCGCGCGTGGGGGACGCAGGCCGGAGCTTCTCCGTCGTGGCCGGCGAAATCGCCGGGCTTTCAAGTCGGACGGCCGAGGCAACCACCCATATCGCCAAGCTGATCACCGACGGCGACAGGCAATCGCGCCAGGTGAGTTCGCTGTTCGGAGCAGCGCGCGAGCAGGACAACGAAGCCAAGCTTGCGCTTCGCGTTACACCCGGCTAATAGCCCGCGTTCTCGGGGCCGGAGGAGTGTAGCTCAGCTGGTAGAGCATCGGTCTCCAAAACCGAGGGCCGTGGGTTCGAGTCCCTCCACTCCTGCCATTTTCCGATGGTTGGCCGGGCCCGGGAAGCAAGAGCGAGGTCAAGGTCGCAAAGCCTGCTGAGGCAGGCAGGCGGCCGATGGCCTCTTATTGGTGTTTGAAGGGCTATACGTGGCGAAGACTTCTCCCGGCGAGTTCATCCGGCAGGTGCGGGCCGAAACCGCCAAGGTCGTGTGGCCGAGCCGTCGCGAGACGGTGACCACCGCGATCATGGTGGTGATCATGACCGTGGTGCTGGGCCTGTTCTTCTTCGGCGTGGACGCCGTGTTCAGCCGCATCGTCCAGGCGCTTCTGTCACTGCTTGAAGGCAATTGAGAGGGTAGGTTTTCGCTCCATGTCGCGCTGGTACATCATCCACGCCTATTCGGGCTTCGAGAACAAGGTCCGTGATTCGATCATGGCCGAGGCGACCCGCATGGGGCTCGATCGCCTCGTCGAATCGGTCGAAGTGCCGACCGAGAAGATCACCGAGGTTCGCCGCGGCAAGAAGATCACGTCCGATCGGAAGTTCTTCCCCGGATATGTGCTCGCGAAGCTCGAGATGAGCGACGACGTCTACCACCTCGTCAAGAACACGCCGAAGGTGACGGGCTTCCTCGGATCCTCGGGCAAGCCGCAACCGATCAGCGACGCCGAGGCCGCGCGAATCCTCAACACCAAGGAGGAAGCAGCCGCCGCCGCGCCGAAGGCCACGCTGAAGGTCGATTACGAGATCGGCGATCAGGTCAAGGTGCTCGACGGTCCGTTCGCCAGCTTCAACGGGCTGGTCGAGGAGCTGGATTTCGATAAGGGCAAGGTCAAGGTCTCGGTTTCGATCTTCGGCCGCGCCACGCCGGTCGAGCTCGAATTCGAGCAGGTCGAACGGATGAAGTAAGGGCGCGACGCCCTTTCCCTCCTTTATTTTCGGTCCCTACGTCCGTGCAGGCTCTGCGCGTTGACAGCCCGTGGGATTTGTAACATCACCGCAACATAAAAAGCCGCCGCTATCAAAGCGATGGCATGAGGAGGGGACCTATGCGGAATCACCCTGCTTTCGCGGCCGTTGTCGCGCTGTTGCTTTCGTCCTGTTCTTCGGGGCCACCTGCCCTGCCCGAAGATATCGTTGGCAGCGCAGCGACCTGCGCCGCCGTCACCGCTTCGCAGGCGCGATCAGCGATTACGGACCTCTCAAAACCACTTTCGATCAATGAGCAAAGCCAGGTCATCCACTATGCCCTGCTGGCGGGCGCCGCCGATCCCAAATTCTCGCGCGACAACGCCAATGGCGTCGTGAAGCAGATGCAGGCAATCGCGGGCGGGATCGAGGACGATGGCTGGAAACCACTGGTGCCGCTTTGCAAGACGGCCTTCCCCGAAGCTGATCCGTCCCGCGCCGTGACACTTCCCGCAGCGCCAGAGGACGCGCAGATCCAGTGCTATGCGCTCGGCGACTTCATGGTGCGCGCGCTCAGCGCCTATAACGAGACCTATCGGGATGCGGTGGTCGATTATAACAGCATGCTGGGCAAGCTCGAGCCGCTCATCAAGGAGCAGTTGAGCAAGAAAGGCATCGCCGCCGAGGATCATGCGGGCAAGAGCGCGGAAAAGAGCAAGGCGCTCGCCGCTGCCGCGAAACTGGGGCCGCCCTCGAAGACACTCGACGCATGCATGCAACTTTTCCCGTCCGATGGGGAAATCAAGCTTCCCACCTAATTCGGAAGCCTGCACGCGGCCTCTTCCTTTTTTCGACGAACGCGCTTATGGGCGCGGGCTTCCCGATTGCCAGCATGACGGAATGTGCGGGAGACCTTCGGGTCGTCTGGACCGCTAAACTTGAACGGAGCCAGGCGCGGTTGCGCCGAAGCCCCACTACAGAGTGAGTAACTATGGCTAAGAAGATTACCGGCTATATCAAGCTGCAGGTGCCAGCCGGCGCCGCAAACCCCTCCCCGCCGATCGGCCCAGCGCTCGGTCAGCGTGGCGTAAACATCATGGAATTCTGCAAGGCGTTCAACGCCTCCACGCAGGATCTCGAAAAGGCGATGCCGATCCCGACGGTCATCACCGTCTATGCGGATCGCAGCTTCTCCTTCGTCACGAAGACCCCGCCCGCGAGCTTCCTCATCAAGAAGGCCGCGAACCTGAAGTCGGGCTCCAAGGAGCCGGGCAAGATTAGCGCCGGAAAGATCAAGCGTTCGGCGCTGACCCAGATCGCCGAGACGAAGATGAAGGATCTGAACGCCACCGATATCGAAGCGGCGACCCGCATCATCGAAGGCTCCGCCCGCGCGATGGGCCTCGAAGTGGTGGAGGGCTGATAGATGCTTAAGCCGAAGAAACTGAGCAAGAAGGCACAGGTCCTCGCCAAGGCCGTCGACAGCGAGAAGCTGTACGGCGTCGACGAAGCGATCAAACTCGCCAAGGCCAACGCCACCGCCAAGTTCGACGAGACCATCGAGGTCGCGCTCAACCTGGGCGTCGATCCGCGTCACGCCGATCAGATGGTGCGCGGCGTCGTTACCCTGCCCAAGGGCACCGGCAAGACCGTCCGCGTCGGCGTGTTCGCCCGCGGCGCCAAGGCCGATGAAGCCACCGCAGCCGGTGCCGACGTCGTCGGCGCCGAAGACCTGCTCGAGATCGTCCAAGGCGGCAAGATCGAGTTCGATCGCTGCATCGCGACCCCGGACATGATGGGTCTGGTCGGCCGTCTCGGCAAGGTGCTTGGTCCCAAGGGCCTGATGCCGAACCCGAAGCTCGGCACCGTGACCATGAACGTCGGCGAGGCCGTGAAGGCCGCCAAGGGCGGTCAGGTCGAATATCGCGTCGAGAAGGCCGGCATCATCCACAGCGGCATCGGCAAGGCGAGCTTCCCCGAAGCAGACCTGCGCGCGAATTTCGACGCGCTGGTCGACGCGGTCGTGAAGGCCAAGCCGTCGGGCGCCAAGGGCAAGTATCTGAAGAAGGTCGCCGTCAGCTCCACCATGGGCGCCGGCATCCGGATCGATACCGCAGAGGTCGGCGCAGCCTGATCTCAGCCTGAGCGAAAAAACAAAGGGTCCGGGAGCAATCCCGGGCCCTTTTCGTATGTGCCTGTTCTGATCAAATGACAGGTTCCCCGGCGAAGGCCGGGGCCTAGTTGGGAAGTTAGACGAGGTGTCAAGTTCCTATGGTCACTCCAACTGGACCCCGGCCTTCGCCGGGGAACAAGGGGATCAATCTCCAGGAGGCGACGCTGTCAGCGCGACTTGGTCGGGCGGGGCGGCTTCCCCGCGAATTTTCCTGGGCCGCGTGGTTTGTTGCCGAACGGCTTGGGCCTGCCACGGTCAATCGGCTTGCGATCGACTGGCGCACCGGCCGGGCGTGGCTTGGCCCGTATGATCGCGCGGGGCGGCGGGCCATCCGGCCTGCGATGCCGCCCCTCTGCGCTCGGCGGGCCGTTGGCGGCTTCGATATGGACGTTGCCTTCCTCGTCCCCTTCCTCAGCGGTTCGCGCGATGGCGGCGATGAACTTCGCACCGACGGAGCGTTGGATTTCGAACAGGGTTTCCTGGTCTGAAATCCGGATCGCACCGACGTCACGGCGGGTGATATGCCCACGGCGACAGAGCAGCGGCAGCACCCAGCGCGGATCCGCATTCTGGCGACGGCCTATATTCATCCGGAACCACAGCGTGTCTTCAAAACCGGGCCGTGGACCATCCGGACGCTGGGGCATAGCATTGCCATCTATCAGCTCTTCCGGCTCCGGCATCCGGGCGCGATGAACCTGGACCAGGGCCGCAGCGATCTCTTCGGGTGATCGCTCGGCAAGCAAGCGCGCCGCGATCTCGCGATCGTCGTCAGCTATCTCGATCGGCTCAAGCAATGTCGCCAGCAAGCGCTCCCGATCGGAGCGGCGGATATCCTCGGGCGCTGGCGGTGCGATCCATTCGACGGGGATCCGCGCGCCGCGCAGCATGGATTCGACCCGCCGCCGGCGCGGATAGGGGACGAGCAGCACCGCCGTGCCCTTCTTGCCAGCCCGGCCTGTGCGGCCCGAGCGATGCTGGAGCGTTTCGACATCGCGCGGCAGCTCGACATGAATGACGAGCGTGAGCGTCGGCAGATCGATTCCCCGCGCGGCAACATCGGTTGCGACGCAGACACGGGCGCGTTTGTCGCGCAGCGCCTGCAGCGCATGGTTGCGCTCATTCTGGCTATGCTCACCGGACAGCGCGACCACCGAAAAGCCGCGCTCGACCAGGCTGGCATGAAGATGGCGGACATTGTCGCGCGTAGCGCAGAACAGGAGCGCGGATTCGGCTTCATGGAAACGCAGCAGGTTGACGACCGCATGCTCGATATCAGCCGGGGCGATTGCGACGGCCTGATAGGCGATGTCGCTATGGCCCCGCTCCTCGGTGACCGTCGAAATGCGCAACGCATCGCGCTGATAGCGCTTTGCCAGCGCGACGATGGGCTTCGGCATCGTCGCTGAAAAGAGCAAAGTCCGGCGCTCCTGCGGCGACGCATCCAGGATTTCCTCAAGATCGTCGCGAAATCCCATGTCGAGCATCTCGTCGGCCTCGTCGAGCACGGCGACCTTGAGACCCGAAAGATCAAGCGCGCCGCGTTCGAGATGATCCCGCAGCCGGCCCGGCGTGCCGACCACGATATGCGCGCCATAGGACAAGGCGCGCCGTTCCTTCGACGGATCCATGCCCCCGACGCAGGTGGCGATGCGCGCGCCCGCATCCCCGTAAAGCCAGATCAGTTCGCGGCTCACCTGCAAAGCGAGCTCGCGGGTGGGAGCAATGATCAGCGCGAGCGGAGCGCCAGCCGGCGGCGATCTCCCGCTCTCCACAAGCAGCTCCGACGCCATGGCAAGCCCGAACGCCACGGTCTTGCCCGATCCGGTCTGCGCGGACACGAGCAAATCCCGCCCTGCCGTTTCAGGTTCGAGGACAGCCGCCTGGACAGCCGTGGGAGCGGTATAGCCGCGCGCGGAAAGCGCCTCGGACAAAAGCGGAGGCAGGGCAGAGAAAGGCATGACGGCTCGATTTCTATTGGCGCCTCTGGTGGAACGTATCCAAAGCGAGGCCTGAGTTCGAAATCCCCCTAGGCGTAAATGCGGCACGGGGAAAGGCGTCGCGGTGTTTTTGGCGAGGGTGGCCGAAGTGAATCCGCCCGGCTATCCTCCGCACGGCCCGCATGCGGGCGAGATTTACCATCGAACGGGGAACGCATGACGACCATCACACTTGAACAGGCCAATGCCATCATCACCGCCGCGCTGGCCAAGGGCGCGGAGCTTGGGCTCAAGCCGCTCACGGTCGCAGTCCTGGACCCCGGCGGTCACCTGATCGCGTTGCAGCGGCAGGATCGGGCTTCCACGCTCCGTCCCCAGATCGCGACGGCCAAAGCGTCCGGCGCGCTCGCCCTCGGCGTGTCGTCCCGGAAGATCGGGGACATGGCGGCGGAGCGCCCGTCCTTCGTGGGATCGCTCGGCCCCATATCGGCGCATGGCATCGTCCCGGCTGCGGGCGGGGTCATCGTCATAAACAGCGCGGGCGTGCCGCTTGGCGCGGTCGGGATCACGGGCGACACCTCCGACAATGACGAAGCCTGCGCACTCTTCGGTATTGCGGCTGCCCAACTCGCGGCCCAACCGTAGGCCCTGTCCGTCAGCATCAAGGTCGACGTAGCCGCCATTCGGCAGTTTAAATCTCAGAATCGCGTATTTTAATGCAAAGGGCCGAAAGCAATTTCGGCCCTTTGCCAATAATCCCGGCCCTTATGTGACAGCGAAACATGCTGTCGGACTAAATGAAAGCGCCGTCATAACTTCATTCGCCGCCATTGTAGCTCCAGCTGGATATTTTCCAGCCCGATTCGGCGTGCTGCATGACGAACGTGAACGTCCCTTTATCCGACGCTTTCTGGCCATCCAGCAGGAAATCATAAGTAATCGGAATCACGATATAAGCGGTGCCGCCATCGCTAAGCGCCCGCAGGGGTTTGCCCGACGTGATGCGCGGTTGAGTGATATGTTTCGTCCTAAGAAGCTTGCGTTCGTCGGCTGACCAGCGCTGAACACTTCCTGCTCCCTTCCAGACATAAGGGAAAAAATCATCAACGATTACAGCATCTTTCTCATGAGCCGCCAAGAAGGCCTCGTGGTCGGTCATGATGTTGGCCACGGCCTTCAGGGCAGTGTCCGTGGCGTCCTCCGTCGGTCCTGCCAACGCCCGCACCGGCGCCATCAAAAGAAATGCAAGAAACAGTGCTGTTCGGCGCATGGATATCATCTCCGTTGGAAAAACATATTGGAAGGCCGCTGATTGGATGCGCCGATGTGAAAGCTATGCGGAGCGAAAAAGGTGGTCAACTTTGCGAACCGGCCTATCCGGCGGCGATTTTGCCTTGCCGCCACGCGACACATCCTTGACTTTCACCCCAATTGGACTATCGGCGCACGCTTAGTCGGCGGGCTTGCCCGTCGATGCCGTCCGAGACCGCAGGTGAAGGGAATTTGCCCTTCTTAATCTCCTGCCTAGACGGGGAAAGTTTTTACTGATCGCTCCGTGCGATGGCTACCCATCAATTTATTGATGGGACCACTCGGAAAGATCGGGTCTGCCGCCGGCGCTCTATGCAGCCGCGAGGTCAGGCAACCTACCCCTCGGACATAGGCTCTTCGGAGCACCGATCCGGAGACGGCGCAAGCCGGCTCAGGATCAACCCTTGCCGCGCTGTGCGGCCGGGGAACGAAGGAGTAAGGTATGGATCGCGCTCAAAAGAAAGAGCTGGTCTCCGATCTGAACAAAACCTTCACCGAGACCAGCGTGGTGGTTGTCACCCGCAATCTCGGGCTGACGGTGGCCCAGTCCACCCAGCTCCGTGTGAAGATGCGTGAAGCCGGCGCCAGCTACAAAGTGTCGAAAAACCGCCTTGCCCGCATTGCGATCGAGGGAACGCCCTACGTATCCATCAGCGACATGCTGGTGGGTCCGACGGCGCTCAGCACCTCACCCGATCCCGTCGCGGCCGCCAAGGTGGTGGTCGATTTCGCGAAGACCAACGACAAGTTGGAAATCGTGGGCGGGGCGATGGGCGACACGCTCCTCGACGTCAATGGAGTGAAGCAGCTTGCATCGCTGCCTTCGCTCGACGAACTGCGCGCCAAGATCGTGGGCCTCGTACAGGCGCCCGCGACCAAGATCGTCCAGATCGTCCAGGCACCGGCCGGGCAGATCGCCCGCGTTTTGGCGGCCAAAGCGGCCAAAGAAGACGCCTGACCTTTTTGAACCATTCTAGAATTGGAGACTTATCATGGCAGACCTTAGCAAAATCGTTGATGACCTTTCCGCGCTGACCGTTCTCGAAGCCGCTGAGCTTTCGAAGCTGCTCGAAGAGAAGTGGGGCGTTTCGGCCGCTGCTGCTGTTGCAGCAGCTCCTGCCGCTGGCGGCCCCGCTGCTCCAGCCGCTGAAGAGAAGACCGAGTTCGACGTGATCCTCACCGGCGACGGTGGCAAGAAGATCAACGTCATCAAGGAAGTCCGCGCGATCACCGGCCTTGGCCTGACCGAAGCGAAGACTCTCGTCGAGTCCGCTCCGAAGGCAGTCAAGGAAGGCGTCAACAAGGACGAAGCCGAGAAGGTCAAGAAGCAGCTCGAGGAAGCCGGCGCGACCGTCGAGCTCAAGTAAGCTTTACGCGAAGCTTTTTACTCTATGCTTGAAGGGCGGTCTTAAGGGCCGCCCTTTTTGTTTAAAGAGCGTAACAATGTTTGCGCGGTTGAGCACATAAACGATGGCCATATTGATCCATATTAACCTCAATCTTCGTTAACCCATGATCTCGTCAACTTTGTTTATACCTAAGTGATAATATTATGTGATACGCAAAAGAGATCAGGGGGACATCGCATGAGGGATATGCGTTCAGCGCTGAGAGGCGGTCTCGCGGAAAGCGGGAATGTCGGGTCCAACAGTATCGCGCTCGGACGCTGGGCACGGCTGATCGATGCGGTCGAACAACTGGCCAATGCGGCTTCCCTCGAAGATGTAATCGACATCCTTAGAAGCAATGCTCGCGGGATCGTGGAAGCGGATGGCATCGCGGTCGTGCTCAAGGATGATGACCGCTGCTATTATGTCGCCGAGGATGCCTGCGCACCGCTCTGGTCCGGCCAGCGCTTCCCCGTGGAGACGTGCGTCTCAGGCCATGCGATGATCGATGCGAAGACGATCGTCATCCCTGATATCTTCAAGGACCCGCGCGTGCCGATCGCGGCGTATGAGCCGACTTTCGTGCGCAGCATGGTGATGGTGCCGATCGGCCACCCCGTCCCCGTAGCGGCGGTGGGCGCCTACTGGTCGCGCATCCGGACCCCGGAAGATAATGAGATCGCCATGCTTGAGGCACTGGCGCGCTCGGCCGCGACGGCGCTGGAGAATGCCCGGCTCGTCAGGTCGCTCAAGGATCTGAACAGCGAGCTGGAAATCCGCGTGGCCGCCCGCACGGCGGAGCTGGAGCAGAGCCATGAAGTGCTCCGCCAGACGCAGAAGATGGAGACGGTCGGCAAGCTGACCGGCAATGTCGCGCATGATTTCAACAATCTGCTCACCCCGATCATTGGCAGCATCGAACTGGTGCTGCATCGCGGCCCGACCGACGCGCGTTCCCAACATATGCTTTCGCGCGCTATGGAAGCCGCCGAGCGCGCCCAACTGCTCGTCCAGCGGCTGCTGTCGTTCGCGCGCCAACAGCCGCTCCGCCCGGTCGCGCTCGATCTCAGAAAGCTGGTCGAAGGCATGCAGGACCTGCTGTCGAGCACGCTCGGCCCGCGGATCACGCTCGACGTCGATCTGCCCGAGAATCTGCCCTTCGTGCTGGCGGACGGCAATCAGCTCGATCTCGCCATTCTCAACCTCGCGGTGAACGCACGCGATGCAATGCCGAACGGGGGTGCGCTCACATTATCTGCCAAGCCATTGACAAAAAAGGATGATTGGCCCACGAATACATCCAACAGGGAATTTGTTTCTCTCGCAATTTGCGATACGGGCGTCGGAATGGACAGCGAGACAGCAGCACGGGCGATCGAGCCCTTCTTCACCACCAAGGGGCTTGGCGAAGGCACCGGCCTCGGCCTTTCGATGGCGGAAGGGCTGCTCGCGCAGCTCGGCGGCCGGCTGGTTATCGACAGCGTCCCCGGCGAGGGCACGACCGTCACCCTGTTCCTGCCCCAGGCCGGTGTTCCGATCCGCAAGTCCGAGGAAGCCGACAAGGAATTCCCAACCGAGAAGAGCCGTGGCACCATCCTGCTCATCGATGACGACGAGCTTGTCCGTGCCGGCACGGCCGACATGCTCGCCGAGCTTGGTTTTGACGTGATGGAAGCCGCCAACGCCGATCAGGGTCTTGGCCTCATCCAGGGCGCGTCGACGCTTTCGGCTGTCGTCACCGATCATCTGATGCCCGGCATGACCGGCGCGGAACTTGCCCGCAAGCTCAAGGAGGAGCACCCGGATCTGCCCGTGCTGCTGATCTCCGGCTATCAGAATATCGAGACGATCGCTCCGGACATCCCCAGGCTCTCGAAACCGTTCCGCCACAAGCAGCTGGGCGCCAGCATCGCCTCGCTGCTGGGCGAGGGCGAACTGCACTGATCCTCCCTCGTCATGCGGGCGAAATGACCGCCCTCGCCCATTTGACAATCCTACAGCGCGATCCTATATCGCGCTCCTCACCACATCTTTTCGGGAAATGACGCGCCGTCGCGCAGTGTGTCGTACGAATTGGGGAGTTGTGGTTCAAACGACGCTGAAGCTGCAGTTCCCTTGGGAAATTGCGGCTTTCGTCGTTTATGCGCGCCTTTGACACGGACCAGAAGGCGAGAATTTACTCCATGGCGACTCAAGCAGTTTCGGCCCACCCGCTCACGCGCACCGCAAAGAAGCGCATCCGCAAGGTTTTCGGCAACATCCACGAAGTCGTGGAGATGCCCAACCTGATCGAGGTGCAGCGCGAAAGCTACGAGCATTTCCTGCGCTCGCGTCCGGCCGACAACTATGTGTCCGGCCTCGAAAAGACGCTGCGCTCGGTCTTCCCGATCCGCGATTTCGCCGGCACCGCCGAGCTCGACTTCGTCCATTACGAGCTTGAAGACCCCAAATATGACACCGAAGAATGCCGCCAGCGTGGCATGACCTATGCAGCGCCGATGCGCGTCACGCTGCGTCTGATCGTGTTCGAAGTCGATCCCGATACGGAAACCCGCTCCGTCCTCGATATCAAGGAGCAGGACGTCTACATGGGCGACATGCCCCTGATGACGGGCAACGGCACCTTCGTCGTCAACGGCACCGAGCGCGTGATCGTCAGCCAGATGCACCGTTCACCGGGCGTGCTGTTCGACCATGACCGCGGCAAAACCCATGCTTCGGGCAAATATCTCTTCGCCGCCCGCGTGATTCCGTATCGCGGCTCGTGGCTCGACTTCGAGTTCGACGCCAAGGACATCGTCAACGTCCGTATCGACCGCAAGCGCAAGCTGCCGGTGACGACGTTGCTCTATGCGCTCGGCATGAACGACGAGGATATCCTCAACTATTTCTACAAGACCGCGACCTATGTCCGCGCCACCAATGGCTGGCAGGTTCCATTCGTGGTCGAGAACTGGCGCGGCCAGAAGCCCGGCTTCGACGTCGTCAATGGCGATACCGGCGAAGTCGTGTTCCCCGCCGGCCAGAAGATCAGCCCGCGCCTGGCCAACAAGGCCGGCAAGGACGGCCTCACCAGCCTGCTGATCCCGACCGAAGAGATTTTCGGCCGCTATTCGGCGCTCGACCTGATCGACGAGAGCACCGGCCGCATCTACATCGAGGCCGGCGACGAAGTGACGCCGGAGAATCTCGAAGCGCTCGACAAGGCCGGCATCGACCGGATCGAGCTGCTCGATATCGACTATGTTTCAACCGGCCCGTGGATCCGCAACACGCTCAAGGCCGACAAGGTCGAGGAGCGCGATCATGCGCTGTCCGAAATCTATCGCGTCATGCGTCCTGGCGAGCCGCCGACGAAGGAAACCGCTGAGGCGCTGTTCGGGGGCCTGTTCTTCGATCCGGAGCGCTATGACCTCTCGGCCGTCGGCCGCGTGAAGCTGAACATGCGCCTCGACCTCGACGTCGAGGACACTGTGACGACGCTGCGCACAGAGGACATCCTCGAGGTCGTCAAGACCCTCGTGAACCTCAAGGACGGCAAGGGCGAGATCGACGACATCGACAATCTCGGCAACCGCCGCGTGCGTTCGGTGGGCGAACTGCTCGAGAACCAGTATCGTGTCGGCCTGCTCCGCATGGAGCGCGCCGTGAAGGAGCGCATGTCGTCGGTCGATGTATCGACGGTCATGCCGAACGACCTGATCAACGCCAAGCCTGCGGTCGCCGCGGTGCGCGAGTTCTTCGGTTCCTCGCAGCTCTCGCAGTTCATGGATCAGACCAACCCGCTCTCCGAAGTGACGCACAAGCGCCGCGTTTCGGCGCTTGGGCCGGGCGGTCTCACCCGTGAGCGCGCCGGCTTCGAAGTCCGCGACGTTCACCCGACCCATTATGGCCGCATCTGCCCGATCGAAACGCCCGAAGGCCCGAACATCGGCCTGATCAACTCGTTGGCGTCGTTCAGCCGGGTCAACAAATACGGCTTCATCGAGACGCCGTACCGCAAGGTCGTCGATCACAAGGTCACCAACGACGTCGTCTATCTGTCGGCGATGGAAGAGGCCAAGCATACGATCGCGCAGGCCAACGCTGAACTCGACGAGAGCAAGGGCTTCGTCGAGGATCTGATCTCGTCACGTGAAGCCGGCGAATTCCTGATGGCGCCGCGCGATCACATCACGCTGATGGACGTGAGTCCCAAGCAGCTCGTCTCGGTCGCGGCATCGCTCATTCCGTTCCTGGAAAACGATGACGCCAACCGCGCGCTGATGGGATCGAACATGCAGCGTCAGGCCGTGCCGCTGGTACGCGCCGAGGCGCCGTTCGTCGGCACCGGCATGGAAGAGACCGTGGCGCGCGATTCGGGCGCCGCGATCGGCGCCAAGCGCGGCGGCATCGTCGATCAGGTCGATGCGACCCGTATCGTGATCCGTGCGACGGGCGAGGTCGCCGCCGGCCAGTCGGGCGTGGATATCTACACGCTGATGAAGTTCCAGCGTTCGAACCAGAACACCTGCATCAACCAGCGTCCGCTGGTGAAAGTGGGTGATGTGGTCGAGGCCGGCGACGTGATCGCCGACGGTCCTTCGACCGAGCTGGGCGAGCTGGCGCTGGGCCGCAACGCGCTCGTCGCGTTCATGCCCTGGAATGGCTACAACTACGAAGACTCCATCCTGATCTCCGAGCGGATCGTGAAGGACGACGTCTTCACCTCGATCCACATCGAGGAGTTCGAGGTCATGGCCCGCGACACCAAGCTGGGGCCGGAGGACATCACCCGCGACATCCCCAACGTCGGCGAGGAAGCCCTGCGCAACCTCGACGAAGCGGGCATCGTCTATATCGGCGCTGAAGTGGAGCCGGGCGATATACTGTGCGGCAAGATCACGCCGAAGGGCGAAAGCCCGATGACGCCGGAAGAAAAATTGCTCCGCGCCATCTTCGGTGAAAAGGCCAGCGACGTGCGTGACACCTCGCTCCGCCTGCCGCCGGGCGTTGCCGGTACTGTCGTCGAAGTGCGCGTGTTCAATCGCCACGGCATCGACAAGGACGAGCGCGCGATGGCGATCGAGCGCGAGGAAATCGAGCGCCTGACCAAGGATCGCGAGGACGAACGCGCCATCCTGAACCGCGCGACCTTCAATCGCCTCCGCGAAATGCTGCTTGGCCAGGTCGCCACGGCGGTGCCGAAGGGCGGCAAGAAGGGCGCGACGATCGATCAGGCGACGCTTGACGAAACCGAGCGCCACGAATGGTGGAAGTTCGCGGTGCAGGACGACGCCATGCAGGCGGGCCTCGAAGCCGTGAAGACGCAGTATGACGAGGCGGTGTCAGTCATCAAGGCGCGCTTCGACGACCGCGTCGAGAAGCTGCAGCGCGGCGACGAGCTGCCGCCGGGCGTGCTCAAGATGGTCAAGGTCTTCGTCGCGGTGAAGCGCAAGCTGCAGCCGGGCGACAAGATGGCCGGCCGTCACGGCAACAAGGGCGTCATCTCGCGCATCCTGCCGGTCGAGGACATGCCGTTCCTCGCGGACGGAACGCCGGTCGATCTGGTGCTGAACCCGCTGGGCGTGCCTTCGCGCATGAACGTCGGTCAGATTTTCGAGACCCATCTCGGCTGGGCGGCCCGCAACCTGGGCCAGCAGATCCACCGGGCCTTGGAGGATTGGCGTGAAACCAATCCGAACCCAGCTGCCGGCCAAATGCCCGAAGCGGTGAAGGCGCGCCTGCTCGAAGTCTATGGCGAACATTATGTCGCCGACATCGAGTCGCGCGATGCCGACCAGATCATCGAGCTGGCGCAGAACCTGAAGACGGGCATGCCGATGGGCACGCCAGTGTTCGACGGCGCGCGCGAGGCGGACGTTTCGGCGATGCTTGAGCTGGCGGGTCTCGACACGTCAGGCCAGTCGGACCTGTTCGACGGACGCACCGGCGATCAGTTCGACCGCAAGGTGACCGTGGGCATCATCTACATGCTGAAGCTCCACCACTTGGTCGACGACAAGATCCACGCACGCTCGATCGGGCCGTACTCGTTGGTCACCCAGCAGCCGCTGGGCGGAAAGGCGCAGTTCGGTGGCCAGCGTTTCGGCGAAATGGAGGTCTGGGCGCTCCAGGC
>CAYLIK010000004.1:0-1566 GCA_964383565.1 uncultured Sphingomonadaceae bacterium
TGCCGGGCGGCGGCCATATTCGCTGGGCGGTAACATCGTCTCGCCAGCAGGCGGCCAAATCGATCCCGCGCTCTCCGCGCTGGCCGGCGTGCCCGTCACGCTCGCATCAGTGCCGGGAAGCGCCGTCTCGGGCCAGCCGCAACTTTCCGATTTCGTCGCCGGCGCCAATGTCGCGAGCATTAGCGATCTCGGCCGTTTCCGTACGCTCAGCCCTTCGACCGACACCGTGACCGTCAACGGCGTCTACGCCCGCACCCTGCCCGGCGATATTTCGGGATCGCTCAACGGCCGGCTCGATTACAGCAGCAGCGATTCCCTGCGCGGCCTGCCCAGCGCCAGTCTGCTGATCCCCGCCGGCAACCCCTATTCACCCTTCGCCGATCCGGTTCAGCTCTATCGCTACATCGATCAGACCGGCCCGCTCGCCCAGCACAACAAGGCAGTCACCGGCCATATCGGGCTGACCCTCAATGGCGACATCAGGCCGTGGCGCTGGTCGTTCACCGGCAATTATGATCGCTCGGTAACGCGCACGTCCACCGCGCGCGGCTTCGATCTCACCGCGCTTCAGGATGCGATCATAGCCGGAAATCCGCTGGTCAATCCCTTCGGCGCCTTGTCATCGGAATTCCTCAATCTCAGGCTGGCCGACAAGGCCCGCGCGACCGCCACTAGCCTGGGCGGCAGCTTCCTGCTCAACGGGCCGCTGTTCGAACTGCCCGCCGGCAAGGCGACGGCGAGCGTCACGCTCGGCGCATCGGACGACAGCTTCCACAGCCGCTCCGAACGCTCCGGCCTCGTGACCATAACCGATTTTTCCCGGCAGACCGTGAGCGGCGAGCTCAACGTCGATCTGCCCATTGCCAGCCGCAAAAACAATGTGCTTGGCGCGATCGGCGATCTTTCGCTGAACGGCAATGTCGGCGTCCGGCATCTTTCGGATTTCGGGACACTCTCGACGGTCGGCTATGGCCTGAACTGGACTCCCATCCCGCAAATCCGGTTCATCGCCTCGGTCGCGCACGACAAGGCCGCGCCGAGTGGTCAGCAGACTGATAATCCCACGATCGTCACCCCGAACGTCCCCGTGTTCGATCAGGCGACCGGCCAGAGCCTGTTCGTCTCGCAGATCGACGGCGGCAACCCGGCGCTCCGGCAGAGCAACCGCAGGCAGATCCGGCTCGGCGCGACGGTCAAGCCGATGAAGACGCCGGACCTGAGCCTTACCGCGACCTACACCAACAGCCGCACCAACCGCCCGATCGCCAGCTTCCCCGAGCCGACCGCCCAGATCGAGGCGGCCTTCCCCGACCGCTTCATCCGCGACATCGACGGCACGCTCACCCAGATCGACGCGCGGCCAATCAACTTCGCCCGGTCGAATAGCTCGCAGCTGCGCTGGGGCTTCAACCTCTCGATCCCGGTCAAGTCGCACCTCCAGAAGCAGATCGAGGCGTGGCGGGCCGCCGGTTCAAAACCCGACGACCGGCCCGAAGGCATGCAGGCGATGATGGACGCGCAGCGCCAGCGTGAAGCCCGCAGAACGCAAGAAGGTGGCGCTGGCCG
>CAYLIK010000004.1:1666-53714 GCA_964383565.1 uncultured Sphingomonadaceae bacterium
GCCAATCCGCGTCGGGGCTTCGGCGGTTTTGGCGGCGGCAGGCGCGGGCCTAACGGTCGCATCCAGTTCGCGCTCTATCACACCTGGCACTTCACGGAATCCGTGCTGATCGCGCCCGGCGTGCCCAAGCTCGACCTGCTCGACGGTTCCGCAATCGGATCGAGCGGCGGCCAGCCGCGCCACGAACTGCAAGGTCAGGCCGGCTATTCCAATAACGGCCTCGGCGCGCGGCTAAGCGCGAACTGGCAGAGCGCCACCCATATCGATGGCACAAGCGGGGTCGCCGCGAGCGATCTGCGCTTCTCCGAGCTCACCACCCTCAACCTTCGCCTGTTCGCCGATCTGTCCCAGATGCCCAAGCTCGTGCGCGCCCACCCCTTTTTCCGGGGCGCACGCGTGACCCTGTCAGTCACCAACCTGCTGAACGATCGCCAGAATGTGACGAACGGCCTCGGCGCGACCCCCGCGCGCTACCAATCCGCCTATTTCGATCCGGTCGGCCGCCAGATCACGATCAGCTTCCGCAAGCTGTTCTTCTAGGATTTTCCCCTCTCCCTCCCTTTCAGGGGAGGGATGCAAGGGAGGGGCAGCGCACAAAGGGCTCAATGCGCTTTCCTACAATCGTAACTTCATGCCATGCAGCCCACGGCTCTTTGAAATCGCCGGAAAACCGCCATTTTTATGGCTTCGCGTTAGGCGATATGCGCGATGATTGTGGAGTTATGGGCCACTTCGGGAGCAAGCCACTGAAGATAAAAGGCTTTTCCCCTATTCAGCCGGGGCGGCCTGCTTCACTGGCACGCTTTCGCCGCGAAGCCAGCGGAAAAACCGGGGCATCGGCGCGTTGCGATCCATCCATTCGGCATAGGCCCGGTAGGCTGGCTCGGCCATCAGGTGCCGCTCCTCGGTCCGCGCCCGCCAGTAATAGACCCCGCTCACCATCGCGAGAATCACGCTGTTGCGGACCATGTCAGTGAAACTGCCCGTGCTGGCGAGGAAGGGCATCGTCGCGAGCCACCAGAAGATATTCTTCGAAAGATAGGCCGGGTGCTTGGACCAGCGATAGGGGCCATGGGTGAGCACGCCGCGATTGGTAAGGTTCGAAAAGCGCATCCCGAACGCCGCCGTCGCCCAGGCGTAGATGCCGGTCAGCACGACCAGCACCACGCCCATCGCGGTGAGCAGGATCGGATGGCCGTCCAGCCAATAGACCCAGTCCTCAGTGCCCGGATGATAATCGAGCGGGCCGCCATTGTTCATCAGCAGGAAGGGCGGATAGCAGATCAGCGCCGCCATCCAGCCGGCGGCATAGGGGTTGGCGCTGCGGATATGCGCGTCAAGCGGGCGCAGCGTCATCAGATAGCCCACGGTGGCGAAGGCGACATCCACCAGGAACATCGCGCCGATGACCCAGCGGGTGAGCGTGACCGGATTGGCGAAGATCTCCGCCAGCTCCGGCCGCACGACATCGGCGAAGTTGCCCGGCACGATCGAGATCATGAAGGCCGTGAAAAAACCCTTCACGCCCCAGCTGCGCAGATGCTCGTACAGCGCCTCGCGGTTCGGCGGCCCAAGGTTGAGCAGCATCTGGCCAAAGGCGTAGGCCCCGTCTTTCGGCTCGGCGAGGCGACGGTCGATCCAGAGGACATAAGGAACCGAGAATATGAACACGACCGGGATTGCCGCGCCCATCACCTGCATCGCGAACAGATATTGCCCCTGCCAGTACCACCGCCCGATGCAATAGAGCATCGCGATGATCGCCCAGGTTGCCCAGAGGCCGGTCAGCTTGACGAGGCTGATATCGAACGTCTCGGAAAGCGGCCGCAACGGCCGGTCCCATTCAAGCCCGGTCGAAGGGTTGCGATGGACCCGGTCCACCAGCAGCGACCAGCCCAGCATCGGAACCCCGCACGCAATGACGGCGGCCATCGCGGCATATTGCCCGTCGAGATGAAAATGCCGCGCGAACAGCACCCAGAGCACAAGTCCCGCCAGCCCCGACCAGCCGACACCAGCCGACACAGCCGATTTCGGCCGGGGATCATGAATGCACGCCTCGCTCATCGAACCGCACTTAGCGGCATTTGGTAAGCAAGCGGTGAAGGATCAGAAGGCGTGGAGCGGGCGAAGGGAATCGAACCCTCCTAGCTAGCTTGGAAGGCTAGTGCATTACCACTATGCTACGCCCGCCTTCGAGGGCTCGATAGCGTAGGCGGCAGACTACAGCAACCCGATCTGACTTAACGTATTGATCGAATGCATCGTAGCTTGCGAACCAGCTTGTTCTGATGCTGATGATAAGGCGTAATTTGATAGCACCCACACCTTACAAGACCGGTTACCGCCGGCGTAACGTGCCCACAGCCTATGGTCCGCCGACCACAATCTATAATTGGTGCAATCGCTGGTCACAGCGGCCTATTTGGCAGCGTCTGTTCGTCATGGAAGACCGTCGGACGCATATCGTTCAATTTCCAGAGGTGTCATGTCGAAGGATGCAACGAGTTAGGCTTGGCTGATCGCTGGCCTTGCTCTAGACGCACCCACAATGATGAGTATGGCGTGAAAGCTACATGGAATCGACACGAGAAAGAATCGCTCTACCCGCACAATGGAAGTCTGCATCTCGGTACCGCCATGACGCAGGTACCATTGGTTTCTGGTCAGGCCGAAGCGATGGGCCAGATTTTGTAGCGTCTGTAAAAGTAGAATGAAGCCCAGCCCACCACCATCAGCTGAGCCAGGCTGGTTCTGGCGCGGGCTTGCCGTGCAAAGCAACGTCGTTGGCGCTTTGCTCATGCGCGAACTGCACACCCGATATGGCCGCGATAACATCGGCTATTTATGGATGATCGGCGAGCCAATGTTTCTGGCGATCATGGTAGCGCTGATCCATGTCGGCAAGCATGTTAATTATGGGATGGACATTCGTCCGGTGCCCTTTGTCGTCATCGGATACTGCATTTTCATCAGCTTCCGCCAAATTGTGAACCGTGCGGAGGGCGCCCTGGAAGGCAATGTTTCGCTGATGTACCATCGGATGGTCACTATTCTCGACATCCAGCTCGCGCGAACTTTGCTTGAGGGTGCGGCAACATTGATGACGCTCGCTCTTTTGCTGACGCTTGCAGCTCTGACAGGTCTGGCGGATTGGCCGGTTCGGCCTCTGCAGTTGATAGTTGCCGCGCTCCTCATGATATGGTTTTCATTTGGCGTCAGCCTTCTCGTCTGCGCTCTTACCTATGAAAACCCTACGGCCGGACGTTTCGTGCATCCGATTACATACATACTTTTCCCGATATCGGGGGGGTTCTACATGCTTGAGTGGATCCCTGATCCCTATCGGTCGTGGCTGTACTGGTTCCCGATGACTCAGATATTCGAAATGGCCCGCTACGGACAATTCGTCGCAGCAGACGACCAATATTTTAGTATATTCTATATCTTGGCAGCGTGCGTGGTGCTCAGTTTTTTGGGTATGCTCGCAATCCGGCTAATCCGGCAACATATCCATCTACGGTGATCACATGAACGAGCAAAGCAGCCTTAAACTTGGCGTCATAACGCCCGTTCCCTACGATCCCAGCGCTGACAAGCCGTCGCTGATAGGTCGCGCCAGGCAGCTGGCGAAGCGCTACCGACACTTTCTGATGTTCGTTATCGCGCCGACGCTGGCTGTGGCCGCTTTTTACTATCTCGTCGCTGCAGATCAGTATCAGTCTGAGGCGCATTTCTTGGTGCATTCCACCAGTCAGCAACGTGACGTACCGGGCGGCTTGAGCAGTATGCTCAGCCGGGGTGGTATGGGAGCGGCGAACAGCGAGTCTTTGAGCGTCAGCGACTATCTCAGTTCGCATGACGCGGTCAGAGCGCTGAACGCGAAGCTCGACCTGGTCGGGCGCTTTCGAGCCCCCGAGGCTGATTTCGTGAGCAAATTATATCCCGCCGCCCCCGATCCGGAAACCTTGTTCAAATATTATCAGCGGCGCGTCGACGTTCACTATGACACCGATACGGGCATCACCGCACTGAAGGTGCGATCATTCCGTCCCGATGATTCGTACGAGATCATCAAAGCCCTGCTTCAACTGGGTGAGCAGCGGGTCAACCAGATGAACAGGCGCAGCTATCTGGATGCGATCGCGCTCTCGCGCGAGCAGCTTGCCGAAGCCGAACAGTCGGTCACTGTCGCTCAGGCCGCGCTGACCAACTTTCGGCAGACAGAACGGGATATTGATCCCCCCTCATCCAGTGAAGCGCAGACTCGGCTTGTTTCAAGCGTAGAGACCGAATTGTCTGCGACGAGGGCTCAACTTGCCAGCATGGGCAGCATGATCAGTGCTTCAAGTCCGCAGTATCAGGCGTTAGCGGCGAGGGTGCGGGCGCTGGAAGCGCAGGTTGCATCGCAAAATCAAAGACTCACCGGGGGGCCAAGGGCTATTGCTGCAAGTCTGGGCAATTATGAAAGCCTGAGGCTTAAGCAGGAGTTCGCGGCAAAGCGATACGAGACGGCCGCCGGCGCTCTGGAAAAGGCCCGGCAGGACGCGCTGAAGCAGCAACTTTATATAACACGGGTCGTGGAACCGAATCTTCCGGTGAGATCCCTTTATCCACAGCGCGGGACGATCCTCCTCACGGTTTTCGTGGCGCTGCTGGTGATGTACGGACTAGGCTGGCTCATCGTAGCTGGCGTCAGAGAGCATGCCGCTTAATAGAAGGACGACGATGAGCAGCGCAAAAGTTCAACAGCGGGATGGGGAAAGCGAACAGCTTATCATCGATCCCTTCGCGTTCTGGCCGCAATGCAGAAGCGCGATAAGCGGCCTGGGAGGCGCTGTATCGTCTGATGACGCGCACTATGCATTCCATTCGCCCTACATGAACTGCGCAGAAGGCCCGATCGAATTCGCAATCGATTTTGAAAACCTGAAGGCTACCTCCGGCACGCTTGCAATTCGGATCAATGCACTCGATAAAAAGCCGAAGTCTCGGGCAGAGACCGTAACGGTCATTCAGGTGCCGCTGGCTGACGCGGCGCGGTCCCCCCGCCCCATATCGGTGAGGGTTAACTGCACCGGACGACACGAATATGCAATTCTCGGCCACATCTATGACAAAACGGATGCGGAAGCGTCTGGTATGACAATTTGGCTGGAGCGGCGCAGCGATGTAGCCCGCTTCATGCAAGAGCTGACGGCAGGCCGGCAGCGCGTATTTGGAACTGCTCCCGTTGCGGGCGCCTCGTCGCTTATCTCGATGGACGAACCAACGCTTCGTGACCCGGTGTCGCAGATGTGCACTGCGGCCCAGTTTGATGAACCTGCGTATCAGCAATGGTGCGACCGTCTCCGTGTCAATCGCCACATGCATCGAAAGCAATGGGAGTTCATCTATATCCTTCAATGTCTTGAGCGCTACGGCGCGCTCAAGGAAGGTGCGGTCGGTATGGGATTTGGCGTCGGCACGGAGCCACTGCCGGCCGTGATGGCGGCGATGGGATGCAAGGTGTTGGCGACCGACCTTCCGAGCGAGGATACGCGCTCCCAAGCATGGAACAAGACGAACCAGCACGGCTCCAGTGTTGAGCATCTGCGTCGCCCTGACATATGTTCGGATGAGATGCTCCGCGAGCATGTATCGTTCCTTCCCGTGGACATGACGCGCATTCCTGCCGAATTGGGAGAGTTCGATTTCACATGGTCGTCATGCGCCTATGAACATCTCGGATCGATCGCGGCGGGCTTGAGATTTGTAGAAGCGTCGATCGATTGCCTGCGGCCAGGCGGGGTAGCCGTACATACCACGGAATTTAATCTGACCTCGAACGACCATACTGTTGACCATGCCGGGACGGTTCTGTTCCGCCGCCAGGATTTTGAACGGCTAGCCGCCCGTTTGCTCGCCAAGGGGCATTTCGTTGCCCAATTCAAATATTCAACTGGGACGCAACCTTTGGATCAGCATGTGGACGTGCCGCCATACTCGTCTGACAACCACCTGAAGCTCGCGCTCTCAGGCTATGTGACGACGTCATTCGGGATCGTGGTGCGGAAGGGGGCGTGAAGCGTGGAAAATCCGGATCATTCACTTTCATTTCTTGCCGGGTCCCCGCTTAGTGTAATGTTGAGATTGGCCAAGTTCTAAGGGTTCTTTCTGAGGATTAGCCCCGTAATTTTTCAGGAAGCTGGATGGCCAAATTGCTTAGCATCGGCAAGAAATGGAGAATTACTCGCTCCAGATCTGTTCCACAGGCGATAAGCGAGTGGGACACGACGCTTCACGCCGCCGATCGAGCGCGAGACGCGCAATTCTGGGAGAAAGCAGCCTCGCTCTATGAGGCAGCGCTTAAGCTGGACGAGTCGCGTACCGGAATCTGGGTCCAATACGGCCATATGCTCAAGGAGAGTGGACGGCTCCAGGAAGCGGCTGATGCTTACAAAAAGGCGCTCGAACTGGCACCTTCGGATCCAGACCCGCTGACACATCTCGCTCACCTGTACAAACGTATAGACGCGAAACTGGCCGCCGACCATTTCCGCCAGCTCGTATCGGTCGTGGCACATGATCCCGATACTGCGGCGGCGGCATCGGCCGAGCTCTCAATGCTGGAGGCTCAGCGATGGCAGGGAAGCGTTTTCGGTGTCCGCGACGGCCGGGTCATAAGCGGCTGGGCAGTCGATACATTCGACTGTGACCCCGTGACCGTTCACGTCACGGTCGCCAATGAGACATTTACGACGGTTGCTTGCCGCAACCGTGAATCCGACGGTGCAGCGAACGGTTTTGAGATATGCCTCCCCCAGCGTGTTGCTCGTCTGGGCCAATCCGCGCGGCTTTTGTTTCCTGATCTTAGGACGTCGATACCGGGCGGTGACAATATATCCTTGGGTCGAGGGTTTCCTGAGCGGTCAATTTCCTTTGTGGACTTTGATGAGCCGTCAACAATTACGGGCTGGCTTTCAGCGGACACTGGAGAGAGTGCAGAAGTTCAAATCCAGATCGACGGTACAACGATTCAAAGCCTTCGTGTTACGGAGCGGGTCAGAAAGGGCTTCGTGCAGCTTGGTTTTGCTACGACCCTGCCTCCGAGATTCTTCGACGGCAATGTTCATCGGATCGAGATACGGCACCGGGGAAGCGCGATTGCGGCAGCTTCCAAAAGGCTGCTGCCAGAAATGATCCTTGGCCTCGAATGGCGGGGGGTTCGACTTTCCGGTGATCGGCTTCAAGGATGGATTGTCGCTGAGAGAATGGCGCCAATCAGTCTTAGGCTAGCGCTGGTGAAAGATCACGTTCCCGTGGCTACGGGCGTCGCGGAAGGTTTTGGTACGGCACAATTCGAGATCGCAGCCGATAATGCTTCGATATTCGCCTCCGGGTCAATTCATCTGGAGGCATTAGAAGGTACGCGGCTAAAATCGATTGACCTCGCGCCGATATCGGCTGCTCCCTCTATTGAGGATGCCGTACTGACCCAGGAAGATATCAGTGCGTGTGAGGCTTTGGATCTTCTGGTCGCTAAGGATCTTGAGGGCGCTTTCCTTTTTGGAGCATCCGGAATTTCGAAGTCGACGCCATTCATGGCTCGATATTTGCTGCTGGATTGGATTTTTCGCGCTGAATGGCATCGCTACAGCGACTTTCTCACGCCATTTCTACTATCTTTTGGCGACGAAAGCATTGCTGAGCTGGTCGATGTCGGCGCTTCGGCTTCGCCTGTACCCCGCATATTCTCGGCCTTGCCATCCCACCTCGTCGAAGCAGCTACGCAATTCAAAAGCAAAGACGTGGACTGGCCCGAGAGGTTAGCCAGATGGATCACGCTCAAACAGATCGCCGCAATTCCACACCTGCGGTCGCCCACGCATTCTGCGAATGAACTCAAGGCGTCCGCCATTGCCGGATTGCCTGTGGGGGCTCGGCTACCTCAATGCGCAGAACGCTACTGGGATCACATCTCTGTGCATTCCGAAAGTCATGTGCTAACCGTCATTGAGTCAGGCTCGTCGGCCATGGCCACACGGCGCGTATTGCCCGAGGCCTCAATTGAACCCGGCTTCAAGGTCAGCTCGAGTCTGAAGATCGCGGAGTTCCCCTTCGTCTTGACCGGCAGAGAGGATGAACCGGCCCAGCCCTGCCATGTTCTGCATATCGAGGCAGGAGGCCGTGACGCATTGGCCCGTCAGCTTGAGAACATGGCATCCGATTGTCCGGTCGCGATCATGTCCCACGAGTTTGTGTATCCTGAAGACTACCCGATTATTGCGTCGAGGCATTATGAAATGGCGCGGCGCCAGAGCGTATCGTTCGCATCGCTCACTATCCAGCGCGGCGCTAGTCGGCCATCTCTGGCCGAAGAACCATCGTCGCTATCCGTTGCGGCGCTGCTTGATTATGGCGTTTTCAGGGTCGAGGACCTGCGAGCGGCATTATCATGCGGTAGCGAAGAGAAGTTGCCTACCGTGCTCGTCGGTGCGGAACCTTTCGCTTGCGCTGAAGTCGCGCTTCCGCCGGGAGCGGCAGCCAGAATGCAAATTGAGCGAAACCTCGCCGTGGCGGAACTGTCTGACAATGAAGTGGCGCTGATGCAGCAGTCTGCCTCATTGATGCGGCAGCGCGAGGCAGCGAGGATTCAATCCCGAAGCGATGTCATCGATTTTCTGTACGGCCGCATTCCTGCCGGATTGGGAAGCGGAAACAATGCCGCTGAGCTTTTGATCGAAGCGGGCCGACCGGACTTGGCAGCAGCTGGCTTGCGTCAGCTTATAGGTAATACCCGACAAGTGCTGGCCCTCACGAACGTTCATGAGCTCAACAAGTTTTGCGGACTGATTCGCACCTTGGGGCTTGAAGAGCCATTTGTGGAGGTGATGCGTAGCTCGCTTCCGACGATCGCTCGGAATTTACGCGGGTCGCTACCTTCCGTTGGAGAGGTCTTCGCCGCTGTTCAGGCTTCAGATGCTCTTGCGGCAACACTTATGTCGCTCTTGCCTACCGCCGTGACGATCAGAAACCCCCGCCCGCTGATCCGATTGATGGAGCTGATGGCGAGATTTCTACCAGCAGACCTATTTCTTCTGGCGCTCACTGCAATCGATGATTCGAAGGTGCAAGCCCTGTCGGACCCCGCCCTTCTCGCGATGGTGGGAACAAAGCTGCTGCAGGAACCAGGCGCCGAATTCCGCCTGTCGAATTCGGGCCTCAGCAGCGCGGATTTCACTGCAAGAGCGCAAACGTCTGCTTTGCTGTTGAATGCAATCCAGCGCGCGGATCGAGAGACGACGGTTGCGTTTCTGAACATGTATCTGGCGAGCCAAACAGTGGAAGAGCTCGCGACTCTGACACGAACTTATTCTTACGAGCTGGGAAAACTTGCGATTCGAGCCGATGAAATCCATCTCGCAGATCATGTAGGCGCTCGCAGCAGGACCCTGCTCGCCGTTCTGCTGAAGGACAGATTCGAGATGCAGGAAATCGCATCGTCGGCGACCGCCCCGACCAATTCTCCCGACAATGACCTGGCCTTGATCATGAGCGCACAACAGGGAGACTTTGGTCCGCTCAATGCGGCAGTAGGGCAATGGTTGGGGCGGGTGCAGCTATCTTCCGTACAGTTTTCCGGTGACACCACTCAGGACATATTTTCTTGCGTGCGGCTTTCGCGGCCTTCTACGGCCGGAGCGGAGGACAAGGGCACTGTGACCGTCATATGCTCCGTCCATAATCCCGAGCCAGGGTTGTTGCAGACGGTCCTCAAGGGGTTGGCCGATCAAACCTATTCCAACCTTGATGTGGTGATTGTCGACGATTGTTCGGATGATGTGAGCGCTCTCGAGATACGCAATGTTGGCCTGATCGATGACCGGTTTCGCTTCCATCGGATGGACCGAAATGTCGGACCATATGAATGCAGAAACTGGGTAATAGGGAACTCAACCTCGCCATTCTACGGAATCAATGATGGCGATGACATGTCTCACCCGGAGCGGTTCGCATTTCAGATTGCGCGGCTATCGAACAGCGATACGGGTCGGATCAGCACCTCCAGCCACATCCGCTTCGATTTATCCGGCCATCCTCAGTTGGAACATAATCTCAAAGTCCGGGCTGACGGACCGATGACGTCGACCTTTACACGTTCGATATTTGACGACGTCGGGCTATTTGCGTCTGTCCGATCGCGGGGCGACGTTGAGTTCCGGGAGCGAGTACGTGCACTCTTGGGAGAAACAGCGCTACTGCACGAGGCCGCCCCACTCGTCTATTGCTTGGCGACCCCATCGTCGCTTTCCAACGCCACCATGGCAGGGCGGGGTCCATTTCTTGCGCTATGGCGAGATACCTTCATGAGAAGGGCGAAGGTTGCTGCGCTTTCTGCAGAAAGGAAATATGTAGAAAACATGCCGTTGACCGTTCCCCCAGTCCTGCGGCCCTAGGGAAGAGAAGATGGAAGTCGCAAACGATCATTTGCCACATATAACCGTCTGTCTGACCAGTATATCAAGCCGTGTAGCCACGCTTCATCAAACGTTAGAATCTCTCAATCAGCAAAATTATCCAAACTTCTCGGTGCGCTTGTACCTCTCATCCGAGCCCTATCTTCTGGATGAGGGTATTCCGCTTCTCACTCAAAAATGTCGGAATATCATCCAGCGAGCGGGATCGAGGGTAGAGCTCCATTACGTTGAAAACATCGGCCCATATAGAAAGCTTATTCCTGCTTTGGTGGACCGGGTCGGTCAGGACAGTTTAGTGGCCACAGCGGATGACGACACACTGTATCCCAGCGATTGGCTGACCACACTTTATCACCATTACGAGCAGAACCGCTGCATTGTCTGCTATCGCGGCCACCAGATGCGGATGGAGCAAGGGAAATGGACACCATATCGCAGCTGGATGCAGCAAAGGCCATCGCAGCCCAAAAGCATATTCAATCTTCCGACCGGAAAGGACGGCGTACTTTACAATACGCTCTTCTTCTCCGGTGATGTGTTGGACATCGCTTCAACAGCGAAGCATGCGCGCACGGTCGATGACCTCTGGTTTAAATGGCACACTGCTCTGACTGGCACACCGGTATTCATGATCAACGACGATTATCGTTCAAACTCTCTGCCAGAGACAACGAGCGGCACATCGCTTTATAAGAGTTTCAACGAATCAGGTTCCAATGACCGCGCGATGACTGCACTCGAGGGGCTATTTTCAGAGCGCTATGGGCATACGTTGCTCGAGTTGCTGGAAATCGAAGAATATTAGTCCGAAGGCGACACAACCCATGCATTCGGGCGTCCAGTCATGCGGATATGCTCGATAACCCGTTGGGTTGATGGCATTCTCAACAGTCTGAACGGTAGCGTTTCATCGTACCAGAGTGGGTTGACGCTGGGATCCGAATCCAAAGCCTCCGGCCACCGTGTACGCATAACACCATATTCTGCATCGTACCGCGCCTGACGATTGACATCCGTCGCATCCACTCCGCGCGATTTGCTTTCAAAATGGAGCAGACTGATGCTCGGCGAATACAGAATGCCGTAGCCGTGAGCTCTGGCTTTGAAACAAAAATCGATATCGCCAAACGCGATGGCAAGCCGCTCCTCGTCGAACCCGCCGAGTGCGTCGAATAGCTTACGCGAAGTGGCGAGGAATGCGCCGGTGACTGCAGAGGTCTGCCTGCGAACTTGCCAGCGCGATCGCGGTCCAAGGTCATTCGATGGTCGATAGAGGCCATCGTGAATCACGGAATGTTTCCAGCCCGTGATTACCCCGGCATGCTGAAGCGTGTCGTCAGGATATAGCAGTTTCGCGCCGAGCACGCCGATACGCGGTTCGGCAAGCCGGTCGACGATTTCGGTATCCCACGCATCCGACAGCATCCGCATATCATCATTGGCAAAGAGGAGGTGATCTCCCCGCGCATCGCGAACGGCGATATTGTTGATGCGGGACCAGTTGAATGGTTCGTCGATCCGGAGCACGCGGACGGAGGGCGATGCTTCAAGACGTTCGATGATTTCCAGTTCGCGCGCGCGCGTGCTGCCGTTGTCCACCAGCAAAATGTCAAGCCGGTCGGGGATGCTTGCCTTGTCCAGCAAGCTCCGGATCATGGTCTCGGCATCACCGGCATTATCCCGCGTGGGAATGATGACACTGATCCAAGCGGACTTTTCCGCGAGCCGCGAAGGAGCGCGCGGGGACGAAGCAGGGGCGGCCCCTGCATCAGAAGGATCAACTCTGGTCGCAGCACCGATCCCGGTGAGTGACGACGAAAGTCGGCGCACCAGCGGCAGTGGTAGGTGCCCACATTTGCCTTCTTTGAGCAATTCCAGCTCGAAGGACCTTCGTTTGACCGGGTCGCTTAGGGTAGGCGCGTCATTTGGATCGGTGCGTCTTATCAGCAGAGAAGTCGAATAGGGCTTTTCCAGCATCTCATAATAGTCAGGGATGCCGCCAAGTGTGGCGGACGTCGGCTCGAATATGCCCGAGGGACTAAACTCCCCAAGTTCGTCCTCAACCTGAAAGGCGTTACATTCTCCAGTCGCTGATGCGAACTGGAGCCAGGCAACCGCTGACGGATGCAGCATGGCTCCCGGCGCGGGAAAAAAAGCCCAGGAATCCGTAGGCAAGGACAGCGCGCTTGCCTCATCCCACAGTTCGATGCGGTCATCGACACTTGCTGCACGTATCACGACCTCGCGCGCGGGCTCGTGCGAAGACGTAACGCGGAGACGCCAGCCCGGCGATGACTGCGCCTTCAGATCCGCGATGAGCCCATGCAATGCCTTCATGGTCGAGAGCTCAGCCGTGACAACAAGCAGGATGGTGGGGGGCTCGCCGGTAAAAGGCGGCGGCGGCGGGAGGTCGTGAAAGCGTCTGAAGAGCCCGTAAAGCTCGACCGGCGTGGCCGCCCAGGTGGAAATATCTGAAAATCTGGAGAGGGCCTCATCGATCCTGCTCCGCAAACTCAACAGCTCGGCGAGCCCGCGCTGCGCGGCGACAAGGCGGTTGGCATGCAGGCTTCGATCATGCCAGCCGCTTTCCACGGCGAGGCGGCCGAGATGAAGAAGTTCCGTGGCGGCATCGCTGGAATCCGGATCAAGCTGTAACGCTTGCTCAAACCCGGCAATGGCCTCGGCGATCCCCCCCGCCATCTTCTGGGTACGCGCCAGCTGGATCAGAATATCCGCATTGCCCGGTTCGACAAGCCGAGCTTCACGATAATGCTTTTCCGCTTCTTCGAGTTGACCAATATCCTTGAGCATGTTGGCCAGTTGCACGCGGATATCGTTCCGCGACGAATCGAGTTCGATCGCTTTCTGGTAAAGGATGGCCGCATCAGCCGGTCGCTTGGCGTCACGGCACAGATCTGCTTGACGAACCAGATCGGTCGTCGCGTCGGGTTGGCTGCTGGCATGCGCGGCGGGCCGACGCCGGGACCACATTCTGCTTGAACTCCCCATAAAGTTTCGGCTGTGCCCAGCCCGTTGAGCGCATATCTTGCGTGGTGCACATCGTGCAAGTTGAAGATCGCCTTATCCAGCGATTAGTAGGACGCACGTCAGAGAGTATATCAACCTTTATATGCCGCCTTTTTCATTATTTTCTCGCTGGTTCAAGCGATCGGGGGTTCGATCATGCGAGCCGCGCGAAACTGCTGAGGAGCTAATCTCAAGCGGCGACGAGGCGCGCACAAGGCATGATTGGGCCGCTGCGGCCGCCTGCTATGGATCAGCCTTGAAAATCGACGGAAGCCGGACCGGTATCTGGGTTCAGTTGGGACATGCGCTTAAGGAAGCCGGCGATCTGGAAGACGCGCTCAGATCCTATGATCAGGCGATCGCTCTCGCGCCCGACGATCCTGACGCTCTGCTTCACGCCGCCCATCTGCTCAAGCGGCTCGGCGACCTCCGGGCCATACCGGTGTTTCAGCGGCTGTTTCGGGTGACTTGGGATCCACAAGTTGCAGGGGAAATTGCCGCGCTTGATCACGCAACACATGCCGAGGACGTCATCTCCGCCGATATGCCGCAGCGCGACGGCGCCCTCGAGCCGCGTCCGAGAGGCGTGATTTTCAAGGGCCGGAGTTCGGGAACTTCGGCCCCGGCGCTGCGATTGATTGTAGACGAGCAATGTACATGGGAAGGCGAGATCGGCCCATCGCCGTCCAGCGCATCCGAGCGAGAGGTGAAAGCGCTTCTTTCGTTCGATGAGCCGCTATCGCCGACCGAAGCGCGCAACATTGCCGTGGAGGCGATTTCGCCGGGCCTCACCCCCGCTAGCGCGACAATCTGCTTACCTTACGCCTCACGATTTATGACCAGGGTAAGGAGCGTCATGCCCGTTGCGGGCGGCGTGAGCATGCTGCTCTATTTCAGGGATCGCGAAAACCTCACCCCCGAACCGTGGTTCCGGGCTGAAATGCGCGACGGCACACCCATCGCGAGCCGGGTGACAAGCGCGACGGCACGCGGCGGCGGCTTCGACTGCGAATTGTTTGTTTCGGCGTCGATCGATGCGCTGGACTCGCTCGCGCTATTTCCAATGTGGAGCATGCGAGCGGCGCCTGCATATCAGCCTCGATCACAGGCGCGGGATTTGCCGAAAGGCGAAGTGCAAGGCGTGCTGGAAGGCTGCGCGGCGGGGGTGGCCACGGGCTGGATCAGCATGGCGGACGATCCCTATGCTTGCCCACAGGTCGAAATCCGCAGCGACGGCCATGTCGTTACAAGCGGATCGGCCGAGATTTCGCGCCCGGAGATCGCCATCGCCCTGGGTAATGAAACCGCCTACGGGTTTGAAATTCAACTTCCGGCCCAAATTGCTCTGGGCGCGACGATCAGCGCTTGCGTGGGCGGGACAAGCGACCGGCTCCTTCACGGCCGCTTCCCCGCGCCGCCCGCTTTGCCGACGCAGCTGCCGCCAGTCTCGGACAAAAAAACTGAGACGCCAATTCTGACAGGCAAGTCGTTACGTATCGGACTTGCCGTAACATCGCTGGACGAGAGCTCGCTTGCCGGGGACATCTTCACGGCCCGGGAACTGGCTGAGGCATTGCGGCAAGCCCTCGGTGGGAACGAGGTTCGCCTCGTCGCCCCGGACGTTCATCAGCGCATCGACGTTCGCGGCCTCGATGCGGTTATTATCATGCGGGATGATTTCGCGCCCGCGCTGTTTGAGCCGCACGATCCCGGCGTCCGGCTGATCTACTGGGTCAGAAACTGGTTCGCCCGGTTCCTGGAAAGCGGCAACTGGAAATTCGCCGACGATGTCTGGCTATCCTCGAATACGGAAGCCCGGCGGTTCCGCGAGGCGACGGGACGCGACGGGCACGTGCTGCCGCTGGCGACAAACTGGAATCGATTTTCGGCGGGCAGGTTTGATCCCGAATTGGCGAGTGATTGCTGCTTCACCGGCTCCTATTGGGGCGTCAGCCGGGAACTGCTCGTGAACGTGGAGCCAACGCTTCTGCCCGGGCGATTTCGCATCTTCGGATCGGGTTGGGATCAGGTCGACCAGCTGGCCGCCTTCACGGCCGGGCCGGTGGCATATGAACGCCTGCCGGATGTGTATGCCAGCACCCGGATTGTCATCGACGACGCAAATCATGTGACCATTGCCAGCGGATCGGTGAACAGCCGGGTGTTTGATGCGATCGCGGCCGGCGCGCTTCCGGTCACGAACGGGAAGATCGGCGCTGAGGAAGTGTTTCGCGGCGAATTGCCGGTCTATGGATCAGCGCAGGAGCTTGCCGCGCTGCTGAGGCGCTATCTTTCCGACGAAGCGGCACGGGAAGCCAAAGTCCGGCGGTTGCAGGCCCTTGTTCGCGCGCAACATTGCTATGCCAATCGTGCGGATACGGTGAAGGACCGTCTGGATGCGCTTGCCAGTCAGGACTAACTAGGCGAAGCGGTTCTTACCGACTAATGACAACGCAGGCGGTTCAATTGGAGAGTTGAATGGACGAGTATTGGGACGTCATAGGTCCAACCATTCCCGAGGACAGCACCGAGCAATATACGAGCTTCAAGATCGCCGAGCGGGCCATCGCCGGGCGCCGGAACCTCAAGATTCTGGACCTCGGCTGCGGAGATGGCCGCGCGGTGGATTTTTTCCGGAAACTGCGGCTCGATGTGGAATATGTCGGCGTGGACATCGAAAGTTCGCCCGAGGTATCGACGCGCACCCGTGCCGACGCGCGATTTGACACGTTCGACGGGATCAATCTGCCCTATGACGATGAGCAGTTCGATATCGTCTTTTCGCATCAGGTGTTCGAACATGTCGCGGAGCCGCAGGCCCTTTTATCGCAAGTGAGGCGGGTGCTAAAACCAGGTGGCCTGTTTGCCGGCTCCGTGTCACAGCTGGAGCCTTATCATTCGTTGAGCTTATGGAATTTCACGCTTTATGGATGGTATAAGCTATTAGAAAAGGCTGGCCTATGCGTAAAAGAATACCGGCCAGGAATAGATGGTATTACTCTCATCTATCGATCCATAGATGGGAGAAAAGAAAAATTTTCTAAGTTTTTTTCGTCAGATTCTCCCATAAACAAAAGAATAGAACGACAGGGACTTTCCAGCGGAGTCTCTAAAAAGCGAATCATTCACCGAAAAATAGCCTACAGCGGGCACTTGGTTTTTCTAGCCAAGAAAAATTGAGAGAGCATATGGCACATCGGACTGAACTCGATGGAATTGCAAAACATTCCTTTCTGCACAGTGGTAGAATTGTACACATCTCTACTGAGAAAACCTCGCGCATTGACGAAAAGCTATCGTTGGGACATTTCTACGAACATAAGCTTCTAGGTTATATAACGCGTGTTTGTCGGTCTGGAGTTTTCCTCGATATTGGAGGGAATTGCGGTCAGCATGCAGTGTATTTTGCATTATTCTGTCCCTCATCTATAGTTTACTGCGTGGAGCCTCTCCCAGAGCATATTAAACTCATAAGTAAAAACATTCGTGACAATGAGTTGTTAAACAAGGTCAAAATATTGCCGGTTGCAGCAAGCGACACAGTTTCGCCTATGCGTGTGACCACGAATGCTGTGAATTTTGATCGCCACTATTCAGCAGTCGGCATACCTCTCGATGATTGTGTGTCGGGACCAGTTACGCTAATAAAAATTGATGTTGAGGGTTTCGAAATGAGTGCCCTTCGTGGCCTCAAGGAAACGATACAACGCGATCTCCCATTTCTTTTTGTCGAGTGTCTTTCTGCCGATGCCCTCGATGAAACCTCGGAATTTTTGGCCTCTCTGAGCTATCGGCAGCACGGAGAGCCCTTTCACTCAACGATGTATGAGTTTCGTCCAACAAATTCGCTGGAATCCTCGGCAGAATAAGAACAGATGTCTTTGATATGAATCCGAAATGAGGAAATACTATGGATGTGAACAGTTCGGTCCTTCAGTCAGATTCAAATGCTCCGGAACTGACTTGCCCGGTTTGCGGATCGCACGCCTTCGGTGACTACCGCTCTCGTAAGCGAGCGAGATGCGCAGGATGTGGTTCCATGGAGCGCACCCGTATGCTGGCAATGGTAATTGAGAAATTAGCGCCACCCCCCACCGGTTCTCCGGTTTTGCATTTCGCGCCGGAGCCAGCAACATTATCATTTCTGAAGCGCAAATACGGTGAAGCCTACACACCCGCTGATTTTGATCCCTCCCAATACCCTTGGGTTGAGCAACCAATGCGGCAGATTGATCTTGCTCGGCCGCTGGAGTTCATGCCGGTCCACTCAGTGCAGGGGCTCGTCCATTCTCATGTGCTGGAGCACGTGCCCGGCGATCTTACACAAATCGTCCTTCAAATGAACGAGGCAATCGAGCCCGGAGGCTTTCACATCTTCTGCGTCCCGTTCTTCTCCCCCTGGTATCGTGAGGATATGGATCCCGCGATGACCCATGATGATCGGGATCGGCTGTTCGGTCAGTTTGACCATCTCAGGTCCTTTGGTACAAGCGACTTCGAGCAGCGCATGGGGCCGTTGTTCAAGGACTTTGAACGGCTACGGATTGATCAATTTTTTACTCAGGAAGATATGGCCAGAGCCGCTGTTCCAATTCGGAATTTGACTTCCCTGACTTCCCATTCTGTCTTCTTTTACCAAAAGAATTAATTTGGAAAATAACTGACAGTTATTCCCAATGGTGACCGGGATGGGAATGCTTCTTGATTCAGGGCGTTGATGATTTGTTCGACTCGGGCGAATATTGGGACCGACGATATCGTCGCGGCGGCAATTCTGGAGCGGGGTCTTATAATCGCCTAGCCCAGTTCAAGGCGCGTGTTCTCAACGATTTTGTGATAGCCCATGACGTTGAAACAGTGATCGAATGGGGTTGCGGTGATGGCGCTCAACTATTGCTGGCTGAGTATAGAAGTTATGTAGGGCTGGATGTATCCAGAACGGTATTGGATCAGATAATCCAGAAATTTTCCGGCAAGTCCAACTATTCATTTCTGCATGTTTCCGATGCGCCGAACGATATCAGGGCCGAGTTGGCTTTGTCCTTGGACGTCATCTACCATTTGATCGAAGATGACGTTTATCACCGCTACATGGAGAGCCTTTTCGGGTCCGCTTCAAAATACGTCATCATATATTCCAGCAACGAGGATGCTCAGACCGTAGCGCCTCACGTGCGACATAGACAGTTTCAGTCTTGGATCGAGCTTAACCGCCCGGAGTTCCGGCTGATGGACCATGTGGCCAATCCTTATCCTTTCGATCCTGATAAACCCGCGGAAACAAGTTTCGCGGATTTCTGGATTTACACCAGGACGTGAGCGTGCCTTCGAATGCGGTACGCGGGCTGATGATCAAACAGCGATTGTCTTGATCATCTCCTCGAGCCTTTGCGTATAAAGGCGCGTTGAGAACATGCCGGATTGCTCCCCACCGGCTTGAGCGATCCGCGAGCGCAGATCCGCATCGCTGTCGAGAGCGGCCAGACCGCCCGCGATGGCCCGAATATCATAGGGATCAACCATCACGGACGCATCGCCGGCGACCTCTACCAGCGAGCTCGTGTTGGATGTGAGCACAGGCACGCCGAGCTGCATCGCCTCCAGCACCGGGAGGCCAAATCCCTCATAGAGTGAGGGAAAGGTGACGGCCTTCGCCCCGCGAACCAAGCGCATCAGCAGTGTGCGGGGCAGATAATCCAGCCGCACAATCCGCCCCGCGAGCCGATTGACGATCCCGCCTTGCGCGCCCTGCGGCGTGATGAGCTTCAGCTCATCCTCACTCTGCCAGGATCGTCCGCCCACGATAACGAGCGGTGTTTCCGTCATCAGCGAGAGATAGGCCTCGATCAGCCGTCCGAGATTCTTCTTAGGCTCAATCGCGCCGAAATAGAGGAAATAACCCTGGAGCTTCAGCCCGAATATGCCTTCGATCGATGCCGCGTCGGCGGCGCGATCCTGATCGGAGAGTTCCGGCGGCATCGGCGCGGATTGGTAGGTATTCGTTATGCCGCCTCGCGGCGTCCCGAAAATCAGTTCGATATCGCGGCGGCTGGATTCCGAAACCGTGACGATATGGTCAGCCTCGGCAACGCATCGCTTCACCAGAGCATGGTAATATCGCTTCACATCGAGCGTCGTATAGGGAAGACGCAGCGGCACGAGATCGTGCAGTGTGTAGATGTTGCGCGCGCCCTCCAGCTTGAGTGGCAGCGGGTATGTCCAGTGCATGATGTCGGGTGGATCCATCATGCGCACCGAGAGAAACCTGCCCGTCAGCTGGAAATATCGTTCCGCCCGCTCGAACAGCCTGCCGGCGGTGTGGATGCGGTCAAAGGCCGGCAGGCGTTTCTCGAATACTCGCTTCTCCACAAATGCGCTGCTCGGCACCGGCCCCACGCGAGCACCGAAGAAATTTACAGGAAACTCGCGCGCGCGCCTGTACAGCAGGGCTTTGCCGCTCAACGGCTTGGTGGTTCGCCCGAGCGCCTCGAAGAACCGTATCTCCTTGAGCGCCGGGTCCGCGCCCACGGCAATCCCGAAAACGCCTTCAACCTGATGGCCGAGTTCCTTCAGCGCTTCAGCGAGCCCATAGCCGTAAGTGGCGACGCCCGTGCCCTGGGGCATGGCCAGGTTGTAGCCGTCGATCGCGATACGCAATGATTTGCTCCCCACCTATGGACCATGCGCCGCATAGACGGCGATCAGGCGATCTGCAAAGACCTCCGGAGAAAAGCGCGCAACCTGCCCACGGCCGCGCTTGATCAAGGATGCGCAGAGCGCGTCCTCCTGATCAAGCAGCGCAATACCCGCAGCCATGTTGGCGACATCCTCGGGATCCACAAGCAATGCTGCGTCACCCGCGACTTCTGCGGTCGCGCCGCGATTGGACGTGAGCACCGGTACGTCGAGCGCAAAGGATTCCGCAATCGGCAGCCCAAACCCTTCAGCCAGCGATGGAAACAGAACTGCCCGCGCATGACGCATCACGCTGACAAGCTCCGGCCGCTCAAGCCATGGCATGATGTGAACGCCGGGAACCGTCGCCAGCTGATTGACCAGCCGATCCCCTTGCCAGCCTTTTGGTCCGGCTATCATTAGCGGTCGCCGGCTCCCGCTCGCAGCATAGGCAGCCGCGAGCCGCTCGAGATTCTTGCGGGGCTCAATCGTGCCAACACAAATGAAGTAGCCCCCTGGCTCCAAACCTTCAGGCAGACTGGCGGGCTCGGGGGGGATGTCGAGCGCCAGTCCACAATTGTACAGCGGAGGCGCGTCCCGTCCGAGCATAGCGCTGATCGATGAAGCTGAATCGTCAGAAACGGTGATCACCGCTGCGGCCTGCCGAACGATGGCGTCCAGGCGGCGGCGATAGCGCGCGCCATCCATAGGGGTCAGTTTAGGATAAGCGATCGGGATCGCGTCGTGGATCGTATAGATGTTCGCCCACCCTACGGCATGGATCGGAACGGGAAAGCACCAGTGCATGATCCCCGGAGGCTGCGGCAAACGAATGGGCATGGTGACACCATGCCGCTCGAAAAAAACCTGCGCCTCCCGAAATATATCATATCCGGCCAATAGTCGGCCTCGCTGAGCATTTTCACGCTCGTGAACTTGGCGGCGGTGCTTGAAGCGGCTGCGCAAATCCCGGCGCCAGCGGTCAATTCGATTGCCCGTTCTGCCCTGTAGCGTCGTGCGATCCGCGAGGATTGAAACGCCCACGCCCCTGCTGGCAAGCGCATCCACAAGGCTGCGGTTGTAACTCGAGACCCCCGTCCCACGCTCGAAAAGCATCCTTCCATCCACTACGATGGGCGGATTCCTGTTGATGCTGTCGCTCGCCTTGCCTTCATCCTGTCCTGCGCCTAGCATGATCATGCGCTAACATTGGGCAACCGAATGATAAAGTTCGAACGTGTCTCCAAAAGCTACCGGATACGCCGCTTCGAAAAGCGCGTGCTGACGGATATCAATTTCACCATCGAAAGAGGGGACGCATTAGCTATCTGCGGCGCAAACGGCGCGGGCAAGTCGACTTTGATGCGGTTGATCGCTGGCATCGAGATGCCGACCTCCGGCCGAGTGACCCGGACGCTGAGCACGTCTTGGCCGATAGGCTACACGAGCTGTTTCCAACACAGCCTGACTGGAGCTGACAACCTGCGCTTTATTGCGCGGATCTACGGCAAACAGCCCGAACCGCTCATGGAATTCGTTCAGGGCTTCGCGGAGCTGGGTCCATATTTTTATCAACCTGTCAGTACCTACTCCGCTGGTATGACAGCGCGCCTCGCATTCGGTGTGTCGCTTGCGATCGATTTCGACTGCTATCTGGTGGATGAGGTCACCTCTGCCGGCGACGAACGGTTTCGTATCCGCTGCGAAGAGGCGCTGTTGGACAGGCGAAACAAGGGCACGCTTGTCATGATATCGCACTCTCCGGAGACCCTGCGCGCATATTGCAATCGAGGCGCCGTGCTTCACGCAGGGACATTGACCTTTTTTGATAGCGTGGATGAAGCTCTTGACGTTCATCATGGTCTTCAACGTCGCGTCGCCTGAAGAATACAACATTTTCCCATGGCAAATTTTCCCGCGCGTGCTAGCCGGGCGCCCATGAGCATGGGCATTTCGGAATCTGGCATGATTGGCAGCATGGCGCTTTCACAAGTTAAGCGTTGGGCAGCGCTTTTTTTCCTGGTTTTCGCTTCCGCATGTTCGACGCTGCCCTCAAGTGGCCCAACAGCATCTCAGGTCCTGAGCAATCAGAAAGCGGGGAGCATTCCACTCGCCGTCATCAACGTAAATGAAGCAGTACTGACAGATCCGCTGCTTGGCGAGGAAGTGATCGGAAAGCAGCCGGTTACCCTCTCGTCGATGTCCGCCACCGGACGCGTGGACACTGTGGGTCCGGGAGATGTCCTTGATATCAGGATTTACGAGGTCGGCGTTGCGCTTTTTGGCGGTGGTGGCTTGAGGGGGGGGACGGGCTTTGATCCTTCCGCACGCGCCGAGAATCTAAGCTTCGTGGTTGTGAACGAGGATGGCACCATCAAGCTTCCCTACATCGGTAAGCTGAACGTAGCCGGCAAAACGGTCGCTGAGATCCAGTCCATGGTGGAGGCGGGGCTGGCTGATAAGTCCCAATCTCCCCAAGCGCTGGTGGCAATCCAGCAGAACGTCTCCAATGTAGTCTATGTATCAGGCGATGTCGTTCGTCCGGGGATGCAACCGCTGACCATCGTGCGTCTAAGATTGCTGGATGCCGTTGCAAACGCGGGCGGAGCCAGAACGGCGACTGCTGACACGCTGGTGCGTTTTGCACGCGGCGACAAGCTCATCGAACAACGCCTGGCATCGATTACACCGGGTGGACCGGACGATCTGATATTGCTGCCCGGTGACAGGATCGAGCTTTTGAAGGCTCCGAGGACATACACTGTTTTTGGGGCGAGCCAGAAAGTTGCGCAGGTCCCGTTTGAAAGTGAAACGGTGTCGCTCGCTGAGGCGCTTGCGCGCATTGGCGGCCCCAACGACGCGACAGCGGATGCCTCCGCCGTTTTCCTGTTCCGATTTGCAAAAGATCCGGCTGACGTGACGCGCGAGAAGCCAGTGATCTATCGCTTAAATATGATGCAGCCGACCAGCTACTTCCTCTCGCAGAAATTCGCCATGCGCGACAAGGATGTGCTCTATGTTGCGACGGCGGCGTCCAACCAGCCCAGTAAACTCGTTCAGATCATAAACCAGCTATTTGCGCCATTGGTGCTTGCACGCGAGGTTACCCGGTAGAGCTGGCGGTGCGCGCTTCTTGGGCTGCATCGCCACCCCATATACGCGCTACCGAACTACAAACGTCGACCCAGCAGACACCCATTCAGCAGAAAATTCGCCTGCCCGATTGCGCACGCGGAACATGCGTGATCTCGCGGCTTGTATGGTTTTATTGATATGCTTAGACACTGCGTGCTGGCCATTCCGGCTGCAACGCTCTCCATCTCATGCGTGGAGCCAGATAGGCTCTGCACCACCGTCGCAGAGCGCATATCGGTATGACTACTCGCTAGTTATGCAGATTTTAGAATGCCCGTTTTCTGCCACTTCTTGAGCACGACTCGCTAGCTATCGAGACTGCGCGAATGGCTGACTTCCGCCACTTCTGGCGCACGACAGACTAGCTGGCAAAACCAGACCTTAGATCATGCCCTCGATGCTCGCGTCGCCAATCAATCCCGTTTTCAAACCGTTGCGAGTGCGCGTGCGCGCATCAGTGCTTGGGCATTGGGGCGACGGCCGCGAAACGCCACGAAGGATTCCATTGGATTCCGCTTATCGCCGTTGGCCAGAATTTCTTTGCGGAATCGTCGTGCTATGTCGGGATCGAAAATGTCTCCAGCCTCGACAAATGCGTCGAATGCGTCGGCGTCGAGCACTTCCGACCATAAATAGCTGTAATAGGCGCTGGCATAGCCCCCGTCGAAAACATGCGTGAAATATGGAAGCCGATGGCGCAGTCCAATCGTGTTGGGCATCCCGAGCCTCCCCACCTCGGTTTCCGCGAATGCTTTCGGATCGGCGCCCCGCGCTGATGCTGAATGCAGCGCGAGATCGAGCAACGCGCAAGAAACCAGCTCAACGGTCGCAAAGCCCTGGCCATAGGCTTCCGCGCGCCGGATGCCGTCGATCAGATCAGCAGAAACACCCAGGCTGCCTAGGACGTCACGGCTGACGATCCAGTTTTCCATGAACTTGCTTGGAAATTCCACAAAATCCCTTGCGACCGATGTTCCGGAAAGGCTCGGATATGTGACGTCTGACAGCAGCCCGTGCAGGGCATGGCCAAATTCGTGAAACAGCGTTCGCGCCTCATCCAGCGACAGCTTTGTCGACGCCGTGTCAGGGGGAGGCGCAGATGCGAAGTTTGCAACCAGATAGACTATCGGCTGGACCTCTCCATCCAGTTTTTCCTGGACCCTCAGACTTCCCATCCAGGCTCCGCCGTGCTTTTCTGGGCGCGCGAGATAGTCGGTAAAGAGCAGGCCGAGCGTCAAACCCTCCGCCGTTTTCACCTCCCAGGCCCACACATCGGGGTGATAAGCGATGATATCCTCACGATGCACAAAGCGGAGCCCGTAAAGCCGACCGGCTGTCTCGAATGCCGCCGTCCGCACGGCATCGAGCCGCAGATGCTCCTTGATCGCCACGCCATCCAGTGCATAGCGATCCCGGCGCACGCGTTCAGCGTAAAACCGCCAGTCCCAAGGCGCCAGCGTGAAACTTTCGCCGTCGCCCTCTATCAGGGCCTGAAGTTCGGCGGCTTCCTCGGCAGCGCGTATCTTGGCCGGCTCCCAAAGCTGCATGAGCAAGGCGCGCGCCGCGTCCGGCGTTCGTGCCATGCTGTCGTCGAGCTGGTAGGCGGCATAGTCAGCGTATCCGAGCAAGCGAGCCCGCTCGTCACGAAGTTCAAGGGTTTCCGCAATGAGCGGCCAATTATTCCGTTTTCCCCCATCGCAGCGATTTGTGAACGCTCGCCATAACCGTTCCCGTAGGTCCCGCCTTTGTGAAAAGGTGAGAAAGGATTCATAATCGGTGCGGTCGAGCGTAATATGGTAACGCCCGCCGTCACCTGCGGCGTTAGCTCGATTTGCCGCAGCATCGCGCAACGATTGAGGAATGCCCTCGAGATCCTGTGCCTCCAGCGCCATTGCCCATCCGGTCGTTTCGGCAAGGACATTTTGTCCGAACTGCACCGACAGCTCAGCCAATCGTGCATCGATCTCAGCGAACCGCTTCTTCACGACAGGATCCCGGCCTGCGCCGCCACGAACGAAGCTTTTGTAGCTATTTTCAACCAGCCGCTTTTGTTCTTCGGTCAGGTTTGTGTCGTGAATACCCGCATGCACGGCGGCGATCCGGGCAAATAGTTTTTCATCATGGCTGATCGCGGTGCCGTGGGCGCTGAGGAGCGCTGACATTTCAGCTTCGATCGCGCGAACAGGCTCGATCGAATGCGCCGATGCGAGCGTCCAGAACAGACGCCTCACGCGGGCGAGCGCTTCGCCCGATCTTTCCATTGCAGCAAGGGTGTTGTCGAAGTTGGCAGGCGCGGCGCTTTCGCAAAGTGCGACAAGTTCCTCGTTGTGATCTGCAATTGCGGTTTTCAGAGCCGGAACGAAATCCTCCGGCCTGACCAGCGCGAAGGGTGGTGCGCCAAGGGGGCCGCTCCATTCATGGAGCAAGGGATTCGCCAAGTCACTCAAACGACTGAACCTCGTCGGTATGCACCTGGAACCATGTGAGCTTGGCAGGGCCAAACGCAGTCGTAAGAGCGGTGTCGGTAGCATCCCGGCCGCGAGCCATCAGGATGCGGCCGATACGAGGCCGATTGTGCCGGGCATCATAGGTATACCATTCGCCATCGATATACACGTCGAACCAGGCCGAGAAATCCATCGGCGCATCGACCGGCGGAATGCCGATATCGCCGAGATAGCCGGTGCAATAGCGCGCGGGGATGTTCATGCAGCGGCACAGGGTGATCGCGAGATGCGCGAAATCGCGGCACACCCCGACCTGCTCCTGATAGCCATTCCAGGCAGTCTTGTCCGGCCGCGCATGCTCGTAGCCGAAGGTAACATGGTTGTGGACGAAGTTCACGATCGCTTCGACGCGGTCCCGCGCCGACATGATATGCCCGAACTCCGCCCAAGCAACGTCCATCAGCCGGTCGGTTTCGCAATAGCGGCTCCCCAGCAGGAAAATCAGGATGTCATCGGGGAGCAATTCCACCGCCGTCGGTGGAACATCGGGCGCGCGAACGTCTTCCAACCCGCTATCCTCGATCACGAAATCGGCCGCGAGCGTGACCCCGCCGACCGGCACGGTAAGCCGGGTGCAGATGTTTCCGAAAGCATCCTCATAATTGTAGATCGGAACATCGGGCGAAGGCTCGATGCGTTGCGGGGTCTTGAGATCGGTGTGACGCGACGGATGGATGCTCAGCATGGCCATCATCGCCGTCGGAATATCGGTTTCAAAGCGTATCTCATATCCGGCCCGAATTAACATTATCGTGGTTTCCTGCTTCTGCCCGCGACGCGGCTGTTGATGGCTCCCCCCAGATGAAATGTTTCCTTGTCGTTTTGGTCGGCCATGCGAACGTCGACCTCGACATCCATGCTGACATAGCTTGCCGGGAATCCGCTCCACGTTCCCGATAGCGGCAGGGCCTGATAGGGATCCCTTGCCACCGCGACCCGCACGAGGCCGCGATTACCGATGATTCCGTTGGTCGGATCGAACTCGACCCAACCCGACCCCGGCAGGAAGATGCGCACCCACGCGTGAGTATTGCCGCCGCCCACGCGCCCCTCGGCGCGCGACGGGTTGTAGACGTATCCCGAGACGAACCGTGCCGCGAAGCCGAGCGCACGGACTGCCTCGATCATGAGCACGGCAAAGTCGCGACAGGTGCCGCGTCGCTTGTCCAGCGTTTCGATGGGCGTCTGCGTGCCTTTCTCGTGGCGCGGTACATAAGTGAAATCGCGTTTGATGGATGTCGCCATGTCGGTGAGCATGGCTACCGTCTCTGTCGCACCGTCGTCGCGCACGAATGCGCGCGCCCAATTGTCGACCACGCGCGCGACATCGAGATGCTGACGCTCGATGGAGCGCAGCAGATCGGGCATGTCTTCCGATGAGTAGGTGAAGGGAAAGAGCCGCGCATAATCCTCGACATCGATCTCGGCATGCTCGAGCGGCGCGTGATCGAGCTGCACCTCGCTTGCAACGCGCAATGCCTTCGCGCGCTTGTCGAATAACGCGATCGCGACTGAGTTGCCGAACACGTCATGAAGCCATCTTAGTTCTGATGGCTTTGGCGCAATATCGAGTTGTGCACTGATCAGGCGCTGGTCGAAGCTTTCGCGCGGCCGCATCATGATCCGGTGCTCGCCGAATGAAACCGGTTGTCGATATGTGTATTCCGTGATGTGGCGGATCGTGAGCAGTGGCATGGAAGGCTTTCTTTATGACGACGCCGGGTGGCGCCTCACTGCTCGATCAGGACGAGCCAGAGCCCGTTGTAGCCTTTAACTCAGGCGGAAGCTCCCCGTTCCTCATCCTTGGCGATCATGCCGGAAATGCAATCCCACGCAGGCTCGGTGAGCTGGGTCTATCAGGAGAAGATCGCGAACGGCACATTGCCTGGGATATCGGTGTCAGAGGTCTTGGCGAGCTGCTGGCGACCACATTGAATGCGCCATTTCTCCATCAGCATTATTCGCGCCTCGTGATCGACTGCAATCGAGATCCCGCCTCGGCGGAAGCAATCCCGGAAATGTCCGACGGTTGCCCCATCCCGGGAAACGCGAACCTGACAGAAGAGGCGCGGACCGAGCGGATCGCCGCCATACATCGGCCCTATCATGAAAGGATCACGACGGAGTTGGACAGACGCAGTCGATCCAACCGGCCAACCATACTGATCGCGTTGCACAGCTTTACGCCGATAATGGCACAAATCGAACGGCCGTGGCATGTGGGCGTGCTATATTCGGGCGGAAATACACGGTTCGCGACTGCCCTCCTGGAACGGCTTCTGACCGAACCAGCCATTATCGTTGGCGACAACGAGCCCTACCAGATGGACGATACCGATCACACCATCCCCCGCCACGCGTTCGCAAACAGCCTTCCCTATGTGGAACTGGAAATCCGACAGGACCTGATCGCGAAAACTGCCGGGCAGCACCTGTGGAACGCCAGATTGAGCGCTGCGCTCGAAACCGCTCGTTCCTGCTTTTCGCTCTAACGCCTCGCCCGAAGCACGGCGCTGTCATTTGTGGCTAAGAACCCCTACTCTGGAAGACCACGGCCAGACCGACTCTGAAGATTGTGCGGCCCGGGTGATCCCCTCCAAGAAAGGCTCCGCCATGTTGATCCGCGCGGGTTACGATATTCGTTTCACCACATCACAGCGCGTCCCAATATTGGCGAACCGAACCATGCCGAAAAATCCATGTCGCCCACCGGCAGGCGGCAGCCGCGCCCCGCTCCACAGAGTTGGGGCTAGCGAGGCAAGTCAGTAATGCCCTCAACGCCCTCACGTATCTCGCCGGGCTTCATCTTCTGAACGAGATCAACAAAGGATCGCTGTGCTATCCCGATGATCCAGGGCATGCGCTGCCGCCAGGGTTTGTCGAAACCAGCGAACATCGTCATGCCCTCCATGGAGCCAGAAATGAACAGCGCCAGCGTCTCGCGCTCATCGCTCGGAAGGCCGGGATTGATCTCGCCGATGAGAGCGTTGAGCACGACCCGTGCGCGCGAATAGAGTTCCTCCATCCGTTCCTGGACGAATGGATCGTGATTGGCCATCGCCCAAAGCTCAGGGAAGAAGCGGCTGGTTTTCTTGGTGGTAATATCGGTCAGGATGAGTGTGACAACCCGCTCGAGCCGCTGCTTGGGGCTCGCGTCCGGATCATGAAATATATCATCGAACGACTCTTCGTAGCTTGAGATCACCGCATCGAGGAGTTCGCGAATCAGCTCCTCCTTGGATTTGAAATAATAATTGAGGTTGCCGACGTTCAGTCCGCATTCGGCAGCGATGCGACGCAGCGTCAGCGCCTTGGATCCCTGCTCGACCAACAGCGAAAGGGCTGCGCGCAATATTTGCTCGAAGCCCTCCTGTCCCCGCGCATAACCCCCTTCACGAGGGCGGATTTTCAGATCCGGAACTTCGAAATTGGCCAAGGCGGCGCTTCCCTTAGTGTGGCTTTGCTGCCGCTATAATGAGCCACTTCTGGAATGCGCAAGCAAGACCAATTTTTGGCGCTTGACTAATTTTGGACAATCGAACAGAATTCGGGCAATAAGGGAGGGAGCGATCATGCCGAAGAAGATGCTCGCCTGTTCGTCCGCATTCATTGCTGGCCTCGCACTGGCCACCGCCGCCATTGCTGCCGATTACCCCAAGCCACTCCCCGAAGAGACGCTTGGCGCCGTGGCGACGTTACCCCAGAAATATCCGCCAAACTGGATGCTCGTGCATGACCTGCACTTCGCGAGTTTGCCTGATGGCCGCGCGGCTGTGGTCGACGTTGGCGCGGAGAACAGGAACCTCAAGGGGCAGATCCCGGTCGCCCAGTTCGGCAGCATCACGCCTTCCACCACCCGGCCCGAAATCTATGTCGGCGAAACCTTCTATTCGCGACTGACGCGAGGTGAGCGTACCGACGTCATCACCATTTACGACACCGCTACGCTGGCGCCCAAGGGCGAGATCGTCCTGCCGGGCGGCAAGCGTGGGCTCTCCGTGACGATCAAGAACAGCCTGCAACTCACCAATGGCGAGAAATGGCTGCTCATATTCAATTTCACGCCCGGCGCTTCAGTGAGCGTGATCGATCTTGATAGCCGCAAGGTCATCAGCGAGATCGACACCCCCGGTTGCTCGCAGATATACCCCACCGGTGCGCGCGGCTTCGCTACCCTGTGCGCCGAGGGGACGATCGCCAGCGTTCAACTCGATGAGAATGGCAAGGCGGCGAAGACGGTCACGAGCAAGCCGTTCAACGACATCGACAATGATCCGATCTTCATGATGCCGGCGATGGTCGGCAAGACCGCCTGGTTCGTGACATTCAAGGGCAATTTCCGCGGGATCGATCTTTCCGGTGATGCCGCCAAGATGCTTCCGGCCTTCTCGATCGGCAAGCAGGCGGGCGGCAATCCTGAATGGCGACCCGGCGGATGGCAGGTGATCAGTTCGGATGCTGCTGGTCTGCTCTATGTGCTGATGAATCCCGCCGGTCGCGAAGGATCGCACAAGGATGGCGGCACCGAGGTTTGGGTCGTCAATCCAGCGAAGAAGGCGCTCGTGCGCCGTGTCCCGCTCAAAAATCTAACCCTCTCGGTCGAAATGACGACCGACGCCAAACCGTTGCTCGTCGCCGCGCGCGCCGATGGGCTGATCGACGTCTATTCAGCGAGTGGCGATTTCGTCCGCTCGATCAGTGGCGTGGCCGCCAACCCAATGACCATGACGGCGGTGCGCTGATGTACGCGCTCGCCCTGCTGCTCGCGCTGGTGCTGGGCAGCGCCGCAGCGCATAAGCTGATCGCCCGGCCCCGGTTGGCACGCGCGACTGGCCGGCTGCTTCACGTCAACGAACCGCTTGCACTTCCGGCGATGCTGGCGGCGGCTGCGATCGAAGCGGCTGCGGCGATTGCGTTGCTGATCCCGGCAACCCAAAGCCTGGGTGCGGTGATCGCGCTGATGCTGTGGCTCGGCTACGCCGTCGCGCTCCACTTGGCGCATCTTCGGGGCGATGACAGCTTCGATTGCGGCTGCAACTTCGGCAAGAGCCGCAAGGGCATCGATCGCTTTACGCGGCTGCGGCCGGTCGGGCTGGGGCTGCTCGCGATGCTGGTGATCCTGTATCCTGGGGCGCCTGACGTGATCGCGCCATTCGCCGCACTTGCCCTGTTCATCATGTATCTCGCCGCCGCCGAACTCGCGGCCCTGCCTTCCCTGTCGAGGAGTATCGCCCGATGACCACGCTCTTCATCGCGTCCCAGGTGCTGTTGTGGGTCGGCCTCGCCGTTATGGCGGTGCTCGTCGCGGCGCTCGCCCGGCAGGTCGGCGTCCTGCACGAACGGATCGCGCCGGCGGGCGCACTCACGCTGCATCAATCGTTGAAGGCCGGCGATGTCGCGCCCGAGATGCGCCTTGAGACGCTAGGGGGCGGGACCGTCACGATCGGCGGAAAGCGACCGGGACGCAGCCAGCTGCTGTTCTTCCTCTCGCCCGATTGTCCGCTCTGCAAATCGATGCTGCCGGTGGTGAAGTCGGCGGCGGGCGCGGAACGCGGCTGGCTCGACATCGTGCTGGCGAGTGACGGCGGTGCGCCGGATCATCAGCGCATGATCGCAGCCGAAGGGCTTGGCGGCTTCGATTATGTGCTGTCCGAAGCGCTCGGCCGCAGCCTTGGCGTCTCCAAGCTGCCCTACGCCGTGCTGATCGCCGAGGACGGCCGGATCGCCTCGCTCGGCCTCGTCAACACCCGCGAGCATCTCGAGAGCCTGTTCGAAGCCAAAGAACGCGGCGTCACGTCAATCCAGGAATATCTCGCCCGTCGCTAAAGGGGGAAATCACGATGTCGCATTTCGACAAGATCGCTGAAAGAATGACCCGGCAGGTCGCGCGCACGACTTCGCGCCGTAGCCTGCTCACCATGATCGGGGGCGCCATCACCGGAGCCGCCGTGATCCCGGTGCTGCCGGTTTCGCGCGCACAAGCATCGCCGGCGCATGGCGGGGGTTCAGGCGCGGCGCCGGTCTCGACCGGCAACCTCCAGGATCCGGGCGATCCCAACAGCTGCGACTATTGGCGCTACTGCGCGATCGACGGCTTTCTCTGCTCCTGTTGCGGCGGCACGCCGTCGAGCTGCCCGCCCGGCACCGAAATGTCGCCGATTACCTGGATCGGGACCTGCCTCAATCCGGCGGATGGGCGTTCCTACATCATCAGCTACAATGATTGCTGTGGCAAATCCTCGTGCGGCCATTGTCTGTGCAACCGCAACGAGAATGATCGCCCGATGGTGCGGCCGCAATCCAACAACGACATCAACTGGTGCCTCGGCACGCAGAGCGCGGTCTATAATTGCTCGACGGCCATCATCCTCGGCACGGCATTGGAGAAATGAAGGTGCGCAACGCCGCGATAGGGTTGGCGCTCGCATTGATTGCCGTTCCTGCAGCCGCCCAAAGCGCTGACGGCGCAAAAATCTACAGCCGTTGCGCTGTGTGCCATCTCGCCAATGGACAGGGTGTTCCCGGCGCTTTCCCGCCGCTTCAGAAAGACGTGAAGAGTTTTGCCACCAAATCCGAGGGGCGCCGCTATCTCGTGCTGGTGGTGACCCACGGCGTGTCCGGCCCGATCAAGGCCGAGGGCAAGGCCTATCGCGGGTTCATGCCGCCCCAGTCCGGCCTCAACGACGATCAGATCGCAGCCGTTCTCAATCATGTCACTGGCGCTGCCAAGCCCTTCACCGCCAATGAGGTGGCCCAGCTCAAGGCGAGCGGCGCGAGCCTCAAGCCCAATCAGGTGGCCGAGCTTAACCAGAAGCTGGTTGGCCCATAATGTATCGGCCGGCGCTCGCGCTCCTGATCGGGATATTCGCGGTCGCAGCCCCGGCCGCGATGCCGGGCGTCGACAATCCGGCCCGAGCGCGCCAGCACTATATCCTGCAGTGCCAGGGATGCCATCGTCCCGATGCCACGGGATCGCCGGCAACGACACCGACCATGGCCAATTTTGCGGCACGCTTCCTGTCGGTCTCCGGCGGCCGCGAATATCTGTCGCGCGTGCCGGGCGTCGCGACGGCGGCGCTATCGGACAAGGATCTGGCCGAGTTGCTGAACTGGACGCTGATCCGTTTTGATCCGGATCATATGCCGCCCGACTTCAAACCTTATGATGCCGCTGAGGTCGCTCGTTTGCGGCGCCAGCCCCTCAGGACGGAAGCAAGCTCAATTCGCCGGCAGCTCGTAACCAAGATGGAAAAAGTTGGGGCAAGCGTGGCGGATAATTCGAAATCAAAAGGGGAACCGTGATGAAGAAGCAGATCGGAGCATTTTCAATCTTCGCGCTTTTTGCGGGCGTTTCGACGTCAGCACTCGCTCAGGAGCAGACGCCCGCGCCCGCACCTGCCGGCAATGAAGCGGACACTTTCGGCGGAGACATCATCGTGACCGCCCAGAAGCGGTCTGAGCGACTGCAGGACGTGCCGGTTTCAGTGAGCGCAATCACGGGCGATGCGCTCCAGCAGCAACGCGTCACGCAAACCGACGAACTCGTGACCAAGGTTCCCAACCTGCAGCTCACCTCCACGGTCGGCGACAACACGCCGATCTTCGCCCTGCGCGGCGTTTCGATGTCCGATTACAGCCTCAATCAGGCCAGCCCCGTCGCGACCTATTATGACGAAGTCTACAAGGGCAACTTCGCCTTCCTGGGTGTCGCGATGTTCGATCTTGAGCGGGTCGAGGTGCTGCGCGGGCCGCAGGGCACCCTATACGGCAAGAACACCACGGGCGGCGCGGTCAACTTGATCAGCCGCGCACCCAAGCTCGGCGAAGTGAACGGCTATCTCAACGCGGGTTATGGCAACTACAACCGCATCGATGTGAATGGCGGCGTCAATGTTCCGCTCGGCGATACGCTCGCCGCGCGGGTGGCCTTTACCTGGTCGAAGGCGGACGGCTGGTTCAAGAACCAGCTTCCCGGCGAGCCTGACCTCGCCAGCGTCAGCGAATATGGCGTCCGGGGATCGCTGCTGTTCGAGCCCCAGGACGGCGTCAACTTCATCCTGCGCGCGTCGACGACTTACCAGAACCCGCGCAATTACGGAATCTATGCGCAGCCTGAGGATATCAACCGGCCAGGTCTCAAGAAGCGCCAGATCGAAGCCAATGTCACTGATCGGCGGCGTGCGCGCACCTATTCGGTATCTCTCACTGGCAATGTCGAGGTGTCGGACGCGCTCACCGTCACCAGTGTGACCGCGTGGGACAAGGGCAGCCTTAACTTCTACGAGGATACCGATGGCACTGCGACGCAGCTGCTTGAAATTCCCTATGGCGACAAAGCGACGCAATTTGCGCAGGACCTGCGCCTTTCGAGCAGTTTCGACGGTTCGTTCAACTTCATCCTCGGCGCCTACTATCATCGGGAGAAAGTCTTCAACGAAACGACCTTCGAGATCGGCAAGGACATAGATGTCGACGGTAATGGCGTGGTCGACGCGGCGGACTGCGCGGCCGGATTGCCGCTCGCCTGCCTGTTCCAAAACAGCTTCGATCAGCTCAAGAAATCGACCGCGCTTTACACCGACCTGACCTATGAACTTACCGACGCGCTCACGCTGCGCGGCGGCGTGCGCTATACGCATGACACCGGCAAGCAAACCAATTTTCGGTCGGATGGGCTGGGCGTCGATCAGAGCCTGATCGTCACGCTGATTCCACCGTCGTCGCTCAGCTACAGCACCGACAATATCTCGGGTAAAATCGGCATCGATTACAAGCTGTCGTCCAACAACATGATCTACGCCAATTACAGCCGCGGCTATCGTGCGAAGAGCTTCAACGCGCAGGCCTTCTTCGATCCTTCCGAGCTGTCGGTGGCGAAGCCCGAGCAGGTCGACGCGTTCGAGCTGGGCGCCAAAACCCAGTTCCTTGATCGCCGCATCACGCTCAACATGGCTGGCTTCTACTACAGCTACAAGAACCAGCAGTTCATCAACATCGATCCGGGAACGGCCGCGCAGACCCTGCTCAACATTCCCAAGTCGCAAATCTACGGTGGCGAGATCGAGTTTTCGGCACGCGCCAGCGACATGCTGAACCTGCGGCTCGGGCTGGGCCTGCTCCACACAGAAATACGCGAGGGCACGGTCAGCGGCGCTGATGTGAAGGGTAATCGCCTGTCGAATGCCCCGACCATTTCCTTCTCTGGCGGCTTCGACGCCACGGTGATGGACAATGATGCAGGCAAGGTGAGGTTTGCCGGCGATTTCAGCTACCAGTCGAGCCAGTATTTCGAGGTCCTTAATATCCCCGTCTGAAGCAGAAGAGCTATGCTCTCCTATCCGGCAATATCGGCTGGGAATCCGCCGATGGCCGCTTCAACGCTTCGGTGTGGGGCAAGAACCTGACCAACAAATTCTACTTCACCTCGCGCGTGGATCTGCTCGCGGGCTTCGGATTTGATTACAACCATATCGGCGGGCCGCGTACTTACGGCATCACGGTCGGCGTGAAATACTAAAGAACATTACCGCGCCGCGCCTTCGGGCGCGGCGACAAGGAGAGGACGACATGGCTGATTATCGCCTGCTGATCGGCGGCAAACTCGTTGCTGGCGACGCCACGATGGACGTTATCAACCCCGCGACCGAGCAAGTGCTGGCGACATGCCCGCGTGCGTCGGAACGGCAGCTCGATGAGGCGGTTGCGGCTGCCAAGGCGGCATTTCCGGGCTGGGCGCGCACGCCTGTCGCCGAGCGTCAGGGGATGCTCCTCAAGCTGGCCGATGCAATCGATGCCAATGCAGACGAACTGGCGCGGCTGCTGACGCAGGAACAGGGCAAGCCCTTTCCCGAGGCCAGTGCCGAGATCCTCTACACCGCCATCTTCATCCGCCAGTTCGCGACGCTCGAGGTCAAGGACAAGATCATCGAGGACAGCGCCACGCGCCGTGTCGTGCAGCAGCGCAAGCCGCTGGGCGTGGTCGGGGCGATCATCCCGTGGAATTTTCCGGTGCTGATCGTCGCCTTCAAGATGCCGCTCGCGCTGATCGCCGGCAACACCATGGTGATCAAGCCGTCGCCTACCACGCCGCTGGCAACGCTCCGGCTTGGCGAACTGATCGCCGACATCTTCCCGGCGGGCGTCATCAACATCGTCACTGACCAGAATGATCTCGGCGCCAGGCTTACCGCGCATCCCGATGTCGCGAAGATCAGCTTCACCGGCTCCAGCGAGACTGGCAAGAAGGTGATGGCCTCGGCCGCCGCGACGATCAAGCGGCTGACGCTTGAGCTCGGCGGCAATGACGCCGCGATCGTGCTGGGCGATGTCGATCCCGCAAAGGTCGCGCCCGGCATCTTCGGCGGCGCCTTCACGAACGCCGGCCAGGTCTGTCTGGCGATCAAGCGCGTCTATGCCCATGAGGCGATCTACGACCGGCTGGTCGATGAGCTGGCGAAGCTGGCCAATGAAGCCGTGGTTGATGACGGGCTGCAGCAAGGCACCCGGATCGGCCCCATCCAGAACAAGATGCAATATGAGAAGGTGAAAGGCTTCCTCGATACTGCGCGTGCGGACGGCACGATCGTCGCTGGTGGCGAAGTGCTTGACCGCCCCGGCTATTTCATTCGCCCGACGATCGTCCGCGACATCAGCGACGGCGCCCAGCTCGTCGATGAAGAACAGTTCGGCCCGATCCTGCCCATCATCAAATTTAGCGATCCCGAAGATGCCCTCGCGCGCGCCAATGCCTCGCCGCTGGGCCTGGGCGGCTCGATCTGGTCCAACGATCGCGCGGTTGCCTATGACATGGCCAGTCGGATGGAATCAGGCACCACGTGGATCAACACGCACCTCGATTTCGGGCCGACCATTCCTTTCGGTGGCGCGAAACAATCCGGGATCGGCGTTGAGTTCGGTGAGGAAGGACTGGAGGAATTCACCCAGATCCACATCGTCAATGAGGCCAAATGATCGAGAGCTTCAACTGGGATCCGCCCGAACGCTATAATTTCACGCGAGACGCGATCGGGCGGCATGCGGAGGAGATGCCTGATGCGCTGGCGCTGCTCTGGACTGACGCCGACGGCAGCGAAAAGCGACTGACTTTTGCCGAGCTGTTTGACGAGGCGAAACGCGCGGCGACTGTACTCGCTGATGCCGGCGTGCGGCGGGGAGATACCGTTCTCCTGCTCCTTTCGCGCGAAATCGAATGGTGGCCGCTAATGCTGGGGTGCATGGCATTGGGCGCGATCGCCTCGCCCGGCACGACCCAGCTTACCGCCAAGGATATCGCCTATCGCTGGAAAGCGGCTGACGCCCGCTGTGTGATCGCGAGCGAGGATATTGCCCAGCGGGTCGAAGCTGCCGGGCTGACGCCACTGCACGTTCGGGACGTGGCCAAGGCCATGTCGGCCGCCCGGCCCATCACCGAAATCGCGGACACGGCCTTCGATGAAGACGCGCTCTGCTATTTCACCAGCGGCACGACCGGCATGCCCAAGATGACGATCCACGGCGCGGGTTATCCTCTTGCGCATGAGATAACCGGGCGCTTCTGGCTCGGCATCGGCCCCGGTGATCTGCACTGGAATCTTTCGGACACCGGCTGGGCCAAGGCCGCCTGGAGCAGCCTCTACGCGCCCTGGCTGATGGGCGCGGCGATTTTCGTCCACCACGCCCAGGGCTTCGATCCCGTCGCGACGATGGATTTGCTGGAGCGCTATCCCGTCACGACGCTCTGCGCGCCGCCGACCGCCTATCGCATGTTCGTTCGCGCCAGGCTCGAAGGGCGCCACTTCGCTTCACTGCGACATTGCGTGAGTGCCGGCGAGCCGCTCAATCCCGAGGTCATCGATATTTGGAGGGCGGCGACCAGTCTCGACATTCACGATGGCTACGGCCAGACCGAGACGGTGCTGCTCTGCTGCAACCGCCCCGGCGCAAAACGTCAGGGCGCGATGGGCAAGCCCACGCCCGGTATCGATCTGGCAGTGATCGACCATGAGGGTAGCATTTTGCCCCATAGCGAAGAGGGAGACATCGCGTTGCGGGTCGGAGAACGCCGCCCGCCCGGCCTGTTCACTGGGTATCGGGGCGATCCGGACCGCACGGCAAGCGTGTTCCGGAAAGGCTGGTATCTCACCGGAGATCGCGCGACTGTCGATCAGGATGGCTTTTTCTGGTTCGTCGGCCGCGCCGACGACGTGATCCTCTCTGCAGGTTATCGTATCGGGCCGTTCGAGGTCGAAAGCGCTTTGTTCGAGCATCCTGCCGTGGCCGAAAGCGCGGTTGTGGCGAGTCCCGACGAGACGCGCGGCGAAGTCGTCAAGGCGTTCGTCGTTCTCGCCAGCGGCCATGATGCATCGGACGAGCTTGTTCGCACGCTGCAGGATCATGTGAAGGCGACGACCGCCCCCTATAAATATCCCCGCAAGATCGAATTCGTGGCGAGCCTGCCCAAGACGGTCAGCGGCAAGATCAGGCGCAAGGAGCTGCGCGATGCCGAATGGGGTCATGTATGAGCCTGAGCCAGGTTAGGGGCGCGGCTTTTCCGCCGCTGATCGAGGACACGATCGGCGCTGCGTTCGACAAGGCGGTGGCGCGCGATCCCGCTGGTCTGGCGCTCGTCTCCCGGCATCAGGCTGTCCGCTGGACGTGGGCTGAACTGGGCGAGCGCGTGGACGCCGTCGCCCGTGCTCTTCTCGACAGGGGATTAATGCCGGGCGACCGGGTGGGCATCTGGGCGCCAAACTGCGCGGGATGGGCGATCACGCAATTCGCCACCGCGAAGGCCGGTCTCATTCTCGTCAATATCAATCCCGCCTATCGGCTGTCCGAGCTCGAATATGCGCTCACCAAGGTCGGCTGCGCGGCGCTGATCCTCGCGCCTTCACACAAGAGCAGCGATTATGTCGCGATGGTCCGGCAGCTCGATCTGCCCCTGCTGCGGCTGATCGTCACCCTGGGCGGGGAAGATCATGGCTTCCTCCCCTTCGCAGCGCTGGAGGCCGGCGGCTCGGCTATCCTGCCGGACAACATCAGTCCGTACGACCCGGTCAACATCCAGTTCACCAGCGGCACGACCGGCCACCCCAAGGGCGCCACCCTGTCGCACCGGAACATCCTCAATAACGGCTTCTTCGTCGGTGACCGGATCGGGCTGCGGCGCGGCGACCGGATCTGCATCCCGGTCCCGCTCTACCATTGCTTCGGCATGGTCATGGCCAATCTTGCCTGCGTCAATCACGGCGCGACCATCGTTTATCCGGACGCATCATTCGATCCGTTGAAGACGCTGGAGGCGGTGGAAGCCGAACGCTGCACTGCGCTCTACGGCGTACCGACCATGTTCATTGCCATGCTCAACCATGCGGAGTTCGGCCGCTTCGATCTCTCCTCGCTGCGCACGGGGATCATGGCCGGCTCGCCATGCCCGATCGCGACGATGCGCGAGGTGATCGCGCGGATGAACATGTCGCAGGTGACGATCGCCTACGGCATGACCGAGACGAGCCCGGTCAGTTTCCAGAGCGATATCGACGATCCGATCGAACTGAAGGTGTCGACCGTAGGGCGAGTCCAGCCACACCTCGATGTGAAAGTGGTGGATGGGGACGGGGCTGTCGTGCCGTGCGACGAGCCGGGCGAACTTTGCACGCGCGGTTATTCAGTGATGCTCGGCTATTGGGACGATCCTGCGCGCACCGCCGAGGCGATCGATGCCGACGGCTTCATGCACACCGGCGACCTCGCCACGATCGACGCCGATGGCTATTGCCGCATCGTCGGGCGGATCAAGGACATGGTGATCCGCGGCGGCGAGAATATCTATCCGCGTGAAATCGAGGAATATCTGCTTGGCCATCCGGCAATCGTAGATGCTCAGGTCGTTGGCGTTGCCGACGAGCGGCTCGGAGAAGAGCTCGCGGCATGGGTCATTCTGCGATCGGGCCATGAGATCAGCGAGAATGATCTCCGCGCATTCTGCCGCGATAAGATCGCCCACTTCAAGATCCCGCGCTATATCAGATTTGTTGACGCCTTTCCCATGACCGTCACCGGGAAGATCCAGAAATTTCTGATTCGCCAGCAAATGCACGATCTTCTTGGGATGGCGACGACGGAATCCATCGATCAATAATGATTGAGAAAGGGTGCGTCCTATTGCGTATCCAGGCGCTCGACGTTGTCCGGAAAGACGAACCAATCCTGCGCGCTCGCGGCCCAATAGTGCAGCGTAGGTGCCAGGTCGGCGGCTTCGTCAAGCGTCCCGGCCTTGATGAAGATGATGTTCTGAGCCTCGGCCGTCGGCGTATCCGTGATGACGGGCGATCCGCAGGTGCCGCAAAATTTCCGGAAGACGGGCTGGCCGGTCGTTCCCTGGTCCTGATAGACGGTAAGGTCGCCTGATACCGCAAGCCCGTCGCGTGGCAGCACCGCCACCACTGACAGCGCCGAGCCCGCCTGTTTCTGGCAGTTCTTGCAGTGGCAAACTGCGGTCGCCAGAGGCGGCCAGCTTGCCGTGTAGCGGACCGCGCCGCACAGGCAGCCTCCCTCGCGCACGCCACTCATGTCTTCAACGGTCCGCTCAAAGCCATCGACGGGTCTCCTAGAACTGGGTCTTTACTGTAACGCCAAACCGGCGCGGGGGCGCATAGGCGGCCAGTCCCTCGACCCCCGGCGCATCATAGACGCTGGTGAGGTAACGCTTGTCGAGGAGGTTGGTCGCCCACACGCTCAAGGAGAACAGCTCGCTATTGGGCGTGAAGTCGAGATTTGCATCGACGAGGTCGATGGGCTGAATCTTGGACCTGGGCGTGTCGTTGAGCGCCGTCAGATATTTCGATGAGACATAGCTGTAGAGCGCATGTGCGGTCACCTTGCCGGGACCGACATTCAGCTCATAGCTAAACCCTGCGGTTGCGGACCATTTTGGCGCATTCTGAAGTGCAAAGCCTTTCAGATTTTGGAAGCCGATCGGTACGCCGTTGACCGTATTGGCATTGTAGAACAGGAAGTTGGCATAAGTAGCATCGAGATATGCGAACGACCCGGTAAGAGTCAGGCCATCCACCGGCAACGCAGTGCCCTCAAGCTCGAACCCCTTGATGTGCGCCTTGGCTGCATTGAGGATCGAATTGCCCTGAATGGTGTTCGCACCATCCTGCTGGAAATAGAGCGTGGCGAGCTGAATATCGCGATAGTTGGTGTAGAAGCCTGCAAAATTCAGGCGCAGTCGACGATCCAGCAGATCCGCCTTTATGCCCAGTTCGAAGGTATCGACGCTCTCTGGGTCCGCCGGCCCGAGATCGGAAGCCAAGCCCAATCGGCCGGTGAATGCACCGGATTTGAAGCCCCGCGCCCAATAGCCATAAAGCAGCATGCCGGGCCGCACTTTGTAGTCGAGCCCCAGCTTCCAGCCGACATTGTCCCAGGATTTCGCGCCACGCGGCGGGGCTACCGTCGAGATCGGCACATTGCCAGTGCCGTCGTAATCGGTGAGGCCGTTCAAACTGAGCGACGTGATCGTCGAAGCGAGCATCTTCGTTCGTTCGTGCGTGTAGCGAATCCCGGCCTGCAAGCGCAGCTCGTCGGTCAACTCGAAATAGCTCTGCAAGAAACCCGACAGCGCATAATTATCCTGATCCTGGAAGTTGCCCTGAAGCAGGCCCGGCGCAGCGAACTGGAGACGATAGTCTTGCCGGTGCTCGTAGTGCGTCTTCATGTAGAAACCGCCGGCGATCACATTGAACCGGTCAGTGATGTCGATGGACGTGCGCAGTTCCTGGCTGAGCTGCCAGCCAGTCGTGTCGCGCCGGGTATCGGCCAGAAATACCGGCGATCCGTCCTGATCGGTAAATTCGAGCAGGTGAAAATGCTTGTAGCCGGTGACTGAGGTGATGTCGCCGATCCCCGTGTCGCGCCAGTTGGCGGTCAGCGTGGCGCGATAGGTATCCATGTCGCTGCGATCCGGCACGCTATTCCGGCCTGAAAAATATTTGTCGGGGGCGTTACAGGGCTCTCCTGCAGGCTCGCAGGGCGAGGCATACATAGGTAGCAGCGAACCGGCCACGGGACCTGCGGGAACATACAGCGCCTCGCCTGGCACCGAGCCGTTGATGAATATCGGCGCGCCGTTGCGGGCGCGATCATATTCGCCGACCAGCGTCGCGTCGAAATTGCTCGCCGGGGTGAACTTCAGATAGCCGCGATAGATGGTGACGTTGCGCTTGCCCATATCCGAGCCATCGAAGACGTTGGTCGTGTAGCCATGGCTGCTGTTGTGCGAAACGACGACCTTGCCCGCCAGCATGTCGTTGACGATCGGGAAGTCGAGCGCGCCGGCGATGTTGCGCATATGATAATTGCCGATTGTGACTTCAGCTTTTCCGCCGAATTCTCCCGTGGGCTGACGCGTCACGACATTGACCACGCCGCCGGTGGTGTTCGCGCCGAAGAGCGTGCCCTGCGGCCCACGCAGGACCTCGACACGATCGATGTCGTAGATGTCGAGGAGAGCTCCCATCGAGAAATATTGCGGCACCCCATCATAGACGATCGACACCGTGTTTCCGGCATAGGGGTCGGGCTCGATGACGCCGATGCCGCGGATCGTGAACACGGCGGTATTCGGCGTATTGGAGAAATTGTCGATCTGAATGTTCGGAACCGTGCCCTGCAATCCCTGCAGCGTGGTCGCGTGGCGCTGCTCGACGGCGGCACCGCTGACCGCGGTTACCGCGATCGGTACGTTCTGGAGATTTTCGGAGCGCTTCTGAGCCGTCACGACGATTTCGCTTAGCCCGCCCGCATCTGCTGGACCTGCTGTGTCTGCGGAAGCGGCGGCTGGTCCGCTTTGCGCAGACGCGGCGGAACAGGCCAGCGCGGAAAGCGACAGGCCAGCGAAAAGATGAAATGTCCGATTTGCTGTGCGCATGAAAACTCTCTCCCAATATATCATGCTTGCGCTCCGACCGGCTTTTCCCGTTTGTCGAAACTTATTGATCTCGATCGTTATTCAGCGATCTCGCGGGTGCGATGGTCCGCCGTCGTCGAGCCCTTCTCGGGCCGCAGATAAGATGGATCGGAGCGATCGCGCCGCCCCATGCCGGGGATCGGATAGCGATCGGCGGCGGGCTCCCAGCGCTCCCATTCGCGGAAACCGATATGGTGGAACACCCGCCACTCGCCGTCGCGCCGTTCGAACCATTTGATGTAGCGGCCGCCGACGAAATGGTCCTCGTCGATGTCATCGCGATGGTGCGGGCAAAGGACCTCAGCGATCAATCCGCGCCCGTTCAGTCCCTTGGGCAGTCTGTGATATCCTGTGAAATAGGCCTCGCTATAAGCGCGGTCGCCCTGGAGCTCGATCCCGATATTGGTGACGGTATGCATCGCCACATCGCACAGCGCGATGAATTCGAGTGCCGCTTGGCAGAATTCTTCGGCCGTCCCTTCGAAGGGGGGATGGTCTATGGACGCTCCGGGCCAGAATACAGAGGCAAGGAGCTCGGCATCGCCTCTGTCAACGGCCCGGCAATAGCGTTGTATTACATCGGCAATCTGAAGACGATCGCGCAACGCCTCGACAGTCTCAGATGCTCCAACCGCAAAGTCGCGCATATATCCGCTCCGGTTCTCGTTATCTGGAGAAGCTAACAGCGCGATCTCAATATTGCAAAGTGTGATTCACATTTTACATCCTAGCTAATCTGCTAGGCTGTCGCCTTCAGGCAGCGGCATGACCTCCATCGACGTGAAGGGCGTCTCCATGAATGTACCGCGCCGCCCCGGAGGCAAGGAAAGCAACCGCGTCGGCCACGTCATCCGGTTCGACATATCGCCCCATGGGATGACGGGCGAGCACCGCCGCGCTGAGATCCGAAACCGACTGACCCGTAATCTCGGCATAGCGGCCGAGGATGTCGTCCATCATCGGAGAGCGCAGGGCGCCCGGATGCACCGAATTGACGCGGATGGGATATCCCAACGCCGCGAACTCGATCGCCGTCACGCGCGTGAACATCGCAAGGGCCGCCTTGCTGGTGCAGTAGGCGCCGCTGAATGCGGCAGGTCGATCTGCCGCGCCCGACGCGATATTTACGATAGCCGCCCCGCCAATCCGCGCATTTCCGCTAGCCCGCAGTAAGGAGGCTGCGCTCTTGGTGCCAAGGAATGCGCCCTCGACATTGACGGACTGGGTACGGCGCCATTCGTCGAGCGTCATGTCCTCGATACGCCCCATAGGCGCTATGCCTGCATTGTTGACAAGGATGTCGAGCTGACCGTGCCGGGTGTTGATCGCTTCGATCGCGTCCCGCCACGACTGCTCATTTGTCACATCGAGCGCGAGCGACAGAGGTTCACCCTCGGGCCGCACGACATCGCTCGGCACGACGGTCGCGCCATCTCGAGCGAGCGCGACGCAAATTGCCTTTCCGATCGCGCCATTCGCGCCTGTCACGAGCGCGACAGTATTTTGAAGTCCTTTTCCCACGGGCAGCCTCTCCATTTCCGATCGGGTTTCAAACCCGCTTGCGTACCAAGACTATCGCCCTTATTTATTTTTGCAAATAATGATTCACATTATGGCGCCCCAGAGCGTTCACAGGAGATGGCAATGGCGAGTGCGCGTCCGATCAGTTTCACTGATCCAGAAATTCTTGCATGTCCCTACGCTGCCTATGCCAGGCTGCGCGACGAAGCGCCGGTCTATCATGATCCGGGCACCGGCACCTATGTCATCACGCGCTACGAAGATGTTCGGCGGATCCTGCTTGACCCGGCATCGTTCGGCAGCGCTGGCTATCTCGACCAGGTGACGGATGCGATGCTCGCGGAGCGGGCCGAACGGGTGCGCTCGCTCTATCGCGAACGGGGTTGGCTCCCGGGGCCGGCGCTCGGCTTCATCGATGATCCGCGCCATGCGGACGTCCGCGCAATATTCGAGAAGGCGTTTCGCGCGGGTCGGATCAAGGAGCTTGATCCGCGGATCCGCGACATCGCGTTCAGCCTCGTCGGACAGATCGCCGCCAAGGGATCATGCGATTTCGTGGATGAAGTGGCCATCCCGTTCCCGCTTCAGGTCACCGGGTTGATCACGAGCGTGCCCGAGGAAGATCTGCCTGACATTCGGCGCTGGACCGATGCCTTCATCCGCCGCTTCGGCCTCATGATTTCTGAAGAGGAAGAACGGGAATGCGTGCTGCTGGAGATTGAGGCGCAGCATTATCTGAAGGGCATCATCGATCGATTGCGCGCCAATCCCGACGACACGCTGCTGAGCGATATCGTCAATACGCCGATGCGCGACGGCACGCTGCTGACCGACAATGAACTGCTTGCCCATCTCATGGCCGATACGTTCGTCGGCGGCAGCGAGACGACCACCAGCGCGCTTTCCGCCGGCATGCGCATGATCGGCGAAAATGCAGAATTACGCTCGCGGCTCACCGCCGATCCGGACCGCCATATGCGCGCTTTCATAGAGGAAGTGCTGCGGCTCGAAAGCCCGGTCCAGGGGCTTTATCGCGTTACCAGCCAGCCCGTAGAGCTGCATGGCGTCTCCATCCCCGGGGGAGCAGTGCTCAATCTGCGCTATGCATCCGCAAACCGTGACGAGCATCAGTTTGCCGAGCCCGAACGCCTTAATGTGGACCGTCGCGCGCCCGGATCGCATCTCGCCTTCGGTTCGGGCATCCATCATTGTGTCGGCGCGACGCTTGCACGACGGGAACTCCACTGGGGGTTCATGGCGGTGCTGCAATGTCTGGATGACATCGAGCTTGATACGAGCAATGACTTTGTTCATGCACCGAGCCTGATGCTGCGCCGGCTCCAGTCGCTCCGGATCAACTACACAGCGCGTGAGCCTCGATCCTGATATGGTTTCGTATCCGGATCAACTTGGGGCTATGATCCGCGGATGACGACCGAGCCAGAGCCATTGCTGGGGGATGCTCCGATCGCCTGGTCCGACGAGTCGGAATGGGTATTGGAGGCGCGGCAGGATCGCAGCCGCCTGACCATGCGCAAGATCATGGATGCTGCTTTGGCCCTGTTCAAGCGCAAGGGTTTCGAGGCGACCACGGTGGCGGATATCGCCGCGCTCGCCGACATCGCGCCGGGGTCCATCTACCGCCGTTTCTCGGACAAGGACGGGCTGCTGTTCGCAGTCGCCGACAGCTATTATGCGACCCGCGTCCGGGAGTTCGACAGGCTTGTCGCGGCCCAGTTCGATCGCGCGGAGAGTGTTGCCGAGATTCTCGCGCTCTATAACCGCGTGATCTTCAGCGCATACAGGAAGGATGCCGGCCTGATCCGGCTGATGGAACGTCGCGCGCTTGTCGATGCAGAAATGCGGCGGAAGGTGCTTCAAAATACAAGCCATGTGGCGGATCGCATCGCCGGCTGCCTCTCCCGGCTCAGGCCCAATGTGCCCGGCGACTCAATCCACGAGCGGATGTCGACCTGGCACAACATTCTCCACAACACGCTCGTAATGACATTGCTCGCTGACGACGGAGAACCTTCGCCACCATTGTCGATTGATGATCCGCAGCTGGAGGCCGACATGCTTGCGCTGCTCAGGACATGGTTCCTGCTGTAGCGACCCGCCGCGCGTGTCGCATGAGCTCCGCGTGACCTGCGGGATCAGTTGCCGCGAGCAGCGTAGTCAACAACGCGAAGGCCAGGCTTGGAAACAATGCCGCATCTTCGATCCTGCCCAGCGACCAATCCGAGAGAAGCGCATAGGCCGTTCCGGCAAACTGCCGCAGGATCAGGTCTCGCGGCGCATTCGCGAGCAACATTCCCTGCCGGTCAAGCCAGTCCCAGCAAGGATCGAGATGCGCCTGAGAAACCATTCTCAGCCTGGACACGACCTCCTCACCATAATCGCGTCCAAAATAAAGCGTGGCGATCGCCCTTCCCCAGCCCGGTTCCTTGATTAGCCGACCGCAAATCCCGGCAAGATTCCCGAGCACATCGTCCAGGCCGTAATTTGCGGGAAGACGTACCGCGTCCCGCAATTCATCCTGATAATGTTCGACGGCTTGCGCGATCAGCTCGCTTTTGCCTCCGATCGAATTGTAGATCGTTTTTGTCGCAACCCCCGCCTTCAGGCTGATCTCGGCCATCGTAAAGTCTTCAGGCCCCTTCTCCACGATCAGCTGGCGCGCAGCCCTGGCGATCAGCGCACGCCGGTTTTCAATGGAGTGGCTCGCATATTTCCTTGGTGTGGAGAGCGGCGCCCCCCCTTCCGCATGCTGCAAGCTCACCCTGCCTCCTGAGACATGGCCTCAACCGGGCCTAACAAAAATACCAGATCACATATCGATCACAATATTACAATGTCTTGTAAGATTTGGCCAGCAAGAGCCGTCAACAAGAAGTACGGAGAGTCCGATGCAGGAAAAGCTGGATGCGCTCATCAGCCGACAGGAAATCTATGAGGTAGTGACCCGCTATTGCCGGGGCGTGGATCGCGGCGACATCGATCTGCTCCGTTCGGTTTATCACGAGGACGCGACCGACGATCACGGCATGTTCAAGGGGCGCGGGCTGGATTTCGCAGAATGGATCGTCGATTGGGAACGCGAGAATATCAGGCAGTGCCAGCATTTCATCGGCAACTTCTCCTGCGATATTCAAGGCGATACGGCGTTTACCGAGACCTATTGCATCTCGTTCAGCGAAGACATGAGCGGCCAGAATGCAACCGTCTACAATCGCTACATAGACCGGTTCGAACGGCGGAATGGCGAGTGGAAGATCGCCGACCGGGTGGTTGTTCTCGATCTGACGCGGATCGATCCGCCCAGCGCGCCCTTCGGAGACGTTCCCGGCTGGAATTTCACCTGGGGCGTCCGCGACCGGACCGACCCATCCTACCAGCGCTGAGAAGGAGGCAATTATGACTGACCGATCCTTTTCAGGCCGCGTCGTGATCGTGACAGGCGCCGCACGCGGCCAAGGCCGGGAGATAGCGCTGCAATTCGCAGCCCAAGGCGCGGATGTCGCGATCTGCGATGTCGGCCAGCCGGTAATGGCGACCGTCGACTATCCGCTTGCCAGCACCGCCGAACTGGATGCTGTGGCCGAAGCCATTCGAGATCTTGGTGGCCGCGCGCTCGCCCAGATTTGCGACATCCGCGATCAGGCCCAGATCGATGCTTTCGTTCAGGCCGCAAAGGACGCATTCGGCAAAGTGGAAGTGCTCGTCAACAATGCTGGCATTCTTTCCGGCAACAAACCAGTCCACGAAATGTCGGACGACCAGTTCCTTACGATGATCGACGTAAATCTCGTCGGCGTCTGGCGCGTCACCCGCGCCGTGGTGCCGCATCTCATCGCGGCCGGTGGCGGACGGATCGTCAACGTCGCGTCGGCGGCCGGTCTGGTCGGCGCGCCGGGCTTCGGCCATTATTGCGCCGCGAAGCACGGCGTGGTGGGCCTCACCAAGACGATGGCGGCAGAACTCGCCCCCTACAAGATCACCGTCAACGCAATCTGCCCAGGCCTTGTCGACACGAAGATGGTTGAGCATTCGGCCGAACAGCTCGCAGGCCAACTCGGCATCACCGAGGACGCCGCCTATGACGCTTTCCTCACGGTGCACCATATCAAGGAACGCATCACGCCGGCGCAAAGCGCGGCCGCCGTACTCTATCTGGCGAGCGAGGCCGCACGGGTGGTGACTGGGGCTTGCCTGCCGGTCGATGCTGGCTGGACGGCGACGTGATGCTGGCTCTTGAGAACAGCGTCGCCCTGGTGACTGGCGCCGGAGGCGGCATCGGATCGGCGATCTGCGTGGCCCTGGCCGACGCGGGCGCGACAGTTGTCGCCACCGATCTGCCGCAGACTCCAGTCGCACAGAGACCATCTGCCGATTGGATCGACCTCGACGTGACCAGCCCGGAGAATTGGGATCACACGATCAGAGCCGTGAAGGAGCGCCATGGCCGCCTCGACATTCTCGTCAACAATGCGGGCATCGATATCATAGAGAAGTTCGAGGATATGACGCTCGAAAGCTGGCGCAAGACGCAGGCCGTGAACGTCGATGGGGTATTCCTCGGAATCCAGAAAGCGCTCCCGTTGCTGCGGGAGAGTGGCCCCAACCGGCGAGGCGGGGCATCGATCGTAAACATGTCCTCGATTGCCGGGCTGGTCGGGGCGGATTTCAACGCCGCATATTGCGCCAGCAAGGGCGCGGTGCGGCTAATGACCAAGGCGCTCGCACTCGAATTCAGCGCGCTTGGCTACAAGATCCGGGTCAACTCGGTGCATCCCGGCGGGGTGAACACCAGCATGGTGAGCAGCATCTTCCAGAGCTATGTTGACCTCGGCGTGATCGACTCCGCCAAAACGGCCTATGATTTATCGTCAGCTGCCCACGCGTTAGGACGGATGGCGGAACCAAGCGAAATCGCAGCAGGCGTGCGCTTCCTGGCGTCTGACGAGGCAAGCTACATGCATGGCGCCGAACTGATACTGGACGGCGGATATACTGCGCGCTGACAGCGGCTTTCAGCGCACCCTACTGCCTGTGCCTGGGATCGCACCACCCACTGCGCTCAGCTATCGTCCAAAGCCGCGCCGCCGCTAACTCGCGCTCATTTGCCCGACAGCAGGAGAATCAAAGATTTCCCTTGAGCTCCAGTCCTGCCCGTCCATGTGAAATTGAACATGGTTGCCCCGGCGAAACCCGGTCCCATCCCAAACGACAAGCTGAAGTTCGATTTCGTTGTGACGGCGGACGTGCAGCCAGTTGAAGCTTTGCGGCTCATCGTTGCGGAGCCTTGTCGAGGTCGCTGTGCCCGCCTGGATAATCAGTGCGCCGCCGGCGTTCTCGACCATCTTTCGTGCGGCTTCCGCGTAGGTTTGATGAAAATGTCCCGCAAGCGCGATATGGACGCCGGCCTCGCGCACGGCTTGCACAGCATCGCGGTGCCGGCCAACGGCCTCGCTTAGTTCGTCACCCTCACCAATCGGCATCGCAAAAAGCGGATGATGTGTCACCAGAATGCGAGTCTTGCTGGGCGCGACCGCCGCGAAACGATCATGGATGATCCGCATCTGATCGCGATTGATCCGACCGTCCTTGATCGTGAGGGAACGAGCCGTGTTGATGCCCAGGACTGCCACTTCGTCGTTTTCGAACCAGGGGCATAGATCGTTGCTGATATAGCGTTTGTAACGGTCCAGGGGTGCGCCAAAGCGGTGGATGATATCGTAGAGCGGGACGTCATGATTTCCGGGGATCGCGAGCACCGGAAAGCCTGCCGCTTGCAATCGATTTATATAGCTGGCCGCTGCCTTGAACTGGGCCACGCGGGCGCGCTGGGTGAAGTCGCCGCTGATGATGACGAGGTCGGGCCGACGTTCCTGAATCCACGCTTCCGTTGCGGAGACGATCTTTGGATCGTTCGCGCCGAAGTGGAGATCGGACAAATGTGCTATGCGGGCCATCGCTTCAGGGAACGACCGAACGCACATGCGGTTTCGGCACGGGCTCAAAAGCCTCTTTCAGGATTTGAGCCCATATGACCGATACGCCCCTCCCGCGCGAAGCCGTCCTCGTGGTCAACGCGCATTCCCGGAAGGGGCAGGACCTTTTTGAAAGCGCGAAGGCTAAGCTGGAAGAGGCTGGCGTCCGGCTCATCGCTGCGCATGCTGTCACCGATCCGGACCAGCTCAACGGCGTCGTCCGCAAGGTGGTGGGCGAAGGCGCACCGATGATCATCATCGGCGGCGGGGACGGTTCGATGTCCGGAACCGTAGACGAACTGGTCGGAACGGATTGCATTTTCGCCGTGCTGCCGCTCGGCACCGCCAACAGCTTCGCGCGCACGCTTGAGATCCCGCTCGACCTGGATGGCGCTATAAATGTGATTGCGGCCGGGAAATGCCGCAAGATCGACCTTGGCATGATCAACGACGATTATTTCGTCAATGCAGCCTCTATCGGGTTGTCGCCCATCATCGGCGACACCGTTCCCCACAAGCTGAAGCGCTACCTTGGCAGGGCGGGCTACCTGCTCTGGGCGGTGCGGTGCTTGATGAACTTCAAACCCTTCAGGCTCGTCATCGAGGACGGTGTGAAAACCCATCGGCTCTGGTCGACCGAGGTGCGCATATTGAACGGCCCTTATCATGGCGGCGTGGAGCTTTCCGACAACGCAAATGTGGAGAGCGGCGAGATCGTTATCCAGGCAGTGGTGGGCAGAAGTCGGCTGAGGCTGGCCATGGATTGGTATGCGAAATTCTTCAAATTAAGAGATCGCAACGCCCACACTGAAGAATTTCGGGGCCAGGCATTCCGGCTGGATACCAAGCCCCGATTGCGCATCTCAATTGATGGTGAGGTGCTGGCAAAAACACCGGTAGACGTAAAGGTAGCGCAGAAAGCGGTCCGCATTGCGGTTCCAAACCCGGTCTAAGAATTCCGCTTATCGCCTTGGCGATTGGATAGGCAGGGTCTCTTTTACGCCCCCTCGTCAAGCTTGGGCCCAATAGCGTACAGCCATCTAAGCGCTCGTTCCAAGGGAAACTCGCATGGATGCAAAGAACGCCAGGCCATTCGGTTTCTGGACTGCTACGGCTCTCGTAGTCGGCGGTATGATCGGATCCGGCATATTCATGATGCCGGCATCGCTTGCGTCCTTTGGGTGGACCAGCGTCGTCGCATGGATCGTCAGCATAACCGGAGCAATCTCGATCGCGTTTGCGCTCGCGCGGCTGGCACAGACCATGCCGCAAGCGAGCGGAGCGATCGCGGTCACCGGAGCGGTACTGGGCGAATTTCCGGGATTGTTGATCGGCTGGACCTACTGGGTGTCGGTCTGGGCCGCGAATGCGGCAATTGCGATCGCGGCGACAAGCTATCTCGCGGTGTTCGTGCCCGCGCTGAACGGAACTCCGTTGACCGGCGCCCTGGCGGCCGTGGGCCTGATCTGGCTGCTGACCTTATTGAATCTGGCCGGCGCGAAACGCGTCGGCGAATTTCAGGTCGTGACGACCATGTTGAAACTCGCGCCGCTGATCGCCGTGATCCTGATCGCGATAATGTTGAGCATGGATGGTGTGGAAACCGCGCCCCTACCGCCAATGAGCAACGCGTTCGTTGGTCTTGGCGCTGCCGTGGCGCTCACGCTGTTCCCATTGGTCGGTTTCGAAGCGGCGGGAATCGCCGCGGAACGAGTCCGTGATCCAGCACGCAACGTCATGCGTGCGACGATGGTA
>CAYLIK010000005.1:0-26187 GCA_964383565.1 uncultured Sphingomonadaceae bacterium
CGACTGCATCGACTGCGGAGCTTGAGCAGGCGCGCAAGGCATATCAGACGGCCGAGCTTGATGCGGCGCGGAGCCGTGCGGTGCTTGCGGCGCTGAACGGGCAGCCGTTCGTCTTCGTCGCGCCGCCGGGCACGCCGCCGATCATCGTCGAAACCAATCGTTCGCTTGCGGTGGCACAGCTGCAGCAGATCCAGTCAGGCTTTTCGGCGGGCGGCGCGTCCAGCGCGGCTGCGTCCGCTAGCGCCGATGAGGCGCGGATCAATGCAGCCAAGCTTGCCGAAACCATTCCGCTGCTCCGCGAGCAGCTAGCGGCCAACGAGAAGCTGCTCGCCAAGGGCTTCGTTTCCAAGCTGCGGGTGATCGAGATGCGGCGTCAGTATCTTGGCGCGATCCGTGATCGCCAGATCGCGCAGAGCACGATGGTCGGCACCGGCGCACAGGCGGCGGCCTCCTCAGCCGGCGCGGCGCAAACCAGCGCACAGCTCCGCGCCGATCTGCTGACCCAGCTCAACAAGGCTGAATCGGATGTGGTGCTTCGTCGTGAGGAACTGGTGAAGGCCGAGCGCCGCTCCACGCTTCAGCGGCTTGTGGCGCCCGTCGATGGCACGATCGCACAGCTTTCGATCCATACAGAGGGCGGGGTGGTCGAATCCGCCAAGCCGATCATGGCGGTGGTGCCAAGCGGTGGCCAGCTCGTTGCCGAGGTGAAGCTGCTCAACAGCGATATCGGATTCGTGCAGCAGGGTCAGGAAGTGGCGGTCAAGCTCGATGCCTTTCCGTTCACCCGTCATGGTACGATTCCGGGCAAGGTCCTGAGCATCAGCAGCGACGCGGTCGTCGATGAAAAGCTTGGCCCGGTCTATGTGACGCGCATCGCGCTTTCGAAGTCCAAGGTCGATCGCGGGGATAAGGTCGTGCCCATCCTGCCCGGCATGGTTGCGACCGCCGACATCAAGACGGGTCGGCGGAGTTTTATGAGTTTCCTCCTGAGTCCGATCGAGAAGGCTAGCTTGGAAGCCGCGCGCGAGCGCTGAGCGTCCGAAGTGTCTGCCACGGTTGGGCGATGAATTGACGCATTGCGGCATTCGTTCCGGAACTTTTATGGTCGTGCGGCGATCATCAGGTTTCGGAACGGATGCAAAATATTGAGCATCAAGCACAAGTTTGCGCACAGCGGCCTCTGGATGACCGCGGGCGCGTTGTTCAACAATCTCTCATCGATGCTCATCTTCGTGGTGCTTGCGCGATTGCTGAGTCCCGTGGACTTCGGCCTTGTCGCATTCGCAACCATCTTCATCGATGTCAGCCGCGTCCTGGTGGTCGCGGGCATTCCCGAGGCGCTGATCCAGCGTGAGCATTGGGACGATCGCGTAGCCTCCACGGCCTTCTGGGCTAATCTGATGCTTGGCCTTGCCATCAGCGTGCTGCTCAATCTGGCGGTGCTGATCTTTGCTGGCGCCGGGGAGGGAAGCACGCTTCCGTTGGTGGTCGCCGCATTGTCGCTCACGCTAATCATCGACGGATCGATCGCGGTCCATACCGCCAAGCTACGCCGCGAATTCGCTTACAAGGCGATCGCGACCCGCAACGCTGTCGCAAACGTCGCGAGTGGCGCGATCGGGATCATACTCGCGCTTGCAGGTTTCGGGGTCTGGGCACTGGTGATCAGCCGCCTGATCGGGGTGACTCTGTCGAGCACGATCCTGTGGACAGCGGCGCGATGGCGGCCTCAGGCCAGCTTCTCCCCCGCTTTGTTAAGCGAACTCAGGGGATCTTTCAGTTTCCTGCTTTCCAGCCTGTCGGCACAGGCCAACAGTCATGTTGCGGCTTTCGTGGTTGGCGCCTGGTTGGGGCCTGCTGCGCTCGGCCAGTTCCGGATCGGTTCGCGCGTGCTGACGATGCTCATCAACACCTTCATCGTGCCGCTGCAGACAACGGCGATGTCAGCTTTCTCGCGGCTCGATCGGGGCAGCGAGGCGATCGGGCAGGCCTATCTGCGGATCACACGGCTCGCCAGCCTGATCGTCTGCCCAGCCTTTTTCGGGCTGGCGATGATCGCGCCCGATTTCGTGCCGTTGGTGTTCGGCGAGAAATGGCAGGTCGCAGGCTATGTGATGACCATGATGGCGCTGATCGCCGGACCGGCGGTGTTGATGTATTTTGCGCAACCTGCGCTGGCGGCGGCGGGGCACGCACCGCTCGTGATGCTCTCCAATCTGGCGATGCTGGTGGGAAATACGATCGTCGCGTTGCTCACGATGGGCTGGGGCGTGGTTGCGGTCGCGGCGGGGCATAGTGCCCGGGCGCATCTCACTTTGCCTTTTTCTCTCCGGCTTTTGCGCAAGGGCGTCGGCGTCAGTGAAGGCGCCGCCATTACCAATATTCTGCCAGCCTATGGCGCCGGCGCCCTCATGGCACTCATTCTGGTAGCTATCCGGGTATTCCTGTTGGAAGATGCAAGTCCGTTTGTGCGGATACTCATTCCGCTTATCGCCGGCCCGCTTATTTATGCCGGCATTTTGCTGTTATTCGCCGGTAAGCTCATGCGGGAAATGCACGGTGAGGTCGGGCTATTCTTGCCGGAGGCAGTCCGTTCGCGTTTCAAAAATGCGACCCTGTAGCGCTTTTGCGATGAATCCTTGTTTTTGAGCGACTTAATTTGGACCGATTTCCCACATTCCTGCGTTGCGCAGTCGGGATAGTTAAAAATCCGTTAAAAAGTCTGCGCAAAGGGTGTCACGCATGCGTAAATTGGCCATCACCAACATGACGGGTGCGCGCAATCGTGGATGCCAGGCATTGGTGGATTCAATCCTGTTGGGTTTGGATGAATCAATCACGAACGATGAGATTTCTGTTGATCTCTATACCCGCGACACCGATTTCGATCGCCATTGCTTCGGTGATCGGGTGGATAAGGTTCGTCCCTACGGGCGGCGAATGACCGATGACTGGTCGCCTGCTACGCAGCGCAACCTCTTCTGGTTGATGAACATGCTTCCGCGTCAGCTGCCGATTGCGCCTTCGATGCGTAGGCTCAGCGAGGTCGACCTCATAATCGCGACGGGCGGAGACGTGTTCACTTCGGACTATGGCGATTTCACTACCCATGCGCGGGTTCTCCAACTGGGGCCGCCAGTTGCGCTGCTTGCCCAGACCATCGGCCCATTCACCCGTGCGGCTGAAATGTTTTTTCGCGATTCGACCGAAAATTTAGCGTTCTGCACAGTAAGGGAAACCGAATCCCGGGAATATTTGAATGATATCGCCCCTGATCTGCCTGTCGCGCAAACGGCGGACGTCGCCTTTGTCTTGCCGGCAACCAGCCCTGAGATTTCGCGCTATATTCTGGAGGTCGAGCATCATTTCCCGGTGGACGGGCGCCGCCTGATCGCGCTGTCGGTAAGCTCTGGCATCCTGACTTTCCGTGACGGCATTGATGGCGACGCCTATGTTCGGGAGATAGCGGCTTTCGTCAACATGCTGAATGCCGATGGTTTTTCGGTGATCCTCGTTCCACATGTGCAGGAGCGGGCGCAGCAAAATAACGATATGGTAGCGTGCAGAGCGGTGCTGAATGCCTGTGCCGATCCCGCCGCCAATCTGCTCCTTTCCATGCCGACGCTTACGGCTTCGGATTACAAAGGCATAATTGGGCTGTGTGACGCGCTGGTTGGCGCCAGAACACACGCAACCATCGCCTCGCTCTCGCAAGGCATCCCCACGGTCGCGATCGCATATTCGCGGAAGGCGTGGGGCATCATGTGCGACTATTATGGGCCAGAGCTGGGCAAGGCGCTCACGCTCGATATCGCCTCGCTCGACCGTTATCGGCTCAAGCTGGCGGTGGATCTCGCATTGGCGACCGGCGCGATGACGGACCGTGCAATGGAGATGAAACGACGGGCTACGCTTAATTTCGAGCTGATACGCAGTTTCCTCTATGATCAAAAGGAAATGCCAGCGGCCCAAGCGGAAGAGCCCCTCTGGCTCCCCGCTTGAGGCTGTCGGTTAAATCTGTCGAGCGATAATATTTTGCTCGATGGTCGGAATGGTCATGCCGGTCAGGTCCTTGTCGATCTCGGCAATCAGCCGGGCTTCGACCGTTTTGTGATAATGTTTTCTCAATTCACCCAGCGTGCGGGGTGGCGCGACAATGATCAACTGCTCGAAATCATTGGAAAGTGCTCGCTTGCGTAGCAGCTCGGCAGCCTCGGCTGCGAAACGATCCTCTTGAAGCTGGTGGAAATCGGTCGGCTCCATCGAACTGCGCGCGCTGCCCACGCTTGAAATGGAACGGCCGGGTGCGTCCGTAGCCTGATCTCGGATTGCCGGATTTTCCTGCTCGCGATGGCTTTCGACGCGCAAGTCGACCAACGCTCCATCCCCCTTGTTGCGCAGGAACAGCATCTTGCGGCCATCGGCGACAAGCACCAGTGCTTCATTTGGAATCTGCACCAAAAATCCTCCATCTTGATTGTGCCCAAAGGGTCAACGCGGGAAGTTTGGTGCCGGTTGCGACGTTCAGGAAAGTGCGTGCAGATTCAGGGATATGCCGTCCTTGGACCGCAGCGTAAGACGGCTGACCGGTTGCGGCTTTGGGCCGGGTGGGCAACGCAGTTCGAAACTGCGCACGATTGAGCCGAGCACCAGCATCGCCTCCTGCTGCGCGAAGCCCGCGCCGACGCAGACCCGCGGCCCCTTACCGAACGGCATATAGGCGCGGCGGCACGCTTCGGCTTGCTCCGGCTGGGTGAAGCGGTCGGGATCGAACGCGTGCGGACACGGGAAATTCTCCGGATTGCGCTGGATCAGCCAAGGCGAGATGACGATCATGCTCCCCGCCTTCATCAGCTTTTCGCGCATCGTGGTGGGCTTGGTCACGGCACGGACGAAGAAGCTCACCGGCGGGTAGAGCCGAAGCGTCTCGCGGAACAGGTTCCGCAACTGATTCAAGGATTTCAGGGACTCAAACGCGATCGGCCCGTCGCTGTCGGCCGCCTGCATTTCCCCGCGTAGCGCGATCTGGAGATGTGGGCATTCGGCGAGGAGATAGAGCGCCCAGCTCATTGAGCTGGCGGCAGTCTCATGCCCCGCGAGAAAGATGGTCGAAACCTGGTTGATGATCTCGTCGAAGCTGAAGGGCTTACCCGTTTCCGGGTGCCGCGCCTCGAGCAGCGAGAGCAGAATGTCCGACGGGCCATGCTCGCCGCGCTGATGATATGCATCGTATCGCGCCTGCACGATCGGCGCGAACACGGCGTGCACCTCGGCCGCCGCGCGATAGGCGCGCTTGCGATAGTTGAGCAACGGCAAGCCATAGAGACGCAACATCGCGCTCGGTTGGATATTCTTCTGGAAACGGTGGAACGCGGTATAGATTTGATGCGCACCGTCGGCATCGAGCTTCACCGAGAAGATGGTGCGGAAGATGATGTCGGCGGCGACATGAGTCATCAGCAGCTCGACATCCACAGGCTTCGAAAGGTCGCGCGTCCGGATCTGGGCCACCAGATCGTCTACCGCCTGCTGCATCACCGGGAAGACGCGCTTCAGGTTGGTGTGCGTGAAGGCCGGGTTGACCATCTCGCGCTGATTGTCCCAATCCTTGCCGTTCGCGGAAAAGACGCTGTTGCCGATCAACGGATCGAGCAGCTCGCGCAGGAAATTATGTTTGGGATAGATGCGCTGTTTATCGTCCATCACCTCGTCGACAATCGAAAGATCGTTGGCGATGTAGAAATCGAGCCGAGGCAGATGGATCTCGCCCATCTTCATCGTGTAGCTGCGTTCGAACAGAGTATGGATCCAGCTGTTCCAGCCCTCGAAGAAGCGTTTGACGAGCGATGCCTTGCTCTTGTGCGGAACAGGGTAGGGCGGAGTGAAGGTCAAACAGGGTTCTCCGCCTTGAACGCTTCGATCGATTGGGCGAGCGGACGCCCGCCGGAGGTGACGCCGATATAGTCGAGCGGCGAGATGCGGTCGAACGTCCTGAGATATTCGAAATGCACCTCATATTTATTGCGGCGGCGCGCGTCATAAGTGGCCGGATCGCAATATTTGAACCAGCGCGGGGAAAGGATGTGCAGCGCCGGCCGCGCGTCCGTCACGCAGGAACCGCAGGGGTCGATCAGCGCTATGCACGCGCCGTCAGTGATCGACCCGAGATCGAGCCAGAGGAAATGCCCTTTGGCCACCGCTTCGAGCTGGGCGTGGAAGCGCTTGCTGTCGCGGCGGCACCCGATCAGCGGGATGCACGAGCCAAGCGTCATCAGCGCGAAATGCGGGGGCATCGCCCCACCATTCATCGCCAGCAGCCGCTCCATGATCGGCACCGCCATGATCGATCCGTTGCTGTGCGTGACGAACAGCAGCTCGTCATTGGATTCCGCCAGGGCCGCATTGATCGTCGCAGCCATCTCGTCGAGTCGCTGTTCGATCGTCTCATCGGGCTCACCGCTCGCCAGGCTGTTGTTGAAGATGATGAACCGCAACATCCAGAAACTCTCGATCTTGCGAATGATGACGGCGGCGACGGCAATCGCCGTGACAGTCGCTGCGGCCAGATCCCAAGGAAAATCCAGCAGAAGGCTGAAAGCCAGCCACAGCAGCAGGCCAAATAGCAGCGGCAGCAGGATCGCCGAGGCGCCAGGATAATAAAAGGCGATCAGCGATCCACGGGGGAAACGGCGTGTCCGTTCCCAATCCATCCCGCGCGTGAAACCCCAATAGGAAATCAGCGAGCGGACTAGCAGTCGCACTGGATTCTTGACCCAATGCGCACGAATCACATCATCCCAGCCGAGGAAGGCGAAATCGGTTTCCGTATCCGAGGTCCTATCGCTGACCGTCCAGCGGCTGTTGCCCTTGCCCGCCCGTTCGCGCTCGCCGACTGTCACCGCATGACCGCTGTTGCGGGCGTAGATCGTCGCCTGCTCGGTGTAGAGCTGGTGGTAGAAACGGGCGCCTCGTGGGTCAAAACCACTCAGGTAGAAGATTTTGCGCTTGAATGCGGCCATGTCCGCTGCTTACTCGCCCCGATGTCCGAACCCGAGCGCCAATATTGCATCTTCATGGATGGCACCAAGTATAATCGGAACGCGGGCTGCCGCGCGCATGATAATGCCTATGGGATCAACGGCGGCGGCACCGAGCGGGATCGCCGCGCGGCTGATATGACGCTGTTCCGTCACATGCGGGAAAACCGTGATCCTTTGGCCATTCCAGCGCTGTATTTCACACGCGTCTACGGGTGGACCTTCTTCAATTATCACAATGGCTTACTCTGGAAGGGCCAGCTCATCCGGAAGCTTTGGCCGGGTTATAATCAGCGCCATTCATAGGCGCGGCAGACACTACCGCCGATAGCGGGATCGCAGCATAAACATGCGGAAAGAGCGCACCGCCGCGTGACGGCTCCCATTTGACAGTATCGCCAAGGCCGGGCAGGGCGACTTCGGCCAGTACGAGGCCGCTCTGCCCTGCAAAATGCTTCGCTGCAGTTATCGCCACCTGATCTGCGGCGGAAAGATGAATGAAGCCATCGTCGATATCGATTGGCGATCCACGAAAAATACCCTCGGCCTGCCACCTATCCCATTGCTCTGCCGTCAGGATCTTGAAGGCGACGGGCGGAGGAGGGCCGTTCATATCGTCTTGAGATAATCGAGATAGGATCCATCGGGTGGGCCATCGAGCGCCGCCATCACCGGCGCGAACGCGTCCTTGCCCAGCGCCTTGCCGCCTTCCTTGTGCGCCTCGATCGATGTCCATTTCTCGATGAAGAAGAAACGCCGTTCGTTGCCGCTATCGCGCAGCAATTCGACGCCTTCGCAACCGGGCAGGGCACGGACCGCGTCTGCCAGCGAACGCAATGCCGTTTCGAGTGCGGCATCCTTACCTTCAGCGGCGTGCATGATGTAGAAGCGCGCGGTCGTCATGGTTCTCTCCTCAGATATCCTGGGTCAGCCGGCCGTAAAGATCGGGCCGCCGATCGCGGAAGAAGCCAAAGGCGGCGCGGTGGCGTTTGACCCGGTCCAGATCGAGCGTCGCGGTCAGCACCCCGGTTTCGGTCGCCCCGAACTCGGCGAGCAGATCGCCGCGTTCGTCGCAGATGAAGCTGTGTCCGTAAAAACTCTGGCCTTCCTCGATCCCGATACGGTTGGCGGCCACGACCGGCACCACATTGGAGACAGCGTGGCCGATCATCGCGCGCCGCCACAGCCGGCTGGTGTCAAGGTCGGGATCATGCGGCTCGTTGCCAATCGCCGTGGGGAAGAACAGGATTTCCGCGCCCATCAACATCATCGCGCGCGCTGTTTCAGGATACCATTGATCCCAGCATACGCCGACACCCAGCGTTGTTCCGCTGGCGGGCCAGACCTTGAAACCCGTGTTGCCGGGCCGGAAGTAGAATTTCTCCTCATAGCCTGGCCCATCGGGAATATGGCTCTTGCGATAAACCCCCATCAGCCCGCCCTTGTCATCGATCATCGCCAGGCTGTTGTAATGATGCGGCCCATCCGCCTCGAAGAAGCTGGTCGGAATATAGACGTTCAGTTCGGCGGCGAGCTTGCGCATGGCGAGCACAGCCGGGTGCACGTCGACCGCCTTGGCCCGCGTGAACAGGCCCTCATCTTCGTTGCGGCAGAAATAGTAGCCCTCGAACAGCTCGGGGGGGAGAATCACCTTCGCGCCCTTGCCGGCCGCCTCGCGCACCAGTTCGGACACATGCCTGATATTCTCGTCGATATCGTCGCTGAAAGCGAGTTGGAGGGCGGCGACGCTGATCTCGGTCATGGCTGTATCTTTCCCGTCAGGCCGGAATCTGCTGGCTGATGCAATGAAAGCTCCCGCCGCCGGTCAGGATCGCATCGGCCGGAATGCCGACGACGGTACGGCCGGGGAACAGCTCGCTCAGCGTTTCGATCGCAGCCTCCTCATTCGCGGCGCCTTCGTAGGTCGGCATCACGACTGCTGTGTTGCCGATATAGAAGTTCATATAGGAAGCTGGCACGATTTCGCCGTCCCGCTCGATCAGCCCTGGCGACGGCATCGGAATCACCTCGACTCCGAATGCCGCCGCCTTTCTGGCCGCTTCGGCATAGATATCGACATTGGGATCATCGTCATCAGCCGTGACCGGGATGAGCAGGCGACCCTCACCAACGAAGCGGGCGAGATTGTCGACATGGCCGTCGGTGTGATCGTTGAGCAATCCATCACCCAGCCACAATATGCGCGATAGGCCAAGCTGTTCGCCGAGCCGCTGCTCGATGGCGGCGCGGTCCAGTTCGGGATTGCGGTTGGGATTGAGCAGGCATTGCTCCGTAGTGACGGCGAGGCCCGTCCCATCGCCATCGATCGCCCCGCCTTCGAGGATCCAGTCGTGCGCCCGGGCAGGGAAGCCGCTGCGTGCGGCAAGGCGCGCGCCGATCGTGTCGTCGCCGGGCAGGTCATATTTTCCGCCCCAGAAGTTGAACCGGAAATCGACGGCGAAGCGCCCCGTGGCCCCGGATGCAATGATCGGCGCGGTGTCGCGCAGCCAGATATCGCCGAAGGGTTCAACGATCACATCGGCCGCGCCGTTGGCGAGTGCTGTCGCGCGGTCTGCGGAAGTCTGGTCAGCCGCTACAAGGATAACGCGTTCGCCACGGCCGCCATCATGAACTGCCCGTGCGAATGCCACCACCTCGGCCCGTGCCTGCTCCAGATCCTCTTGCCAGAGATCCGGGTGGCTCGGGAAACCGATCCAGACCACGTCGTGCACGGCCCATTCGGCGGGGGGGCGGATCAGTGTCATGCTGAGGCCAATAATGCCTCAATGTTACGACGCAAGCCGTGCCGCTATTTTGCGGCGCGCGATTGATCACGCACGGTGCGGAATTCGCTTGAGCTGCGCCAGTTGGGCCAGGCGTCGCTATCGGCCAGATCGCGTCCGATCGCATACCAGAGCTCCAGATCCTGCACCGCGCCCGACCAATCCCAGTTGGGATCATATTCGTCCTTTGGGCTATGGTAGCGGTTCGCCACATAATCCTCGGCCAGCGCCGTACCCCGCGCAACGCCGCCATTGACGAGGTCGTCGCCGGGATCGGTGTACAGCATCGGCACGCCCAGCTTGGCAAAGCTGAAATGATCGGACCGGAAATAGTAGCCTTTCTCCGGGGTTGGCTCAGGTTTCACGATACGGCCCTGCACGGTGGCCACATGGGAGAGATAATCCTCCAGTTCCGATTTACCGCCGCCCACCAGCACGATGTCCCGAGTCGCGCCATTGATGTTGAGGCTGTCCATGTTGACCCCGCCCGCGATCTGTCTGAGCGGTACGGTGGGATGCGCGGCATAATATTCCGATCCGATCGTGCCCGATTCCTCAGCCGTCACCGCGATGAACAGGATCGATCGTTTGGGCGCGCCCTGTTTCTTGAACGCTTCGGCCAGCGCCACCAGCCCGGCGATGCCGCTCGCATTGTCCACCGCGCCGTTGCAGATGTCGTCGCCATTCACCGGTGTGCAACGACCGAGATGATCCCAATGTGCTGAGTAGACAAAATATTCGTCAGGGCGCTCGCTGCCCTTGAGCAGGCCAATGACATTGCGAGAGGTCTGGCGGCGGATGGTATTGTCCATCGTCACCGATGCATTCAGCCCAAGCGACACCGCACGGAACCCCTTCTTCTCCGCCGCCGCGATCAGCATGTCATAATCCTGGCCCGCCGAGGAGAAGAGCCTGCGCGCGGCCTCGTTGGTAATCCAGCCAACCGCCTTGGACTGATCCATGTGCCCGCCCGGATCATCGAATTGGAGTTCGGGACCGGTGTTGGACGAAACCACGACGCTGAACGGATAAGCGGCGGGCTCGGTCTCGTGGATGATGATCGCCGCCGCCGCGCCCTGCCGCGCCGCTTCCTCATATTTATAGGTCCAGCGGCCATAATAGGTCATGGCCCGGCCTTCGAAAGGGCCGTCTAGCGTCCTGGTCTTCCAGTCGGGATCGTTGACGAGGATGACGACCGTCTTGCCCTTGACGTCCACCCCCGCATAATCGTTCCAGCCGCGCTCCGGCGCGTTGATGCCGTAGCCGACGAACACGACGTCGCTGTTTTTCACTTCGATATGCGGCTGCACCTGATAGGTGCGGATCACCATGTCCTTGCCGAGCGCGAAATCGAGCGGCGTCTTGCCGCCTTGGAATTTCAGCACTGATCCGGGCTTCTGCGTCAGTTCCACCAGCGGAACCTGCTGATACCAGCTTCCGTCCGTTCCGCCGGGGGCGAGCCCCGCCTTCCGGAATCTTTCCGAGATTGTGGCGATGGTCTTTTCTTCTGCGGGCGTTGCGGGTGCCCGGCCCTCGAAACTGTCGTCCGAAAGCGTTTTGGTCACGTCCTTCAGGGTTTCGACCGAAATCTGGGGCGCGGCCGAAGCTCCGGTGGCGGCGAAGATCAGGCTCAGCGGCAGGATAAAGCGGGACATCATGTCATTCTCTCCAGCCCCCGCTCCCGATTACTATTTGCAGATATGTAAGCAAGCAAAAAGGGCGGCCCCGCAGGACCGCCCCTCTTGTCCGCCGATATTCCGGAGAATCAGCGCGAATAAAATTCGACGACGAGGTTCGGCTCCATCTTCACCGCATACGGCACCTCATCGAGCGTCGGCACGCGGGTGAAAGTCACCTTCGCTGCGCCGTCCTGTGCGATATATTCGGGCACGTCGCGCTCGGACAGACCTTGTGCTTCCATGACCAGCGCCATTTCCTGAGCCTTGCTGCCCAGCGTGATCTCGTCGCCGGGCTTCACGAGGCGCGAGGCGATGTTGCACTTCACACCGTTGACGCGGACATGGCCGTGGCTGACGAGCTGCCGGGCCGAGAAGATCGTCGGCGCGAACTTGGCGCGATAGACGACCGCGTCCAAACGACGCTCAAGCAGGCCGATCAGATTCTGCGAAGTATCGCCCTTCATGCGGGCAGCTTCGGTATAGGACTTCTTGAACTGCTTCTCTGTCACGTCGCCATAGCTGCCCTTGAGCTTCTGCTTGGCGCGCAGCTGGATGCCGTAATCGGAAAGCTTGCCCTTGCGGCGCTGGCCGTGCTGGCCGGGGCCATATTCGCGGCGGTTGACCGGGCTCTTGGGACGACCCCAGATATTCTCGCCCATGCGGCGATCGAGCTTATACTTGGCGCTGTTGCGCTTCGACATGATGTGTCCTTCAACAATTGCTACGACATTGCCGCTGCCCAGAAGGCGGCGGCGCATACCCGGTAATCCGCTCGGTTGCCGATCCGGGGATCGGGCCGGGCCACCGCTTCACCGGGGTGCGGGGCCAATTGCGAAGGCGGGGCTATGGCGGCGAAGCCCGGAATAGTCAAGCCCGCGCACCTCGGCTAAGCGGCCCGCATGACTAGCGAATCAATCGTTCCCGCCGCCGATTGCACGACGATGGCCGAGGTCCGCGCGGCCATCGACCATGTCGATGCCGAGATCGTGGCCCTGTTTGCTCGCCGCATGCGCTACATCGAGGCGGCCGCCCGCATCAAGCCGGACCGCGATGCTGTCCGCGACGAGCGCCGCAAGGCAGAGGTGATCGATCATGCCTGCGCGGTCGCGCGGGAGAAAGATTTCCCGGAGGCGCTTACACGGCAGATCTATGATCTGCTGGTCGAAGGCTCGATCGCCCACGAATTCGAACGCTTCGACAAGCGCTAACGCCGTCTCGGCCGCTCGATCGCGGAGAGGACGCCCCTGAGCGTCCTGATCTCCTGCGCATTCCATGCGGGTTTGGTGAGCACGCCACGCAATGTGCGCTTCACGGTGGGTACACGGTCCAGTGGGAAGAAATAGCCGTTCTTCTCGAGAATGGCTTCGAGATGTTCGACCATGCCATCTAATTCGTCCTGCGAGGCGGGAGGATCGAGCTCAGTCGCCGGCGGCTGCGATAGCCCGACATGCTTCGACCATTCATAAGCGACGAGGATCACCGCCTGCGCTAGATTGAGGCTGCCGAACTTGGGATTGATCGGCACGGTGATGATCGTCCGCGCAATCGCGACATCGTCGGTCTCGAGTCCCGAACGCTCAGGCCCGAACAGGATCGCGGAACGCCCCACATCGGCATGAATGCTGCTGGCTGCTTCAGCAGGTGTTACAACAGGCTTGGTAACCCCCCGCTTGCGAACTGTAGTCGCATAGACATGCGCGCAATCCGCAGTCGCCTCCGCAACACTTTCAAAGACACGCGCCTGTTCCAGCACGATATCAGCCCCCGACGCTGCAGGCCCGGCATCAGGATTAGGCCAGCCATCGCGCGGGCTCACCAGCCTGAGATCGGTCAGCCCAAAATTGAGCATCGCCCGCGCCGCCTTACCGATATTCTCGCCAAGCTGCGGGCGGACAAGAATGATGGCGGGCATTTTGGGATGGGGAGTGCTCAATCCCGCCCAGCGTCTTGCACGTTGCCAGCAAATTCCTCGAAATGCCGGGCCTCCGTGAAGTCCTTGTAGACGCTGGCGAAGCGAATGTAGGCGACGCTGTCGATCGCTTTCAGTCCATCCATCACCATTTCGCCTACGCTGGCAGCCGGTATTTCGCTCTCGCCTGAGGTTTCAATCTGCCGCTGGATCGAAGAGACCAACCGGTCGATCCGGTCGGGCGTGATACCGCGCTTGCGGCAGGCGATCGCGATCGAACGCTCGAGCTTGGATCGGTCGAACGCCTGCCGCACGCCATCCTTCTTCAGTATATAAAGGTCACGTAGCTGGATCCGCTCGAAGGTCGTGAAGCGTGCGCCGCAGCCCTCGCACTGCCGCCGCCGTCGGATCGCCGCATTATCCTCGGTGGGGCGACTGTCCTTTACCTGGCTGTCGTCATTCCCGCAGAAGGGACAGCGCATAAGACTCAGAAGTCCGAATAGATCGGGAAGCGCGCACACAGCGCGGAGACGCGCTCGCGAACATTCGCTTCCACTGCCGGATCGCCGGTCTCGCCCTTATCGCGCAGTCCTTCAAGCACATCGGCGATCATGTCGCCGATGTCGCGGAACTCGGCCGGGCCGAAGCCGCGCGTCGTGCCGGCGGGCGAGCCGACGCGGATGCCACTCGTCTTGACCGGGGGAAGCGGATCGAACGGCACGCCATTCTTGTTGCAGGTGATGTGCGAACGCTCCAGCGCCTCATCGGCATCCTTGCCGGTGACACCGAGGGGGCGCAGATCGACCAGTGCGAGATGCGTGTCGGTGCCACCTGCGACCAGATCGGCCCCGCGTTCCTTCAGGCGGCCTGCAAGCACCTTTGCATTCTCGACCACGGCGGCGGCGTAGCGTTTGAATTCAGGCTGAAGCGCCTCGCCGAATGCGACCGCTTTGGCGGCGATCACGTGCATCAACGGCCCGCCCTGCAAACCGGGGAACACCGCCGAATTGATCTTCTTCGCGATCACCTCGTCATTGGTGAAGATCGCGCCGCCGCGCGGGCCGCGCAGCGTCTTGTGGGTGGTGGTGGTCACGACATGGGCGTGGCCGAATGGGGTAGGGTGCACGCCACCCGCAACCAGTCCCGCGAAATGCGCCATATCGACCATGAACAGCGCGCCGACTTCGTCCGCAATCGCCCGGAAACGCGCGAAATCGATATGGCGCGGGTAGGCCGATCCGCCCGCGATGATGAGCTTCGGCCTATGCTCCTTGGCCAGCCGCTCGACCTGATCGAAGTCAATCAGATGATCCTCGGCTCGCACGCCGTATTGCACGGCATTGTACCATTTGCCCGATAGCGCCGCCTTGGCGCCGTGGGTCAAATGTCCGCCAGCATCAAGCGAAAGCCCCATGATCGTGTCGCCTGGCTTCGTCAGCGCGAGCATCACCGCGCCGTTCGCCTGCGCGCCCGAATGCGGCTGCACATTGGCGAAATCGCAGTTGAACAGTTGTTTGACGCGATCGATTGCAAGCTGCTCGACCTCGTCGGAAGGTGCGCAGCCCTGATAATAGCGCTTGCCCGGATAGCCCTCGGCATATTTATTGGTGAAGACCGAGCCCTGCGCCTCCAGAACGGCGCGGCTGACGATGTTTTCCGATGCGATCAGTTCGATCTGGTTCTGCTCGCGCGCCAGTTCGTGACGCACGCCGGAAAAGACGGCTGGATCGCTGTCAGCGAGGTTGCGGGTAAAGAAGCCGTCGGGCTGGACGTCGCTCAACGTCCTGGGATTGGTGCTCATGCGGGCTCCTTCGTAAAACTCGGACTGGAAAGTTTGGCGACGCGCCGGGCATGCCGGTCTCCGCCAAAGGCTGTGGAAAGAAAAGTGGTTACACACTCCTTGGCCATATCGGGGCCAGTGAGACGCGCACCCATCGCGATTATGTTGGCGTCATTGTGCTCGCGCGACAACTTGGCCGACAGCGGCTCGGACACCAGTGCGCAACGGCAGGCCGGATTGCGGTTGACCGCGATCGAAATGCCAATACCTGAACCGCAGAGCGCAATGCCCTTGTCGGCGTCGCCCGAAGCAATGGCTTCGGCCAGCTTGTAGCCAAAGTCGGGATAGTCGACAGAATCGGTCGTTTCCGGCCCAAGATCGATCGCTTCATGTCCCAACGAGCGGACATGCTCGACGAGTAGCGCCTTGAGCGCCACGGCGGCGTGGTCTGATGCCAAAGCAATGCGCATTTGTGGGCGCGGCTCCATAGGTCGAGTCGGATGACCGGCTATCTAGGATGCGATGGACCGAATGGCTACCGCTGATTGTGTTCACGCTTCGGTCAACTGATCATCCGCCTGAGCGATGCGATCTGGTCCGCTTCGTCCGCTGGTTTGTCGGTCCTGATCCGCGCGATCCGTGGGAAGCGCATCGCCACGCCCGATTTGTGGCGCTTGGATTCATGGATGGAATCGAACGCGATCTCCAGCACCAGCGTCTTCTCCACCTCGCGCACCGGTCCAAACCGATTGGTCGTGTGATTGCGCACGAACTTGTCGAGCCAGCGCAATTCCTCGTCAGTGATCCCGGAATAGGCCTTGCCGACCGGCAGCAACTCACCCTCTTCGGTCCAGCAGCCGAAGGTATAATCCGAATAGTAGGAAGATCGCTTGCCGTGCCCGCGCTGGGCATACATCACGATGCAATCGGCAGTCAGCGGATCGCGTTTCCACTTATACCACAGTCCGGTCTTGCGTCCTCCAACATAAGGGCTGTCACGCCGCTTGAGCATGACGCCCTCGATCGCGGAGTCGCGCGCGCCAGCGCGGATTTCCCCCAGCGCCTCGAAATCAGTCGCATCGATCACGGTGGAAATATCGAACCGATCGTTATCAAGCTGGGGCGCAAATGCCTCCAGTCGTTTCCGTCGCTCAGTCCAGGGCAGGGCGCGCAAATCCTCATCACCATCGAACAGTATGTCGTATAGCCGGACGAAGGCCGGATACTCATCCAGCATCTTGCCCGACACCTTCTTGCGACCAAGCCTTTGCTGAAGCGCATTGAAGGATGCTGCCTCACCGCCCTGAAAATCCCCGCGCACGAGCAGTTCGCCATCGAGCACGCCGATATGCGGAAATGCTGCCGCCACATCGGGAAAGGTGCCGCTCACGTCGTCGCCGCCCCGGCTGTAGAGCCGTGTATCGTTGCCAGTGCCCACGATCTGGACGCGGATACCGTCCCATTTCCACTCCGCCGCATAGTCAGAAAGATCGACGACCAGATCGTCCAGTGGATGCGCCAGCATGAACGGGCGGAAGATCGGCACGTCGCGATGCTCGGGCTTGCCGGAGCGGCCTTCCGCCCAATCGAAGAGTGACGCATAGGGCGGGTCGATGGCGTGCCAATGTTCCTCGACATCATCGAGTTCGAGATTGAAAGCCTGTGCGAAGGCAGTCCGCGCCAGCCGTGCCGATACGCCGATCCGCAAGCCGCCGGTCGCGAGCTTGAGAAGAGCGAAGCGGCCATTGGCGTCGAGATGGTCGAGCATCTGCGCCAGCGCACGCGGCGCTTCGGATCGGCCAAATGTCAGCAGCCGCTCGATGACCGCGCTCAAACTCAGCGCCCCGTCGTCCAGTTCCTGTGACCATCCTTCGGGCTTGGGCCAGATCAGCGCGACCGTTTCGGCAAGGTCGCCGACATAATCATAGCTCATTGAGAGCAGCACCGGATCGACCCGATCCGCAGCCAGCCCGCGAATTGCCGCGGATTTGACGCCCGGCAGATCCAGTTCCCCCGTCAACGCCGCCATCGCCCAGCCGCGATCGGGATCGGGCGTCTCCTTGAGATAACGCGCGATCAGATCGAGCTTCGTATTGCGTGAGCGCGTGTAGATCAGCCGATCGAGCAGGTTGGAGAAAGCACGCATCAGCCTTCGTCTTCATCCTCGCGCCCAACCAGTTCCAGCGCTTTCGCGCGCATCTGCCGCATCGTGGCCCAATGGACGAGCGCCTCCTCGCGGCCATGTGTAACCCAGATCTCATTGGGGGCGATCTCGGTAATGGTGTCAGTCAGCTCGTCCCAATCGGCATGATCGGAGATGACGAGCGGCAGCTCGACATTCTTCTGCCGCGCCCGTTGGCGCACCCGCATCCAGCCCGAGGCCATCGCCGTGATCGGATCGGGCAGCCGTCTGCTCCACCGATCGTTGAGCGTGGAAGGCGGGGCAACCACGATATGCCCCCGCATCGCCGCTGCCGGCACACCCGTCGCAAGGATCAACTCACCGAGCCCCACGCCGAACTCCTCATAGAGCCGACACATCCGCTCCAGCGCGCCGTGTATATAGATAGGCTGCTCGTGCCCCTGCCGCCGCAACTCGGCGATCACCCGTTGCGCCTTACCGAGCGCATAGGCGCCGACAAGCACGCAGCGATCCGGCTCGGCATTGAGCGCGGCGAGCAGCTTGTCGATCTCGCCCGGCGTGTCGGGATGGCGGAAAACAGGCAGGCCAAATGTCGCCTCTGTCACGAACACATCGCACGGCACCGGCTGGAACGGCGGGCAGGTGGGATCATGACGTCGCTTGTAATCACCTGAAACGACGATCTTTTCTCCCGCACGTTCAAGCACGATCTGCGCAGATCCAAGCACATGGCCGGCGGGAACGAAGCTAACCTCCACGCCACCCAGCGTCATCCCGTCGCCATAGTCAATCGGTGCGCCGGCCTGTGGGCCATAACGCAGCGCCATGATCGCAAGCGTCTCGGGCGTGGCCCAGACCTTTCCATGTCCACCGCGCGCATGATCGGCATGGCCATGCGTGACCAGCGCGCGTTCTGCAGGAAAGCCGGGGTCGATCCAGGCATCGGCTGGCCGAATGTATAGCCCCTGAGGCTGTGGATCGATCCAGTGGGGCATCGCTCTAAAATGGGTTGCCGCTGGCGATTGTTCCAGCCCAACGTGCGGCGCGGGCTAACCCTTCAATTTCGCCCAGATCGGCAAATGATCCGACGCCAGCCGCGATTTTGGCGAGGAATGGACTCCTGCCTCGACGATCTTCAGGTCCGGGCTCACGAAGATCCGGTCCAGCGCTCCCACAGGCATGCGCGCATGGTAGCTCGGCCCGGTCGGTGCGGAAACATGATGCGCGCCGAAATCGCGCAGGCAGCCATTCGACGGCCGCCATTCATTGGTGTCGCCCATTATGATGCTGGGCATCCGGTCGTCGTGCGCTGCGAGATGATGGAGGATGGCAGCAGATTGCCGCCGCCGCCACAGCCCGGAAAGGTCAAGATGACATCCGATCACCCGGATCTTGGTGCGCCCGACCCGGAGATCCGCAACGACCGCCCCGCGCGGCTCGATCGAGGGTAAATGCAGCGCGCCGCAATCGAGTATCTCGATATGCTGCTTCACCAGCAGTGCATTGCCGTGCCAGCCGATGCTGTGCGGGCGCACCGCGACGGGTACATGCTTGTACGCCCCATGCCCGTCGATCAGCGAAAAGGGCAGGGCGCTAACCCGCTCCCCGAAGCGGCGGTCGGCCTCTTGCAAAGCGATGACGTCGGCATCGAGCTCGGCCAGCACATCGAGGATACGCTCAGGCTTGCGGCGGCGATCAAGGCCGATCGCCTTGTGGATATTGTAGCTTGCGACGATCATGGGAGCGTCAATCACTGTCCGGCGCGAACGGTTCCGGACAGGCAATGATCCTCATGCGGCCTTGCGCATCTCCAGCCGGTCCCAGATCTCAACCAGCGCCTGGGTCAGCTCGCGCATCATCGCTTCATTGTGGGCGGGGCCAGGTGTAAAGCGCAGCCGCTCGGTGCCGCGCGGCACGGTCGGATAATTGATCGGCTGCACATAGACGCCATATTCGGCGAGCAGTACATCGCTGATCTTCTTGGCCTTGACCGGATCACCCACCATCAGCGGCACGATATGCGTAGTCGACGGCATCACCGGCAGGCCTGCATCAGCAAACATCTGCTTGAGCAGCGCGGCGGAAGCTTGCTGCCCCTCGCGCTCAGCGCTGGAAGCCTTGAGATGCCGCACGCTCGCCAGCACGCCCGCGACCAGCACGGGCGACAGCGAGGTGGTGAAGATGAAGCCCGGCGCGTAGCTGCGGATCACGTCGATGATGTTGCGATCCGAGGCGATATAGCCGCCCATCACCCCGAACGCCTTGCCGAGCGTCCCTTCGATGATCGTCAGCCGGTCGGCGACGCCGTCGCGTTCCGAAATACCGCCACCGCGCGCGCCGTACATCCCGACCGCATGGACCTCGTCGAGATAGGTCAGCGCATTATATTTATCGGCGAGATCGCAAATCTCTGCGATCGGTGCGACGTCGCCGTCCATCGAATAGACGCTCTCGAATGCGATCAGCTTGGGCGTCTCGGGATCTTCGGCCGCCAGCAGCTCTTCGAGATGCACGAGATCATTGTGCCGAAACACACGCTTTTCGGCGCCCGAATTGCGGATACCCGCGATCATCGAGGCGTGGTTGAGCGCATCGGAGAACACGATGCATCCCGGCAGCAGCTTTGCCAGCGTCGAAAGCGCCGCCTCGTTCGAGACATAGCCCGAGGTGAACAGCAGTGCTCCATCCTTGCCGTGCAGGTCGGCCAGCTCATGTTCAAGATCGACATGATAGTGGGTGTTGCCGCCGATATTGCGGGTGCCACCCGATCCGGCGCCGACATCGTGCAGCGCCTCTTCCATCGCCGCGATCACCTTGGGGTGCTGCCCCATTGCGAGATAATCGTTCGAGCACCACACCGTGATCGGCTTCGGCCCATTATGCCCGGCGAAGCAGCGCGCATTGGGGTACGAGCCCTTGTTGCGCAGGATATCGATGAACACGCGGTAGCGGCCCTCAGCATGCAGCCGGTCGATCGCCTGGGCGAATACGCGCTGATAGTCCAAAATCCCGCTCCTCGGGCGTTTCACGTCACGTGCCTAATATAAGCACATTTCCCGCTTTGCCAGCGCGAACCGTCCGGCGATGATAGTGATCGAAATTTTAGAGAATTTCCACTCGTATAAGCCCGTATGATGCAAGTGATGCTTTCAGCTCCGGTGAAATCTCCAGCGGTGCGGTGAACACGGCAACACCGGGCGGGCGCTCTTGAGGCCAAGTCTGGCCCTGTGTCAGGAAAGAGACGCGGCGCGCGATTCCCTCGGCGCTGTCGATCAGCGTAATCGGGCGCGGCATGACAGCTTGCAGTTCATCCCGCAGCAAAGGAAAATGCGTGCAGGCCAGTACCACCGTATCGATACGATCACCGCCAGGCTGGCTCAGCAGCTTGTCCATCTCTGCTGCAACAACAGCAAGATCGACGGGCAATCCTCTCAACTTGTCTTCGGCGAGCTGCACCAGCGGAGCCGATCCTTGCCGTAGCACGGTGCAATCGGCTGCGAATTCGGCCGACAGGCGATCGACATAGGGCTGGCGCACCGTCGCTTCGGTGCCCAGCACGCCGATCATGCGCGTCGTCGAAATAAGCGCGGCGGGCTTGATCGCAGGGACGGTGCCCACCACCGGCAGATTGAGCGCGGTACGGATCGGCCCAAGCGCGATTACCGAGGCGGTATTGCACGGAATTGCCACCAGGCGGGGCGAATAACGTTCAACCAGCCGGCCAAGCAGCGCCGGGATGCGGGACGTGAGCTCCGCCTCGGTCTTCGTGCCGTAAGGGAAGCCGCCATTATCCGCGACGTAGACAATCGGCGCCTTGGGCAGCAGCTCGGTAATCGCGTGCAGTACGGAAAGCCCGCCCACGCCCGAATCAAACAGTAACAGGGGGCGATCTTCGTCGTTCACGATGTGCGTTTAGGAAGCCCGGATCGGTCATGCAATCCGCCGCTCACGGGTCATCACAATTGCATGGACGGGGAATATCATTATGTTCGCGCAACAGAGGGAGCCCGATGACAACAGATCCATGGGTCGGCCCGGCGCTTGCGCTGCTGACCGGTTACCTGCTCGGCTCGATTCCATTTGGGCTGATCCTGACGCGAATGGCCGGCGCGGGGGACTTGCGCACGATTGGATCGGGCAACATCGGCGCGACTAACGTACTGCGCACCGGCCGCAAGGGGCTCGCCGCCGGAACCCTGTTGCTCGATGGTCTTAAAGGCGCGCTGGCTGTCTGGGTCTGCGGTTATTTCTCCCCGGCGCTTGCGCCGCTCGGCGGTTTTGCTGCTTTTATCGGCCATCTCTATCCAGTCTGGCTGCGCTTTCGCGGCGGCAAGGGTGTGGCCACCCTGCTGGGCATCGCGCTGGCGTTGAGCTGGAAGGTCGGCCTGATCCTCGCCGCCGTCTGGCTGCTCGCGATGGCGATCACCCGCTTTTCGTCGGTCGGTGGCATGTCGGCGGCGGTAGCGGGTCCGGTCGCCGCCTCGGCGATTGGACGTTTCGATATCACGCTGCTGCTCATCTTCTGCGCGATGATGGTCCTGTGGAAGCATCGCGCGAACATCCAGCGCCTGCTTGACGGCACCGAGCCGCGTATCGGCCGACCTGCCTCGGGCTGATGCTCGATCCGGGGGGCGCCGATCATGATCTCCTGGCACGGCTGCGGCTGATCCGCACGCCGGGGGTTGGACCCGTCACCTATCGTCAGCTCCTCGCGCGATTTGGCACGCCCGATGCCGCGCTTGTCGCCATTCCCGATCTGGCTCGTCGAGGCGGAGGCTCACCTCCCCGAATCGCTGAATCTGGTCACGTGACGCGCGAGATCGAGCGGGTTGCAGCCATGGGTGCGCGCTATTTGCTCGCCGGGCGCGGCCTTTATCCCGCGTTGCTTGATGCGGTTGACGGAGCGCCAGCGGCGCTAATTGTGAAAGGCGATCTCGGTCTTCTCGAACGTCGGTCGGTGGCGATTGTCGGCGCCCGCAACGCCTCGGCGGCGGCAGTCCGCTTTGCCCGGCAGCTTTCCGCCGAACTGGGCCGTTCGAACATTGTCATCGTCTCCGGCCTGGCACGCGGCATCGATACCGCCACGCATCAAGGCTCTCTGGAAAGCGGCACAGTGGCGGTCGTGGCGGGCGGCATCGACATCTTCTATCCGCCCGAGAATGAGGCGCTCCAGCGCGAGATCGCCGAACGCGGCCTGCTGATCGCCGAACAGCCTCCGGGCACCGAGCCGCGTGCCCGCCATTTTCCCTATCGCAACCGCATCATCGCCGGCCTTGCGCTGGGAACCGTGGTGGTTGAGGCCGCGCCCAAGTCCGGCTCGTTGATCAGCGCGCGTTACGCCGGCGAATATGGCCGCGAAGTGATGGCCGTTCCCGGCTCACCGCTCGATCCGCGCGCGCAGGGCTGCAACCTCCTGATCCGCGAAGGCGCGACGCTGATCCAGTCGGCGGCCGACATCCTCGAAGCGATCGGGCCGATTGGCGGCATCGCCGTCGCTCAGCCTATGCGGGCTTATGGCGCCGAGCGTCCGTCAGCCGATGCCAGCGAAAGCGAACGCAGGGCTGTAACGGCCCTTCTCGGCCCCGTTCCCGTGCCGGTTGACGAGATCATCCGCCAGAGCGGCCTGTCGCCTGCGATCGTCCAGACCATATTGCTGGAACTGGAGCTTGCCGGCAGGCTCGAACGCCATGCCGGAGGGCGGGGCAGCTTGGCCTGACCCGCCCCCCTAGCTTCAGATCTGCTCGCCAGTCACGGCCGGCAGGGGCGGTTTGCCCGCGAACCCGCGATAGACCACGCCTGCGATCAGCGCGCCGGCTATCGGCGCTACCCAGAACAGCCACAGCTGCATCAAAGCCTCCTCACCGACGAACAACGCAGGCCCGGTGCTGCGCGCCGGGTTGACGGAGGTGTTCGTGATGGGAATGCTGATCAGGTGGATGAGTGTCAGCGCCAGCCCGATCGCGATCGGCGCGAACCCGGACGGCGCGCGGCTGTCGGTCGATCCCAGGATCACGATCAGGAATCCGAAGGTCAGCACCACCTCGATGATGAGGCCCGAGGCGAGATTGAACCCGGCGGGCGAAAGCGAGCCATATCCGTTTACCGCGAGCCCGTTCGGCGTAAGCAGGAAATCCGGATGGCCCTTCGCAATCGCCAGGATAACCCCGGCTGCGATGATCGCACCTACGACCTGAGCGATGATGTACGGAACGATGTCCGATACCGGAAAGCGGCGGCCAGCCCACAGGCCGATCGTCACGGCAGGGTTGAGATGGCATCCCGAAATATGGCCGATTGAATAGGCCATGGTCAGCACGGTCAGCCCGAACGCAAGGCTTACGCCAACGAAACCGATACCAAGCTCGGGAAAGCCTGCGGCGAACACGGCGGCGCCGCATCCCCCGAAGACGAGCCAGAAAGTCCCGAGCATTTCCGCGAAAAGACGTTTGGACAGAGGCGGCATCGCATTCTCCTGTCGATTTCGTTTTAGTGGTCGTTGCTATACCGGAACCGAAACGGGATGCCTACCTAATCTCACGTGATGGTTGACGGCGCTCGTTTCTCCCCGCCACCCTCGCGCGTGTACGTGAGAGGAAATGCGTAGTCCTATGAAGCTTGTTGTCGTCGAGTCCCCGGCCAAGGCCAAAACCATCGAAAAATATCTGGGGCCGGGCCACCGCGTGCTGGCCTCCTATGGCCATGTGCGCGATCTGCCGGCCAAGGACGGATCGGTCGATCCTGACAATGGCTTTGCGATGGAGTGGGAGGCCTATGCCGACAAGGCGCGGCAGCTCAAGGCGATCACCGACGAGGCCAAGGATGCCGACACGCTGATCCTCGCAACCGATCCTGATCGCGAGGGCGAGGCGATCAGCTGGCATGTCCAGGAGGTGCTCAGGAAGCGCCGCGCGCTGCCCAAGGATGTCCAGCGCGTCACCTTCAACGCGATCACCAAGCCAGCCGTACTCGAAGCGATGGCCAATCCGCGCGCACTCGACGAAGATCTGATCGACGCTTACCGTGCCCGGCGCGCGCTCGATTATCTCGTCGGCTTCACGCTTTCCCCGGTGCTGTGGCGCAAGCTGCCCGGCGCAAAGTCCGCGGGCCGAGTCCAGTCGGTCGCACTTCGCCTCGTGGTCGATCGCGAGCGCGAGATCGAAGCGTTCAAGCCGCAGGAATATTGGTCTGTCGTCGCCAATATGGAGCATGACGGCGTGCCCTTCATCTCCCGCCTCGTGCGCTGGAAGGGCGACAAGATCGATCGCCTCACAATCGGCGCCGAAGGTGACGCCATGAGCGCCAAGGCTGATATCGAGGCTGGCCGCTTCACCGTCGTCTCGGTCGAGACCAAACCCTTCGCCAAGAACCCGCCCGCGCCCTTCACCACCTCCACGCTTCAGCAGGAGGCCGCCCGCAAGCTCGGCTTCTCGGCGATGCACACCATGCGCGTCGCGCAGGATCTCTACGAGCAGGGCGCGATCACCTATATGCGGACCGACGGCGTCCAGATGGACGGCAGCGCCATCTCCGCCGCGCGCCACGCCATCGCCGATCGCTACGACGCCGGCTACGTGCCCGATAGTCCGCGCCAGTATACCGCCAAGGCCAAGAATGCACAGGAAGCCCACGAAGCTATCCGTCCGACCGACTTCTCCAAGGACAAGACCGGCGGCGGCGATCATGCACGGCTGTATGATCTGATCTACAAGCGCGCGCTCGCCAGCCAGATGGCCTCGGCCAGGCTCGAGCGCACCACTGTCGAAATGTCCGACGCCACCGGCCAGCACGGTCTGCGCGCCACCGGGCAGGTCGTCCTGTTTCCCGGCTACCTCGCGCTCTACGAAGAGGGCAGGGATGACGAGGCGGACGAAGACAGCCGCCGCCTGCCGCGCCTCAACGACGGCGATGTCCCGGCCAAGAAATCGGTCGATGCCGAACAGCATTTCACTCAGCCGCCGCCGCGCTATTCGGAAGCCTCGCTGGTCAAGAAGATGGAAGAGCTCGGGATCGGTCGTCCGTCGACTTATGCCTCTATTCTTCAGACGCTTAAAGATCGTGATTATGTCACGGTGGAAAAGAACCGATTCACACCGAATGAGAGCGGACGCCTCGTCACCAGCTTCCTGGAGCGCTTCTTCGAACGCTATGTGAGCTATGATTTCACAGCCGGGCTGGAGGACAGTCTCGACGATATTTCGGGCGGACGGGCCGAATGGCAGGCGGTGCTCGATGCCTTCTGGAAGGATTTCAAGCCAAAGACAGCCGAGGTCATGGAGCAGAAGCCCTCCGAGATCACGGCGGCGCTGGATGAATTCCTCGGCCCATGGCTCTTCCCCGACAAGGGCGACGGCACTGATCCGCGTGCATGCCCCGCTTGCGCCGACGGCAGACTGTCGCTCAGGGGCGGCCGCTTCGGCGCCTTCGTCGCCTGCTCCAACTATCCCGAATGCAAATATAGCCGCCGCTTCGCGCAAAAGGGCGGCGAGGAGAATGGCGGCGGCGAGGATGAAGTTCTCGGGCAGGACCCGGCCACCAATCTCGACGTCACCCGCAAGAATGGCCGCTTTGGACCTTATGTGCAGCTCGGCGACGGCAAGGACGCCAAGCGCGCCTCGATCCCCAAGGATGTCCCGTCCGAAGATTTCGGTCTCGAATGGGCGCTGAAGCTGCTCTCGCTTCCCCGCGAAGTCGGCAAGCATCCCGAAACCGGCAACCCGATCACCGCCAGCATCGGCAAATACGGACCCTATCTGGCGCATGACGGCAAATATGCCCGGCTGAAATCGACCGTCGAGGTGTTCGAAACCGGCATGAACGCCGCCGTCTCGAAGCTCGCCGACGCCGCCAGTGGCGGGG
>CAYLIK010000005.1:26197-34808 GCA_964383565.1 uncultured Sphingomonadaceae bacterium
GGCAAGGGCAGGGGCGGCTCACGCGAGCCGCTAAAGGCGTTCGGCCCGCACCCGGAAAACGGTGCCGAGATCAAGCTGATGGAAGGCCGCTTCGGTCCCTACGTCACCGACGGCACCACCAACGCGACCCTCCCCAAGGCTGTCGACCCGGCAACGCTCACCTTGGAAAAGGCTGTCGAACTCCTCGCCGAACGCGCCGCCAAAGGACCGGCCAAGGGCAAGGGCAGGGCGAAAAAAGCGCCTGCCAAGAAGGCGCCAGCGAAGAAAAAAGCGGCCGCCAAATAACTGTCGTCCCAGCGCCCCAGCGCAGGCTGGGGCCCATGTATGTCGCCTCAAGCGATGTCTTCAGGTGGGAGAGCCATGGATGCCAGTCTTCGCTGGCATGACGGTGCGGGCTATTACTCCGCCGGGTTCCACCCATTGGTGATCTTCACATAATCGCCGAGCTTGGCCTCGCGGAACAGGATCGCCGCGAACTTCCTCGGCAATCCGATGCAGCCATGTGTCGCATAATCGGGATGGATCAGCCGTGATCCATGCAGCGCCACCCCGTCGGGTGTCAGCCGCAGCATGTGGGGCATAGGCGCGCCGCCATAGGTCTTTGAATAATGGTCCGCCTTCTTCTGAAGGATCAGGAAAACACCGATCGGCGTCGGCTTGTCGTCGTCGCCGTAGATCAGAGTCGATCGCCCGATCTCGTCCCCGCCGCGATAGACGTAGATCAGTTCGTTCTTGATATCGACCACGATCGCGACTCGTCCGGCGGGGACGTCGCTATCATCCCACACATAGTCGCCGGGTCCGAGCGGCCCATCAAGCTGGAGCGCCGTCTTTACCGCAAAGTCGGGCGGCGGAAGCGCGGGCTTGCCCGTCCCTTTGGTTTGCTGGCGCTGCTTTGTCTTCGCAACTTCGGCGGAGGAGGCCGGAGTGGCTGGGGCCGTTTGTTGCGCGACCGGCGCCGGGGGCGGCGCCTTAGGCTGTCGATCCGGCTGGCGGAGGAACAGCGTCGCGACAAGCGCCACCAGCCCCGCCGGCACAAGTGCCGCGAGGAAAATCCAGTTACGCCGGTCAAGGATCACACCTGCCATCGCCAAGCCCTTTCCAGCCCGTCCTATTGGACCCGCAGCCACGCGAGAACGCCAAACCTTCCTTAGCGAATGTGCCGTTGCGGGACAGCCGGGGCAATCGGGGCAACGCGGCATTCGCGGATTGGCTGCGTCGAAATGCCCAATTGGAGCGATGATAGATTTTGCTCGTTTCCAATCTCGGGTACTGCGCCCGCCCAATACGAGAAAACTTTCAATGTAGGATTTCTTCTGCTCCATCCTGTTGAATGGAACAGCTATGCGCGCATGAGCGGTCTTCGGCTGCGCTTCTTGAACCGTTCTCCAGCGTAAGCTGGAGCCTGCGTCGGCGCCTGGAAATGGACCCCGGCTTCGCGGGACCGTTGCGCAAGCGTTTTGGGAACACAAAAAAGGAAATGCACTCCGGCGAAGGCCGGAGTTCAGGCGGATCTGTCCCGTATTTGACGTCAGATGCCTCACTCCTGCACTCCGGTCTTCGCCGGAGTACATGCTTATGCATAACCTTCCCGCTGCAATCACGGGGATGCATAAGTGCAACCCTAACCCCCCTAAACTTGCGACGCTCTCACGTGCGTGTACGCGAGACACCATGACTTTTGTGACTTTATCGTCCGCACGCCTCGCCAATCGCGCGCTTCAATTGACTTGCTTCCCCCCGCTTCCTAAATCGCAGGCCAATTCCGGCGGGGGTAGCCGGCCCTTTGCCGTGCCCGCTTTCGCCTATTAAGTCAGGACGCACATGCTCGGCGGTATTGCCAAGGCCATATTCGGATCGTCAAACGACCGCTACGTCAAGTCGCTGCGCGGGATCGTCGCGAAGATCAACGCGCTCGAGCCTGAGATTTCCGCGCTTGATGATGAGGGGCTTGCCCAGCAGACCGTCAAGTTCCGGGAGCGGCTGGCGGCTGGCGAGGAGCTGGACGCGCTGCTCCCCGAAGCCTTCGCCACCGTTCGCGAGGCCGCCCGCCGCGTGCTGGGTCAGCGCCATTACGACGTGCAGTTGATCGGCGGCATCGTCCTCCATCGCGGCGAGATCGCCGAGATGCGGACCGGCGAGGGCAAGACGCTTGTCGCCACGCTCGCCACCTATCTCAACGCGTTGCCCGGCAAGGGCGTGCACGTCGTCACCGTCAATGATTACCTCGCCAGCCGCGATTCCGAATGGATGGGGCGCGTCTATCGCTTCCTCGGCCTTTCCGTCGGCGTGATCGTTCCCAATCTCAGTGATCAGGAACGGCGCGATAGCTACGCTGCCGACATTACCTACGGCACCAACAACGAGTTCGGCTTCGATTACCTCCGCGACAATATGAAATATGACCGCGCCCTGATGGTCCAGCGGCCGTTCAACCACGCGATTGTCGACGAGGTGGACTCGATCCTGATCGACGAGGCGCGCACGCCGCTGATCATCTCCGGCCCGACCGACGACAAGTCCGAGCTGTACAAGGCGATGGACGCGATCGTGAAGCAGCTCGATCCGATCGACTATGAGAAGGATGAGAAGCAGCGCTCGATCGTACTGACCGAGGATGGCACCGAGAAGGTCGAGCGCATTCTTGAGGCTGCGGGGCTTCTCGAAGGCACCAATCTCTACGATTTCGAGAATACGCAGGTGGTGCACCATCTGAACCAGGGTCTGCGCGCCAATGTGATGTTCAAGCGCGACATCGATTACATCGTCAAGGGCGGCAAGGTCATCATTATCGATGAATTCACTGGCCGCATGATGGACGGTCGCCGCTGGTCGGATGGCCTGCACCAGGCGGTCGAGGCCAAGGAAGGCGTCGAGATCGAGCCGGAAAACCAGACGCTTGCCTCGATCACCTTCCAGAATTTCTTCCGCATGTATCCCAAGCTGTCGGGCATGACCGGCACCGCGGCGACCGAGGCGCCGGAATTCTACCAGATCTATAAGATGAACGTGGTGACGATCCCGACCAACGTGCCGGTCCAGCGGATCGACGAAGAGGACGAGTTCTACAAGAATATCAACGACAAGTTCGGCGCGATCACCAAGGCGATCCGCGAAGCCGCCGAGCGCGGCCAGCCGGTCCTCGTCGGCACGGTGTCGATCGAAAAGTCCGAGATGCTGTCCGAATTCCTCCAGAAGGAGAATGTGCCGCACAAGGTCCTGAACGCGCGCTACCATGAGCAGGAAGCGCATATCGTGGCGCAGGCCGGGCGGCTGGGCGCGGTGACGATTGCGACCAACATGGCCGGTCGAGGTACGGATATCCAGCTGGGCGGAAACCTCGATTTCCGTATCGAAGACGAACTGCAAGGGGTTGAAGAAGGCCCGAAACGTGACGCAGAGATTGCGCGATTCAAGGCCGAGATCGAAGCCGAGAAGCAGCAGGTTCTGGCGGCCGGCGGCCTTTTTGTGCTTGGGACCGAGCGGCACGAGGCCCGGCGCATCGACAATCAGTTGCGTGGCCGTTCAGGACGTCAGGGTGATCCCGGTTTGTCGCGTTTCTATCTCTCGCTCGACGATGATCTGCTGCGCATCTTCGGCCCGCAGACGATGTTCGCGCGGATGATGAACAGCAATCTGGAGGATGGCGAAGCGATCGTCTCGAAGTGGATCTCCAAGGCGATCCAGACTGCACAAGGCAAGGTCGAGGCACGCAACTACGATATCCGCAAGCAGGTCGTCGAATATGACGACGTGATGAATGATCAGCGCAAGGTCGTCTACGAGCAGCGGTCGGATATCATGGATGCTGATGCGGTCGATGATGTCGTGATCGATATGCGCGCCGATACGGTCAACGCGATCGTAGGTTCGGCCTGCCCGCCGAATAGTTATCCGGAACAATGGAATGTCGACGGGCTTAAGCAGAATGTCGCTGAATTGCTGGCGCTCGACCTGCCGATCGACGATTGGCTCAAGGAAGAGGCCGTCGATCCCGAGATGCTGGCCGAACGTATCCAGGCTGCGGCCGATGCCGCAGCAGACGCCAAGGCCGCATCGCTCGAGAAGGACGCCTGGCATTCGGTCGAAAAGAACATCATGCTCCAGTCGCTCGACCATCATTGGAAGGAGCATCTGGCGACGCTCGATAGCTTGCGCTCGGTGATCCATCTTCGCGCCTATGCGCAGAAGACCCCGATAAACGAATATAAGCAGGAAGCCTTTGCATTGTTCGAGCGCATGCTCGGCGCGATCCGTGAGGATGTGACGCGCATCATCGCTCACGCCCAGTTCAACGCGCCGGGTGAACCCGCGCCCGCAATGCCCGGATTCATCACCACCCATATTGATCCGCTGACGGGCGAAGACGATACCGGCGATTATGGTCTTTCCAGCCTGGGACTCGTCACCACCAGGATCGCGCCGATGACCTTCTCACCATCGACCCTGCCCGATGAATTTGGCGAAGATCCTGCGGAATGGGCCGGCAAGGTGGGCCGCAACCAGCCTTGCCCCTGCGGATCAGGGCAGAAGTACAAACATTGCCACGGCGCTGTCGCTTGAGGCCTTGAGCCTCAGGCGGCGGTCATCTTGAAAATGCCCTGAGCATTGCCGCTGTCGAAGCTGAGATCCAACCGTCGCCTGCCGCTTTCGTCGACAACCGTGCTGCGCTGGATGAACTCGAAAAACGAGCCCGGCACGGTTCTGACGACAAGATCGTTGCCATCGACGAAGCGCCTCTCGACCGTATCGGCCCGATAAGCGGTCTGCTGGACACGCCCGGAGCGCGAGACCTCGATCTTCGGCTTCATCGGCCGTCCACGCAAACGCTGCTCGGCGACCAGCTTTCGGAGATCAGGCACGCGGTGGGTGGCGTGGTTGAAGCTGTTGCCTTCCGTCGCGATCCAGGCGGCCTCGGCGGATTCGGCCAGCAGCGTTTCATAGTCGTCCAGTCGGGGATCGCCATGTTGCCGGTCAAAGCTAGCGACCAGCACGGGCAGAAGCTCAATCGCCTCACCGATCGGTAAGCGCTGATCGCGCCGGAGGCGGAGCAGCCGATCGATCGATACAGCGTCGAGCGGATCTTCGGATTCAGCTGTCACCCGAGCGATCGCTTGCTGGAACCGGGGTGAGAAGCGTTCGACATGCAACTCGCTGACGAAGAATTGCGGCAGGGTTTCCGGGAAATCGCGATGCGTGTAGGAAAAGCCCGTCATGCCCAGGCGATCGAGCGGGTAGCGGTTGTTTTCGAAATAGCCGAGCGGCTCCAGGATACGCCCGATCGCCCGTCGGCCTGCCGGCAGCGTCCCCATCCCTGCAAGATCGATCGTGCGCAACGCGCCATGATCCAAAGTCAGCGTTTCGCCACGCGCGTTCAGATCGTTGACATAGGCAGCGGCGGTAGGCGTCCGGTCGATCAGATCGGCGAGCAGCAGCACGTGGAGCGCCTGCGTGATCGCGCCGCGGGATGCCGTGTCGCCTGCTCCGGCGGATACTTCCGGATCGACCCGGACAATATCGAGCAGATAGCGATACTGCATCGGCAAATGCGGTCGGATCAGCGGGCTCAGTGCATCGTCGGCGAGGGTGTCAAACATCGAATACCACTCCTTGTGCAAGCGGCAGTTCCCGACCGTAATTCACATTCTGGGTTTGCCGCCGCATATAGGCCCTCCAGGCGTCTGATCCGGATTCCCGGCCACCCCCGGTTTCCTTCTCGCCTCCAAAGGCGCCGCCGATCTCAGCGCCCGATGTCCCCATGTTCACATTCGCAATTCCACAATCGGAACCCGTTGCGGACAGAAATGTTTCCGCCTCCCGCAAATCGGTTGTGATGATCGAAGAGGACAGCCCCTGTGGAACGTCGCGCAGCATGGCAATTGCATCATGCAAGCTATTGTAACGAATTACGTAAAGGATCGGAGCAAAGGTTTCTTCGCGCACGATTGCTGTCTGTGCCGGCATTTCGACGATAGCCGGCCCAACATAGAGACTGCCGCGCTTTTCGCCGCCGGTCACGACGCCGCCATCGGCGCGTGCACGGTCGATGGCGCGCTCCATCGATTGCAGGGCGCGCTCGTCAATCAGCGGACCGATCAGCATCGCGGGATCGCGCGGATCACCGATCGGCAGGCTGGCAAAGGCGCGCTTCAGACGATCGATCAATTGATCATAGATGCTGTCATGAACGATCAGCCGGCGCATGGTCGTGCAGCGCTGACCCGTTGTCCCGGCGGCGCCGAAGGTGATCGCGCGTACGGCTAGGTCGAGATCAGCCGAAGGACCAACGATCGTGGCGGCATTGCCGCCCAACTCGAGCAGGCTGCGTCCGAACCGTTCGGCGACACGCACGCCCACCGCCCGGCCCATGGCGGTGCTTCCCGTTGCCGAGATGAGTGGCACGCGCGGATCGGCGACCATGACTTCACCGGCGTCGCGCCCGCCGATCAGGAGCTGGGACAGGTTGCGAGGCGCTTGCTCGAAATCAGCGATAACGCGGGTTAGAAGGCCGTGTGCCGCATAAGCGGAAAGCGGAGTCTTCTCAGAAGGTTTCCACAATATGCTGTCACCACAGATCAGGGCCAGCGCCGCATTCCAGGCCCAGACCGCCACCGGGAAGTTGAACGCGGAGATGATCCCCACCGGACCCAATGGATGCCACATCTCGCGCATGTGATGCGATGGCCGCTCGGAGGCTATGGTGAGGCCATGGAGTTGGCGCGACAGGCCGACCGCGAAATCGCAGATGTCGATCATTTCCTGGACTTCGCCGAGCCCCTCCGAGATCGGCTTGCCCATTTCGATTGTGACGAGCCGGCCAAGCGCGTCCTTGTGCGTGCGCAGTTCAGCGCCAAGACGCCGGACCAGTTCGCCCCGGATCGGCGGTGGTACGCTACGCCACTCGTGAAAGGCCGTAACTGATTGCGCTATCGCGGCGCTGACACCGGCAGCATCGATGGACGCTATGCCGGGCATGGCAGAGCCATCGATCGGGCTGGTCAGCGCCAGCCCGCTATCTGGCAGCGCCAGGCCCATTTCCCGCAGCAGGCGAGCAGCCTCCGCGCCCGCATGGTCCTGCTGGTTCAATGCAGTCGCCATCATGCGGCCTTCTCCAAAGGGATCAGATCGATACCCCCGGCATAGGCCTTGCCGAAACGGTTGGAGAGGAAGGCGGCGAGCGGAATGTCTTCCTGCCGGATCAATCCCGATTGCGGCAGCTTATTCTGGGCGAGCATGTCCAGCACTGCACAGATGCCGCCGGCCGTGGTGATCTGGATCGCGGTCCGGTCGACGCCCTGGACCGGTGCGCTGAAGACCTTGTTGGCGTAGCTCTGCTGCACGAAACGGCCGCCGATATGGCCGCTCGCGGTGACGAAGATCAGCACCACGTCCTGCATTGTCGTGGGCAGCGCATATTCGAAGATGTCCTTGAGCAGCTCGCGACGCTCGCCGAGGCGGAGATCCTGAACCAGGATCTTGGCGATGTCGCGATGGCCCGGATAGCGGATCGTCTTGTAATTGAGCTCCTGGACCTGGCCCGCCAGTGTTTCGGCCAATGTGCCGAGCCCGCCCGAGGTGTTGAACGCTTCGTAGCGGACCCCGTCGAGTGAAAAGCCTTCAAGGCCGTCGAGCGCCTGCACTTCGCACATGCTCCCGCCGACGATCGCTTCGCAGGGCTGGTCATATTCGTTGATAAGCCCGTCGGTGGACCAGGTGAGGTTGTAGTTGAGTGCGTTGGAGGGGAACTGGGGCAGGGCGCCCACGCGCAATCTCAGGCTCTCGAGAGTATCGAAGCGACGGGCGAGGTCAGCCGCAGCGATCGACACGAAACCGGGGGCGAGGCCGCATTGCGGGATGAACGCCGTGGTGGAGTCCTTGGCGAGTTCCTTTGCGAGCCGAGTGGTGGCTACATCCTCGGTAAGATCGAGATAATGGACGCCGGCCCTGCGCGCGGCCACCGCCACTGCGCCGGTGACGCCATGGGGCATGGCCGAGAGTACGGCGAACTTATCCTTGAGAACCTCGCCAAGGGCGGTTTCGTCGAGGACGTCGATCTGCCGGGTCGTGACGCGAGGGTTGGCGGCAATCCGGGCGAGCTGCGCGGGATCGCGATCCGCGACTGTGAGGCGATAGCCGACACCGGTAAGCAGCGATGCGATCGTCTCCCCGATCTGCCCTGCTCCGATAAGCGCGATGTCTTTCATTATGATCTCCTCGTTTGGGCCAGTCTACCGGCGAGGGTCGTCCAAAATGAAGCGTGCAAATTGTCGTTTCGAAGCCTATATCGTTACAGAATGACATCAAAGAACGACAAAGTGGGAATCGACGCGCTGGACCGGCGCTTGATCGCCCTGCTCCGGGAAGACGCGCGGCAGCCGATCACCAGTCTCGCGCACGCGCTGGGCCTGTCGCGCGCCAGCATTTACGGCCGGATGGAGCGGCTGGAACGTGATGGGGTGATCGCCGGCTACACGGTCCGGTTGGGCGCCGATTATGACGAGCGACTGATCCGCGCGCAGGTGATGCTGAAGGTCGCGCCCCGACTGACGCTTGCGCTGGAGCGCAAGCTGATGGCGATGCCGGAACTGATCGTGCTTCACGCCATCAGCGG
>CAYLIK010000005.1:34818-41436 GCA_964383565.1 uncultured Sphingomonadaceae bacterium
ATATGACATGATCGCGTTGGTCGAGGCGGAGGGCGTGTCCACGCTGAATGACGTGGTTGACCGCATTGGAATGCTGGAGGGCGTCGAGAAGACGACCACGTCGATCCTGATGGCGACCAAGGTTGTGCGCGGGGAGGGGTGAAATTGCCAGGAAAAGTGGCAAAGTTCACACTAAAGGCACACTGTCGACGGAGGTATTCTTCCGAAAAGTCATTAGTATTCAGATACTTACAGTTTTCTGAGGCGATAACTTCACAATCATCACGCATGACGCATAAGGCAGAATGCGCAAAATGGCGGTTTTCCGACGATTTCAAAGAGCCATGAGCGGCATGGCATGAAGTTATCGGTGTAGGAAAATGGTTTTGCGGGGTGGGCTGGCATTCAAACCTCTCCTTGAGGGAGAGGGATGCGCAGACTTGGCAGCTTGGTGAGGGATTCTGCGTTTCGAGGGTTCGTAACCCCTCATCCAACTTCGCCTAACCGGCAAGCCGGCAAGGCTTCGTATCCTTCTCCCGGAGGGAGAAGGTTTTTATGCCGCTTCGACGGCCTTTTCGGCGAGGACGGTCAGGCCTTTTTCGTTGACCTCGGCGAAGCCGCCTTCGACCTGGATGCGGTGTGAGACCGTGTTGGGTGCGGAATAGACCACGAGTTCGCCATTGCGGACGGTGGACATCAGCGGCGCATGGCCCTCAAGCACGCCGAAATCGCCCTCTCCGCCGGGGACGACGACCATGTAGACGTCCTCCGAGCTGACGAGCTTTTCCGGGGTCACGAGTTCGAAGTGCAGTGCCATTTTCATTCCTTAGCCCCTCCCTTTCAAGGGAGGGGTTGGGGTGGGTGAGTCAGAGATGAGGCTCGCTTCGCTCGCACCCACCCCTCAATCCCCTCCCTTGAAAGGGAGGGGAAGGTACTTTTACGCCGCCTCGGCGAGCTTCTTGGCCTTTTCGGTGGCCTCGTCGATGCCGCCGACCATGTAGAAGGCTGCCTCGGGCAGGTGGTCATATTCGCCGTCGACGACTGCCTTGAACGACTTAACGGTATCCTCGATCGCGACGAACTTGCCGGGGATGCCGGTGAAGACTTCGGCGACGTGGAACGGCTGCGACAGGAAGCGCTGGATCTTGCGGGCGCGGCTGACGGTGAGTTTGTCCTCTTCCGAAAGCTCGTCCATGCCGAGAATGGCGATGATGTCCTGCAGCGACTTGTACTTCTGCAGCGTTTCCTGAACCGCGCGGGCGGTCTCGTAATGCTCCTGGCCGACGACGCGCGGCTCAAGCACGCGCGAGGTGGAGTCGAGCGGATCGACCGCCGGATAGATGCCAAGCTCCGAGATCGCGCGCGACAGCACGGTCGTGGCGTCCAAGTGGGCGAAGGAGGTGGCAGGCGCAGGATCGGTCAAATCGTCGGCGGGGACGTAAATGGCCTGCACCGAGGTGATCGAACCCTTGTTGGTCGAGGTAATGCGCTCCTGCAGCTGACCCATGTCCGTGGAGAGCGTCGGCTGATAGCCCACGGCCGAAGGAATACGGCCGAGCAGAGCGGACACTTCCGAGCCCGCCTGGGTGAAGCGGAAGATGTTGTCGACGAAGAACAGCACGTCCTGGCCCTCGACGTCGCGGAAATATTCAGCAATCGTCAGGCCCGAAAGCGCGACGCGGGCGCGGGCGCCCGGCGGCTCGTTCATCTGGCCGAACACGAGCGCCACCTTGGAGCCTTCCGGCGTCGGGTTGCCGTCGGCGTCCTTGGCGATAACGCCGGCGTCGAGGAACTCGTGATAGAGATCGTTGCCCTCACGGGTCCGCTCGCCAACGCCCGCGAACACCGAGGTGCCGCCATGGCCCTTGGCGATGTTGTTGATCAGTTCCTGAATGAGCACGGTCTTGCCCACGCCGGCGCCGCCGAACAGGCCGATCTTGCCGCCCTTCGCATAGGGCGCGAGCAGATCGATCACCTTGATGCCGGTGACGAGGATGCTGGTCTCGGTCGACTGGTCGACGAACAGCGGAGCCTCGGCATGGATCGGGGCGGTGGTTTCGGCATTGACCGGTCCACGCTCGTCAATCGGCTCGCCGATGACGTTGAGGATGCGGCCGAGCGTCATCGGGCCGACGGGCACGCGGATCTGCGAGCCGGTGTCGGTGACTTCCTGGCCGCGGGTAAGACCTTCGGTCGAGTCCATCGCGATCGTGCGGACGGTGCTTTCGCCGAGATGCTGCGCGACTTCGAGGACAAGGCGGTTGCCGTTGTTGCTGGTCTCGAGCGCGGACAGGATCGCCGGCAGGGTGTCGCCAAAGGTCACGTCGACGACGGCGCCGATGACCTGGCTGATGCGGCCGACATTGTTGGTGGTTGCGGTTGCCATCGTAGCTTTCCTTGCCTTCTAATCTTCAGTGCGTAGCAGCTGGTGCGCTGGTCGCGTTGGGTAAAATCTTGAGATAAGCATCCCATTGATTTGTTTGATCGAGTGGGTGCCTCCCGGCAGTGAACCTCATGGTCATTTTCTTTTCCGCTCCGGCAGAGGCGCTCTGTCCCTTATCGTTGAAGCGTGCTCTTTCTAACATCGCACCACAGGCAGCTTTTTGAAAAGCTTCCGGCGCATCAGTTTCGATAACTTGGCACGATGCCAGCTTGCCCTCATTCCCGATGACCAAATTCATCGTAACAAAAGCATCATGATCGAGATCGACGAGTGGCACTTCGGTCGGCGTTGTAATGCTTCCGGCAGCTGCCAATGCGATCATGGTCGCCATCATCACAGCGCCTCAGCGCCAGAAATGATTTCCACCAGCTCGGTCGTGATCGCGGCCTGGCGGGTGCGGTTGTACTGGATCGTCAGCTTGTTGATCATGTCGCCCGCATTGCGCGTGGCGTTGTCCATCGCGGTCATGCGGCTGCCCTGTTCGGACGCTGCATTTTCCAGCATCGCGCGGAACAGCTGGATCGCGACGTTGCGCGGCAGCAGATCGGCGAGGATTTCCTCCTCGTCCGGTTCATATTCCGGAGACGCCGCAGCACCCTGCGGGGCAGCGCCGCTATCGGCCGTCAGCGGAACGGGGATGATCTGAAGCTCGGTGGGCTCCTGCACCAGCGCCGACTGGAAGCGGGCGAAGAACAGGTGGGCGACATCGAACTCACCAGCATAATAGCGCTGGATCAGATCCTCCGAGACCTCATGTGCGTCCGAGAAGCGGACATTCTTGATGTGGGTCTGATCGACCTGATGGACGATCTTGCCCGGATAGAGCCGCGAGATCACGGCGCGGCCCTTCTTGCCGATCAGGTAGAAGCGGACCTGCTTGCCCTGAGCGATCAGCTCGTCAGCGGTCTTGCGGGCCAGCTTGACGATATTGGCGTTGAATGCGCCGGCGAGGCCGCGCTCGGAGGTCGCGACCACCAGCAGGTGGATGTCGTCCTTGCCGGTACCGGCGAGCAGCTTCGGCGATTCAGGGCCGACCGAAACCTTGGAGGCGAGGCTTGCCATCACGGCGGCAAGGCGCACCGAATAGGGACGACCGGCCTCAGCCGCCTGCTGCGCGCGACGGAGTTTGGCGGCGGCCACCATCTTCATCGCCTTAGTGATCTTCTGGGTCGATTTGACCGAGGCGATGCGAATTTTAAGGGCCTTGAGACTTGCCATGCCTTACGCGTTCCGAACCAGGGCCAGACGGCCAGCCAAACCAATGAATGCGGCGCCGAGCACGCCTTCGAACCAACGCAGCGCGCTGCTGTTGCCAACCTTGCGGCCGGCATGCGCGGCAACCGTTGCGATAACCGTGCACCAGACCATGCCGATGGCATAGACGATACCGATCAGGAGCATGCCGTATAGCGGTGCGCCCGGACCGTTGCCGACGAACTGCGGCAATGCCGCAAGGAAGAATATCGCGATCTTCGGATTGAGCACGGTGCTCCAGAAGCCCTGACGGAATGGCGCCCCAAGCGCGACTTGCTTTTCTTCATTCGCCTTCGGCTTGATCGCGCCCCGCAACAGCTGAATGCCGAGCCAGGTAAGGTAGAGCGCGCCGGCAACCTTCACGACCGTGAAAAGTCCAGGGACGAGATTGAGCATCGAGAGAAAGCCGAAGCCGCAGAGCAGCATGTAGAAAATGCCGCCGACCAGGATTCCGCCAGCTGCTGCCATGCCCGAGCGGAACCCGCGACGCGCTGCCTGCCCGGCGACCAATATGGTGTCGGGTCCGGGGGCAAGCACCAGCGCGATCGCAAGGATCGTCCAGGCAAGAAGGCTGTGCTCGGGATTCACGCGCGCGCCTTATGCAAACGTCTTCGTGAACGCCTCGACGGCATCCTTCAGCTTCGCCTTGAGGTCATCGCCGAGATCCTTGGTCTCGCGGATGCCCTTCAGCACGTCGGCATGCTTGGAACGAAGATCCGCCAGTAGGCCGGCTTCGTAGCGGACGATCGCGTTGACCGGAATGCCGTCGAGATAGCCGTTCACGCCAGCAAAGATCGAGGCGACCTGTTCTTCGAACGGCAGCGGCTGGAACTGTGGCTGCTTGAGCAGCTCGGTCAGGCGCGCGCCGCGGTTGAGCAGCTTTTGGGTCGAGGCGTCCAGATCCGAGCCGAACTGCGCGAAGGCAGCCATTTCGCGATACTGCGCCAGCTCCAGCTTGATCGATCCGGCGACTTTCTTCATCGCCTTGGTCTGCGCGGCGGAACCAACGCGGCTGACCGAGAGGCCGACGTTAATCGCGGGGCGGATGCCCTGATAGAAAAGGTCGGTTTCGAGGAAGATCTGGCCGTCGGTGATCGAGATCACGTTGGTCGGAATGTAGGCGGACACGTCGCCGGCCTGGGTCTCGATGATCGGCAGCGCGGTCAGCGAGCCGTTGCCGTTGGCGTCGTTGAGCTTGGCGGCGCGCTCGAGCAGGCGCGAGTGGAGATAGAAGACGTCGCCGGGATAGGCTTCGCGGCCCGGCGGGCGGCGCAGCAGCAGCGACATCTGCCGGTAAGCCACGGCCTGCTTGGACAGATCGTCATAAACGATGACGGCGTGCATGCCGTTGTCGCGGAAATATTCGCCCATCGCGACGCCGGTGTAAGGCGCGAGATATTGCAGCGGAGCCGGCTCGGATGCGGTCGCGGCGACGACGATGGTATATTCCATCGCGCCATTTTCCTCGAGCGCGCGGACGATCTGGGCGACCGTCGAACGCTTCTGGCCGATCGCAACGTAGATGCAGAACAGCTTCTTCGTGTCGTCGTCGGTCTTGTTGGTTTCGCGCTGGTTGATGAAGGTGTCGAGCGCGACGGCGGTCTTGCCGGTCTGGCGATCGCCGATGATGAGTTCGCGCTGGCCACGGCCGACGGGAACGAGCGCGTCGAGCGCCTTGAGGCCGGTTTGCACCGGCTCATGCACCGACTTGCGCGGGATGATGCCGGGAGCCTTCACTTCGACGCGGCTGCGCTGATCGGTGACGATTGGGCCTTTGCCGTCGATCGGATTGCCGAGGCCGTCGACCACGCGGCCGAGCAGACCCTTGCCGACGGGCACGTCCACGATGGTGCCGGTGCGCTTGACGACATCGCCTTCCTTGATCTCGGCATCGCTACCGAAGATCACGGCGCCGACATTGTCGGCCTCGAGGTTGAGGGCCATGCCCTTGATACCGTTAGAGAATTCGATCATCTCACCGGCCTGGACATTGTCGAGGCCGTGGATGCGGGCGATACCGTCGCCAACCGAGAGAACCTGACCGACTTCGGAGACCTGGGCTTCGGAGCCGAAGCTCGCGATCTGCTCCTTGATGACCTTCGAAATTTCAGCGGCGCGGATATCCATGTTCAGCCTTTCATCGCCTTGGCGAGGGTGTTGAGTTTGGTGCGGATCGAACCATCGACCTGGCGACTGCCCACCTTGACGATGAGGCCGCCGAGGATTTCGGGATCGACGTTGAGATCGAGCGCGACGTCACGCTTCAGCTCGGCCTTCAGCTTGGCCTTGAGCGAAGCGACCTGATCGTCGCCTAGAGGATGCGCGGAGGTGACGATCGCCGTCGTTTCGCCGCGATGCTGGGCCGCCAGCTGATTGAAGGCGCGGATGACGGCGCCAAGCTGGCCAAGCCGGCGATTGGTCGCCAGCGTGCCGAGGAACTTTGCGGTCAGATCGTCGAGCTTCAACGCCGAGGTAAGGGCGGCGGTCGCCTTGATCGCTTCGTCGCGTGATACCAGCGGGCTGGAGGTCAGCTGACGGAACTCTTCCGATTCGGCGAGTGCGGTCTTGATGTTGGCGAGGCTCGCCGACACGGCATCGATCTGCTTCGCATCACGGGCCAGTTCGAAGAGCGCCATTGCGTAGCGCCCGCTGAGGCTAGCCTGAATGCCGCCGGAATGTTCCACGCTGTTCTCGTCCCCTTGGATGCGACCCATGCAGAAAAGGGGGCGCCTTTTAGGGCGTCCCCGCATGTTTCGCGGGCCGCGTAGCAGGGCATCTGTTGCGATGCAAGATGCCTCCGCCCTTTGAACGCAAGCGGCGGGATGAATTGCGGAAAGCCATGTCCCACATTGTGGGGATGGAAAAGATCGATTCGCCAGCCAGCATTGATTTCGAGGACGCCTGGGCGGCGGTTCTGCGCCGGGATCGCAACCGCGACGGCG
>CAYLIK010000006.1:0-41388 GCA_964383565.1 uncultured Sphingomonadaceae bacterium
GTCGAATATGGCGACACGTCCGAGATCTTCACCAATCCGCGCGAAGTGCGGACCAAAGATTACATCACCGGCCGGTACGGCTGACGGAGAGATTATGGCCACCACAGGACATACCGTAAAAGCGTTCGACGACGATCTTTCCGAGCTGCGGGCGATCATCTCCGAAATGGGCGGCCGCGCCGAAGCGGCGATCGACATGGCGATGACGGCGCTTCAGCGGCGCGATGTCGCCAGCGCCGGCAAGGTGATCGAGGCCGATCGCCAAATCGACGCGCTGGAGGCCGATATCGACCGGCTCGTGGTGCGCCTGATCGCGTTGCGTGCGCCAATGGCGGACGATCTGCGCGAAGTGCTTGCCGCGATGAAGATTGGCGGCATCGTCGAACGGATCGGCGACTATGCGAAGAACATCGCCAAGCGCGTTCCGGTGATCGCCGAGACCCGGGACATCGAGGCGATGGCGTTGCTCCCCGCAATGGGCCGCGCGGTCAGCAAGATGGTGCGCGACGTACTGGACGCCTTCGCCGCGCGCGATGCCAAGCTGGCGACCGACGTGCATGAACGCGACCGGGAGGTTGACGATTTCTACAACAGCCTGTTCCGCACGCTGCTGACCCACATGATGGAAAATCCGCACACCATTACAGCTTCGACCCATCTGCTGTTCATCGGCAAGAATCTGGAGCGGATCGGCGATCACGCCACCAATATCGCCGAAATGGTCTATTATGCCGCCACTGGTGAGCAGCTGGGCGAACGCACAAAGGGCGGGGATGCCCTGGTGGGAGCCAGCTAAGACGATGTCGCGTGCGCGTATCCTGCTCGTCGAGGACGATCAGTCCCTAGTCGAGTTGCTGACCTGGAACCTCGAACGCGAGGATTTCGAGGTCGAACATACCGCCGACGGCGAGGAGGCTTTGCTCCTCGCTCGCGAGAGCCCGCCCGATCTCGTCCTGCTCGACTGGATGATCGAGGGGTTGTCGGGCATCGAGGTGTGCCGCCGGCTGCGGCGCATTCCGGATACCGCCAACGTGCCGATCATCATGCTCACGGCACGCGGCGAGGAAGAGGATCGGGTGCGCGGTCTCGAAACCGGGGCGGACGATTATGTAACCAAGCCCTTCTCACCGCGTGAGTTGGTAGCCCGCGTCCAGGCTGTGTTGCGTCGCGTGCGGCCAGCGCTGGCGGGCGAGCAACTGCTCTATTCGGACATCGAGATGGACACGGTCAGCCACAAGGTGCGCCGCGCCGGGATCACCGTACCGCTCGGGCCAACCGAGTTCCGGCTGCTCAAGCATTTCCTGGAACATCCGGGTCGTGTCTTTTCGCGCGAACGGCTGCTGGATTCAGTGTGGGGCCGGGATTCGGACATCGAGCCGCGCACTGTGGACGTTCATATCCGGCGCCTTCGGAAAGCAATCAATGTTGGCGCCTGCGCCGATGTGATCCGGACGGTACGCTCAGCCGGTTACGCGCTGGACGCTGACGCTACCGCCTAATCCTCGACTATCTTGAGCAGCTTGCGTTCGACCGGAGCCAGCACCGGGTTGAGTTCGTGTCCGCGCTTCAGGACATGGCCGCCCTCGCCCACCAGCGCCCACATGCCTTGACGGCTGCGCAGCTCCGGGCGCTTTTCGATGCGATATTCGGGGCGCTCGGCGGTACGGCGGAAGGCAGCGAATATGGCGGCGTCGCGACCCAGCTCGATCGCATAATCGCGCCAGTGCCCCGCCGCTACCATGCGGCCGTAAAGATCGAGGATACGGGTCAGCTCGATCCTGTCAAAACCAACCTGAAGCGCGCGGCTGGGCGTGGGGAAAGGCGTTATGCTCGCCGTCACGCAGAATCGCGTTTCCTTGGCGAGGCCTTCGTCTCACGGGTATCGATCAACTCGGCCAGTCGGGCGCGGAGTTGCTCAACTTCGCACTTCAGCAGTTCGAGCTGTTGGGTTTGCGGATCAAAGCGTTCAGCGCAAGGCGTGCCATAAGGCACAAACGCCTTCTGATATTCGGTTGCGTCGACCAGCGTGGGGCGTGCCGGAATGCCGGTCATCACGGCGCCCTCCGGCACATCGCGCGTCACCACGGCATTCGCACCGATCTTCGCACCCACGCCGACCGTGATCGGCCCAAGCACCTGCGCGCCCGAACCGATGATGACGTTATCACTAATCGTCGGATGGCGCTTGCCGGCTATGCCATTGGCCGGGTTGGTCCCGCCCAGCGTGACGCATTGGTAGATGGTGACGTTATCGCCAATTTCGGCGGTCTCGCCGATCACTGTGAAGCCATGGTCGATGAAGAAAAACCGGCCAATCTTAGCGCCGGGATGAATATCGATGGCGGTGAGGCAGCGCGCGAAATGGTTCACGAACCGCGCAAGGAAATAAAGCTCGCCTTTGTAGAACCAGTGCGCGAGGCGATGCAAGGCCAGCGCGAGCACGCCTGGATACAGCATGATCTCCCAACGACTGCGCGGTGCGGGATCGCGATCCTTGATCGAATCCAGATAGGCTATCAATCCGCCGAACATGTTTGCGGCCTCCCTCACCGACGTTCCCGGCATTTAGAGATACACCGTCCCAATTTCCAGATGTGCAACCGACCCCGGATCGATTGAGTCTGGAAATTTGCGAAGAAAATGATTAATAATGCGGAATTGATCGAATTATACGATTAAGGGAGCGTCGTGAGCACCTATTTGCCAACGCTGAAGCAGCTGCAATATCTGGTCGCGCTTGCCGATCATGGTCATTTCGGCCGCGCGGCCGATGCCTGCTTCGTCACGCAATCGACATTGTCGGCAGGGTTGCGCGAGCTGGAATCGCTCGTCGGCATCACCTTGGTGGAGCGTACTCGCCGCGTGGTCGGCTTCACCCCGATCGGTCTGAAGATTGCCGACAAGGCGCGACGGGTGCTGCGGGAGGCGGAAGACTTGGCCGAATTGGCCCGCGCCGCCGGCAAGCCGCTCTCAGGCGAACTTCGCATGGGGGTGATTCCGACGATCGCACCCTTTCTGTTGCCCCGCATTCTGCCCCGACTGCGATCCGAATGGCCCGACCTCAAGCTTTACCTGCGCGAGGAGACGACCAGCGCTGCCTGCGATTCACTCCATCGCGGTCATGTCGATTGCGTGCTGCTCGCGCTGCCTTACCATTGCGGCGACGTGGAAACAGTCGATCTGTTCGAGGACAGACTGTTCGTCGCTTTTCCCGAGCAGGACCTGGCCAAACTGCCAAGCAGCATCCATCCCGATGCGATCGACGAGCGGCGCTTGTTGCTGCTCGAGGACGGGCATTGCCTCAAGGATCATGCCCTCGCCGCCTGCAATCGGCCTGAGCTGCGCGCCGAGGCCGCGATGCTCGGCACTTCACTGCATACGCTCATCCAGATGGTCGATAATGATCTGGGCGTGACGTTGCTGCCGGAAATGGCGATCGAGGCGGGCATTCTCGACAATACCCATGTGGTGGCGCGCCCGCTTGACGCCGATCACCCGTCGCGGCGGATCGCGCTGGCGTGGCGTAAGGGCAGTCCGCGCGACAAGGAATTCCGGATTCTCGCCGAGGCGCTGGCCGCCAGTAGTTCGGTGGCCAACGGCGGCACGAAGGTCAGAAGCCGCGCTGCCTGAGCTTGCGGTCGAGCACAACCAGCCCGCGATTGATTTCGTCGTCGGTAATGCGCAGATCATGATCGCGATCGGCGAAACGGCGGAACCAGCGATTGGCTTCGCCCGCGCGATCCAGGCCAATGCGGCCATTATAATTGTGATCAAAAAATGCGAGGATCAGCCTTTGCCCCGGCTGTGTCCCGTTCAACCAGGGATCGAGATGCTTCGCCCCCGCCCCGCCAATACCATATTCGCCGTAGCGGCCGCCTTGATAGACCGGATAGGTACCATCGGGGAGGCGATCCTGATAGCCGAAGTCCTTTTCACCCGGCGTGGTGCAGGCAGCAGTAAGCGACAGGAAGACGCCGGCCAGCACGGTAAAAAAATGCCTCATCCCCACACGCTGCTCCCGCCACTCAACTTAACTTCGTGAATGATAGCGTAACCAACCGGATCCTGGGCAGCGGAAAAGGGTTAACCCCGTCCGAACTCGGGACAGGAAGACGTCTCAGTCGTCGTCCATCAGATCGCCAATGACCTGCATCGCAGTGGCCATCAATTGCGCGTCGAGTTCGGGCGGTTTCAGCGACACATGCTCTTCGAGCCGGTCAGCGATATAGCCCAGCGCGGCGATGCGGGCGGCTTTCTTGTTGTTGCCATCAATGATCTTCCAGGGAGCCCAGCGCGTGTCGGTATGCGAGAACATATCGTCCATCGCTGTGAGATAGTCCGCACGCCGGGCGCGGTTGCGGAAATCCTCGGCGTTGACCTTCCAGCGCTTCCACGGATCCTGCAGCCGCTTGGCCAGCCGCTCGTCCTGGGTCTGCTGGGTGATATGAAGGAACAGCTTCACGATGGCGGTGCCGTCGTCCTTCTGCTGGGCCTCGAACTCGTTGATTTCATCATAACCGCGCTTCCACTGCGCCTCGGTCGCGAAACCCTCGACCCGCTCGACCAGCACGCGACCGTACCAGCTCCGGTCGAACACGGCGATGTCGCCATGTTCGGGCAAGCGATTCCAGAATCGCCAGAGGAAATGCCGGTCCTTTTCGCCGACGCTGGGCGCGGCGATCGGCCAGACCTCGAAATAGCGCGGATCCCATTGCGACGTGAGCCGCTGGATCGCGCCGCCCTTCCCCGCCGTGTCCCAGCCCTCGAACAGGATGATGCTGCGCTTCTTGTGAACGATGTGCGCAACCTGGATGCGGGCGAGCCGCTCCTGCAGCTTCTTCATCTCGGCGTCATAATCGCCGTCGAACTTTTCGCCGCGTTCGAATTGCTTCAGATCTATCCCCATCATTTCACCTTAAGCGCAAGCGGGCATGGCCGGGAAGGTGAAAACGAGGTTAACCCTGTTGGGGATTGGGACAGCGTCGTCAGCTCTTCTGCTGCTCGACAACACGGATATTGAGTTCGCGGAGCTGCTTTAGCGTTGCCGGCGCCGGGGCACTCATCATCAGATCCTCGGCCTTCTGCGTCATCGGGAAGACGACGACCTCGCGGATATTCGGTTCGTCGGCGAGCAACATGACGATGCGGTCGACGCCCGGCGCGGAGCCGCCGTGCGGCGGCGCGCCGAATTTGAACGCATTGATCATGCCCGAGAAATTGGTGTCGACATCCTCGCGGCTATACCCGGCGATCTCGAACGCCTTGTACATGATCTCGGGCTTGTGGTTCCGGATCGCGCCGCTTGAGAGTTCGACGCCATTGCAGACAATATCATATTGATAGGCAAGGATATCGAGTGGCGATTTGGTTTCCAGCGCCTCCAACTCGCCCTGCGGCATAGAGAAGGGGTTGTGGCTGAAATCGACTTTCTTCGCGTCCTCGTCATATTCGTACATCGGGAAATCGACGATCCAGCAGAATTCGAAGCGCTTGGGATCAACCAGACCCAGCTCCTCACCGACCCGTGTACGCGCGAGGCCAGAAAGCTTCGCGGCCTGGCTTTCCTTGCCAGCAGCAAAGAACACGCCATCGTCCGGCCCAAGCCCTAGCGCCTCGGCGATCTTCGCCATGCCCTCTTCGCCATGATTCTTGGCGATCGGGCCACCGAACTCGCCGCCCTTGCGGGTGGCGTAACCAAGACCGGCAAAGCCTTCGGACTGGGCCCAGCTGTTCATGTCGTCGAAGAATTTGCGGCTTCTCTCGGCAGTGCTTGGCGCCGGGATCGCGCGGACGACATCGCCGCTCTCGACGATCGATGCGAAACGGCCAAAGCCTGAGCCAATAAAATGCTCGGAGACATCACTGATCAGGATCGGGTTGCGCAGGTCCGGCTTGTCGTTGCCATAGCGAAGCATCGATTCCTTGTACGGGATACGACGGAAGGGCAGCGGCGAGACCTGGCGCTCACCGGCGAATTCCTCGAACACGCCATGCAGAACGGGCTCGATCGCAGCAAAAACATCATCTTGCGTGACGAAGCTCATTTCGAAATCGAGCTGGTAGAACTCACCGGGCGAACGATCGGCGCGGGCATCCTCGTCACGGAAGCAAGGCGCGATCTGGAAATAGCGATCGAAACCAGCCACCATCAGCAGCTGCTTGAACATCTGCGGCGCCTGCGGGAGCGCGTAGAATTTGCCGGGATGAACACGGCTCGGCACCAGATAGTCGCGCGCGCCCTCAGGCGACGACGCAGTCAGGATCGGCGTCTGGAATTCAGTGAAGCCCTGATCGATCATCCGGCGACGCAGCGAGGCGATCACGTTCGAGCGCAGCATCATATTGGCGTGCACCCGCTCGCGGCGGAGATCGAGGTAGCGATAGCGCAGGCGTATATCCTCGGGATATTCGGCCTCGCCCGCGACCGGCATCGGCAGCTCGGCGGCGGCCGACTGTATCTGAACGTCGCGGGCGCGCACTTCAATCTCGCCGGTGGCAAGGTTAGCATTCACCGCTTCGCTTGCGCGCGCGACGACATCGCCCGTGATCGTGATCACCGATTCCGCGCGCAGCCCCTCGATCGCCTTGAAGGCGGGGGCATCGACGTCGGTGACGATCTGCGTGATCCCGAAATGGTCGCGCAGATCGACGAAGAGCAGATTGCCATGATCCCGCTTGCGATGGACCCAACCCGAGATGCGGACCTCGCTGCCAACATGGGCGGCGCGCAGCTCGGCGCAATTATGGGTTCGATAGGGATGCATGGTGACGGCCACTCTTCAGTTAAATGTGCGCCCCGCGCTTCATCGTGGTCAGGCCCTTTGTCAAGGCGCGTGACAGCGCGTATGGACCGGCGATGCATGTTCATCCGCTCATAACCGACAACAAGACCCTCGCCGATCTTTGCGCCAGGCTCGCCAAATCGCCGTTCGTCACGGTCGATACCGAGTTCATGCGGGAAAACAGCTATTGGCCCGACCTCTGCCTCATCCAGATTGCCGATCTGGAAGAAGCCGCCGCGATCGATCCCAAGGCGCCCGGCATCGATCTGAAGCCGCTGCTCGACCTGCTGGTCGACAATGAGGACGTCCTGAAGGTCTTCCATGCCGGCGGACAGGATCTAGAGATTGTCCACAATCTCACCGGCAAGACGCCGCACCCGCTGTTCGATACGCAGGTCGCCGCGATGGCGCTCGGAATGGGCGAACAGATTGGCTACCAGAATCTGGTCGAAACCATGCTCAAGGCCAAGGTGGACAAGGGCGCGCGCTTCACCGACTGGGGCCGCCGCCCGCTCGACCAGCGCCAGATCGATTATGCGATCGGCGACGTCACCTATCTCGCCACGCTATTCCCGCGCATGCTCGAGCGATTGCGCAAGACGGGACGCGGCGACTGGCTGGATCAGGAGATGGAGCGGCTGGGCGATCCGAGCAGCTATCTCAACGTACCCGATCTCGCCTGGATGCGGATCAAGGCGCCGAGCCGCAAGCCGGAAGTTCTGGGTCGTTTGAAGGCGCTGGCCGCATGGCGGGAACGCGAAGCCCAGCACAAGAATATCCCGCGCGGGCGCATCGTGAAGGACGAGACGCTCGCTGATATCGCCGCGCATCCGCCGCACAATCAGGGCGATCTTGCGCGCGTGCGCGGGCTTTCGGCCGCATGGGCGCATAACGATATCGGTCAGCGGCTGATGACGGCCATCGAGCGCGCCGAACCCCTGCCCGACGCCGAGATGCCGGCTCGCGATGATCGCAAGCCGGGGCTGGGCAAGGAGGCAAGCCTTATTGCCGATCTGCTCAAGCTGCTGCTGAAGGTGCGCTCCCGCGAGGCGGACGTCGCACCCAAGCTGATTGCGCGCGGTGAGGATCTGGAGGCGATCGCCGCCGGGCAGCGCGAGGGGCTCGGGCTGCTCAACGACTGGCGCTATGACGTGTTCGGCAAGGACGCGCTGGCGCTGGTCGAGGGCCGCCTAGCCTTCAGCGTGCGCAACGGCCGTATGGTGATGACCGAGATCGACGGACAGGATCGCCCCGAAGCTTAGCTGTCCCGAAGGACAGCGCCACTCAATCCTCGGGTGCGATCGTGACGCGCAGGCCGTCCAGCGCTTCGCCGAACGTAAGCTGGCAGGACAGGCGCGATTGATCGTTCCGATGATCGGAGCTGTCCAGCAGGTCATTCTCGTCTTCGCTGATCGGCGGCAGCAGATCGGCGAACGCCGGATCCACATGGACATGGCAGGTCGCGCAGGAACAGCACCCGCCGCACAGAGCCAACAGCTCATCCACGCCTCCGTCACGGATGATTTCCATAACAGACAGGCCTTCTTCACCTTCCAGGACGATTTCCTGGCCTTCACGCGTGACGACGTTCAGCTTAGCCACTAGTTTCTCCGTAAAACTTTGGCGCGCGCTATGCACTGACGAGGGCGCGTGCGCAACTGGGTACAAGTTACAGGAGAAGGTGTGGGACTTTCGGCAATCGACCTTCGCAAGGGGCTGGATGCGCTCTCCGTCCTGGAACCGGCCTTCGGCGCGAGTATAGCCCGAATTGGCTACCCCGAACCACGCATCCGTGAACGCGGCTGTGAGACTTTGCTGCGTACTATCGTGGGACAGCAGGTGAGCGTCGCCGCCGCCGCCTCGATCTGGCGTAAGCTTGAAGCCGCTGTCGGGGTGGGAATCGTCCCCGATGCGCTGACCGGCGCCTCCGACGAGGCGCTGCGCGGCGCCGGCCTCTCGCGTCAGAAGGCAAGCTATGCCCGCAGTCTTGCTGAGGAAATCACGTCGGGCCGACTCGATCTCGCCACCTTGCCCGAGGATGACGAGGAAGCCATCACCGCGCTGACCGCGATCAAGGGCATCGGTCGCTGGTCAGCCGAAATCTATCTGCTGTTTGCGGAAGGGCGGCCAGATATTTGGCCCGCGGGCGATCTTGCCGTGCAGATCGCGCTGGGACGGCTCAAAGGACTGGAAACGCGGCCGAGCGAGAAGCTTACACGCGAGCTGGCGGAAAGCTGGCGGCCGCATCGGGGGGCTGCGGCGATCTTCCTCTGGCACCATTATGGGAACGACAAAAATCCCGTCTGACGAAAACAATGTTCTTTATTTGTTCTCATGTTCGCGATATGATGCGCGATGCCCGCAACCCCTCCCCCACGCGGCGCAACGCGCAACGGCGTCAGTACGCGCTTCAGCCTTTCGCAAAAGGAAGAGGACGGAGACTGGCTGGATGCGCGCGAGGAGCTGGACGGTGGGCCGCCGCCGCTGAAGACGAGCGTCACAGTCGAACGGCCGCGCACGATCATCACGCGCAACAATTCGCCCGACATCCATTTCGATCGCTCGATCAACGCCTATCGCGGCTGCGAGCACGGCTGCATCTACTGCTTCGCGCGGCCGACCCACGCCTTCCATGATCTGTCGCCGGGAATCGATTTCGAGACGCGGCTATTCGCCAAAACCTCGGCGCCTGCACTGCTGCGCGCGGAGCTCGCCAAGCCGGGTTATGTATGCGCGCCAATCGCAATGGGCACCAACACCGATCCCTATCAGCCGATCGAACGCGAATGGAAGATCACGCGGCAATGCCTGGAGGTTCTGCGTGAGACGCATCATCCAGTGACGATCGTCACGAAATCGCACCGCGTGGTGCGCGACATCGACATTCTGGCCGATATGGCCCGTGAATCGCTGGTGACGGTAGCGATCTCAGTGACGTCGCTTGATCCAAAGATCGCCCGGACGCTGGAGCCCCGCGCGCCGGCTCCGGCAAGGCGGCTAGCGGCCATCGGCGCATTGGCCGGTGTAGGCGTGCCCGTCTACGCTTCGATTTCGCCAGTGGTGCCGGCGATCACCGATCATGAGATCGAACATATATTGGAGGCGGTTGCAGAAAAGGGCGCGATCGCGGCCTTCTTCCTGCCGGTGCGGCTGCCTTTCGAAGTCGCGCCGCTGTTCGAAGCGTGGCTGGAGACTCATTATCCCGATCGCGCGGCGAAGGTGCTCAACATCATTCGCTCGATCCGGGACGGGCGGGAGAATGATCCCAACTTCTTCACACGAATGCGCGGATCCGGTCCATGGGCCGAGTTGCTGAGGACCCGTTTTGGGATCGCGTGCCGGAAGCTGGGCCTAAACAGGCAGAAGATAACATTGCGCACCGATCTGTTCAGACCACCCGAGGGCGCCCAGATGCGGCTGTTTTAGGCAGCCAGGCGAACCCAGACCGGCACATGATCGCTGGCCTTCTCAAGACCGCGAACATCGCGATCTATTCCGGCGTCCACGAGGCGATCCGCCGCGGCGGGCGACAGAAGCAAGTGATCGATCCGGAACCCGGCGTCGCGCTGCCAAGCGCCGGCCTGATAATCCCAAAACGTATAGGCGGGACCGGTGGGCTGACGCGTGCGGATGGCGTCGGTCCATCCGCCGTAGAGCATCCGCCGCAGCGCGGCCCGGCTTTCCGGCTGCGACAGCGCATCATTGGCCATCGCGGTCGGCGAGAAGACGTCATCGCGCGCATCGGTGGGGATCACGTTGTAATCCCCGGCCAATATCACCGGCGCCTCGCATTCCCTGAGGCTCGCGGCGCGCTCGATCAGCCGTTCCATCCACGCGAGTTTATAGTCGAATTTTGGCCCCGGCTGCGGATTGCCATTGGGCAAATAGATGGAGGCAATGATGACGCCGTTGACCTCGGCCTCCAGATAGCGGCTGTGGGTATCGTCCGGATCGCCGGGCAGGCCGCGCTGGCGCTCGATCGGCTCTGCCCCGCGCGCCAGGATTGCAACGCCGTTGAAGCCCTTCTGCCCGTGCCACACCGCATTATAGCCGGCTGCCTTGATATCGGCCTCGGGGAAGGTGTCGTCGGAGGATTTCAGCTCCTGCAAACAGGCGACGTCGGGTTGCGCCTCGGCAAGCCATTCGAGCAGCCGCGGCAGGCGCGCCTTGATGCCGTTGACGTTGAAGGTGGCGATCTTCACGTGTGGAAAATCAGACAGAGAAGCTCGTCCCGCAGCCACAACCTGAAGCGGCGTTGGGATTGGTCACGCGGAATGCCGCGCCGCCCAGGGATTCCACAAAATCTACAGTCGCGCCGCGCACCAGATCGATGCTGACCGGATCAACAACAAGAGTCACGCCATCCCGGCTGGCGGCAATATCCTCGCCCGTAATTTCGTCGGCGAGGCCGAAAACATATTGGAAGCCTGCACAGCCGCCACCATCCACGGACAGACGGAGGATAGCGGGTTTGCCCTGCTTCTCGGCGATGGCAGCGACACGTTTGGCTGCGGCGGGGGAAATGTCGACTGGTTCGGCGTTCATGGAACCGAAATAGGGAGTATCACGTCGCGCCGCAACCAGCGCGGCAAGTCTTACTCGTCAGGACCGCCCAATGCGATCTGGCCACTGGTCGCGCGGCGCTCCATGGCGAGCAGATAATCGGTCGCCTGCAGATAGGGCACCGGATTGACGGCGCGGCCATCGAGGCGGACTTCGTAGTGGAGATGACTGCCGGTCGAACGGCCGGTCGAGCCCATCAGGCCAATCAGCTGGCCGCGCTTCACGCGCATGTTGTTCTTCACGAAAATCTTGGAAAGATGGCCATAGCGCGTCTCGACCGCCTTGCCGTGTGCGATCTCGATCAGGTTGCCATAACCACGCATCCAGCTCGCATAGGACACGATGCCGTCGGCAGTCGCATAGATCGGAGTGCCGAGCGGCCCCGCGAGATCAATGCCGGCGTGCATGGCCGCACCGTTGCGGAAAGGATCGGAACGCACTCCATAACCGCTGGTCAGCGACATGGCCTCGACCGGGCGGGCGGATGGGATGGAAATGACGCCCTGGCCGATCCCGTCGAGCCGCTTCCAGCTCGTGAACAGCGCCTGGAACTTCTGATCGCCCTTGCTCGCAGCTACTTTAGGCAGCGCGGCGCTTGCGGGTTTTTCGGACGCGGTGAGCATCGTGGAGTCGATGCTGTCCATCGGTAGATCGCCTGACGCATAGGCGTTGGCGGAAAAGAAAATGGTTAATGAGGCAAGGGCGATCGATTTGACGGCGGTGCTCAAAATTCTGAACTGCATAATCTTCCCGACGACATTTGTTCTCGGAACCCCGAGGGACCCTGAACCGTTTATCTAATTGTCGCCCCGGAAAACTGCCCAAACCCCCGCGACACCTCATGGTTCTGAAAAACTCATCCCTTGGCAGCAAGCGTAATATAAAAATCCGTCGTCAGACCGGCAGCATTGCGGGCTGAGTCGTTGAATGGCGGCTTGAGACTGCCTTTGAAATGTCGCTGAACGAGATGCCGCCACTGCGCGGCGGCGTCGAATCGTTGCTCTTCACAGAAAAAACGGAACCAGCGCACGCCAGTCGCGACGTGGATGATTTCGTCCTGATAGATGCGATCAAGAATGCGCGCGGATATTAAATCGCCAGCCGTCTCGAAGCGCGAAATCGTTAACGGGGTGACGTCGAGCCCACGCGCTTCAAGGATCATGGGCACGATCGCGAGGCGCGCCAGCCTATTCTGGGCAGTGGCTTCGGCGGCTTCCCAGAGACCATCATGCGCTGGCAATTCCCCATAGTGGGAACCCAACGCATTCAACCGGCGCATCAGCAGCGCGAAGTGCAGCGCTTCATCTGCACCGACCTTGATCCAATCATCGACAAACCCGCGCGGCGCGCCCTCGCCGAACCGTCCGATCATGTCGAAGGCGAGGTCGATCGCGCCATATTCGATATGCGCCAACGCGTGCAGCATCGCGATCCGAGCGCGCTGCGATCCCGCCCTGCCCCGCTTCGGCATGCGATTGGCGGGCAGCCGCTCGGGACGTCCGGGCCGCGCCGGTTCGCCGGGCATTGGAACGTCGAACGTCCACTCCAGCAGGCCCTGCCGCCACTGGCGGGCAGCTGCGCGCGCCGTGAAGATCTTGGCGCGTGGATCGGATGTCATCAGAACATCCCGCGCCGCCTCGGATATACTCCTCACTTGAGCGCGCGAGCGGCGGCGAGCACCTCCTCCGCATGACCCGCGACCTTTACCTTGTGCCAGATGCGGGCGATTCTGCGATCCGGCCCGATCAGGAAGGTGGCGCGCTCGATGCCCATATATTTGCGGCCATAGAGCGATTTCTCGATCCAAGTCCCATAGGCCTCGCAGGCCGAGCCGTCCGTATCGGTGACGAGCCCAACCTTGAGGCCATGCTTCTTGATGAAGGATGCGTGCTTCTTCGGCGTATCCTTCGAGATACCGACGACCGATACGCCGGCGGCCGCGAAATCATCCGCGAGCGCCGTGAAATCCAGCGCTTCGCGCGTGCAACCGGTGGTGTCGTCCTTAGGATAAAAATAGAGGACGATCGGCGGCTTCACCTGATCTAAGAGTTTGGAGCTTGCGCCCTCCGCGTCCTGAACGGTGACGTCGGGCGCGTTATCGCCTTCGCTGAGCATGATGGCCTCCTTCTGACTAACCGTTTGCCGAGACCCGTTGCCACTCAGACCGGACGAGGTCACGCGCGGATTCAAGGGCCGCCACAAGGCTCCGCCAATCGGTCATGCCGCAGGCGCGCGCCACCAATGGCTTGCTGGGATCGGGCGGCTCGGCGGAATCGGGCGAGACCAGCCGCTGCGTCACCAGCATCCGGGTCAGCAGCGCATGTGCTTCCGTGAAGCCAGGGCTCAGATATCCCGCCTCCGCAAGCAAGGTCGCCGCACGATCAAGCCGGGTATCGAAACCGATCCTATGGGCAAGCTGCAGTACATGGACGGTGAACTCGCAATCGACGAGGCCCCCATCGATCAGTTTTACGTCATAAGGGCCGGCGGGCGGCTTGTGCTTCGCGATCTCGCCCCGCATCTTCACCGCATCGGCGAACAATTTCTGCCGGTCGCGTGGGGCATGGAGCGTGTCGGCGATGATTGCCTCAATCTCCCGCCTTGCCTGGTCCGACCCGAAGACCGGACGCGCACGCGCCAGCGCCATATGCTCCCAGGTCCAGGCGCCCTCACGCTGATATTGGGCGAAGCTTTCGAAGGATACGACGAGTGGCCCCTGATTGCCGGAGGGGCGCAGACGCGTATCAATTTCATAGAGCGGGCCTGATGCCGTGGACACACTCATCGCGGCCGTGACGCGCTGGGCGAGTCGGTTGAAATAGCTCGTCGCGCCGAGCGGTCGGCCGCCTTCGGACTCAGCGTTGAAATCGCCGGTGAAGAGATAGATCAGGTCGAGATCGGAAGCATGCGTGAGCGCGTGGCCGCCCAGCCGCCCCAGCGCGAGGATCACCAGTTCGCCGCCCGGCACGCGGCCGTGGCTGGCCTCGAATTCCTCGATGGTCGCCTGCGCCAGCACCTGAAGCGCAGCTTCGGCGACACGGGCATAGCCGCCAGCCGCGTCGACTGGATCGCTTGCTCCTTCTATGATCTGAGCGCCGAGCGCGAAGCGCCGTTCGCCGACGCGCTGGCGCACCCGTTCGAGGAGAATCTGATAATCGTCGCCCGCTTCGACCGCGCCGAATATCCGGCAAAGCGCCTCGACGGACGGCGGCGACTCCATCGCGGTGGCGTCGAGCAGACCGTCTAGCAGATCGGCGCGCCGCGCCAGGGCAGCGGCCAAAGTTGGGGCATGGCTCAAGATATCAGCGAGCGTCTGGCCCAGCGCGGGGCGCGCTTCGATCAGGCGGAACAGGTTGATCGCAGTAGGAAGCTGGGTGACGAGATCGTCGAAGCGGGCCAGTGCCCGATCCGGGTCGGGCGCCTTTCCGAACGCACGGATGAGTGAGGGGAGCATGGCCTCCAGCGCTTCGCGGGCAACGGCGGTGCGTAGCGTGCGCGCCTTGCCGTCGCGCCAGCCCTGGACACGGCGAGCGATGGCGGCAGTGTCGCTGAAGCCCGCCAGGCCGAGCTGTTTTTCAAGCTGCTGCCCATCGAACGGAACGACATCTTCGCCGTCCGGCTCCAGCGAATCATAGCAAAGACCGACGCGCTCGACATGTGGACGCAGCAAATCGAGAAGCGCCTCTCCGTCTTCCAGCCCGTGCAGCTGCGCGACGTTATCGAGCGCCGCCGGATCGCGCGGCAGGCTGTGCGTCTGTTGATCGTCCACCATTTGTAGCCGGTGCTCGATCGTCCGGTAGAGCCGATAGGCGTCGCTCAAAGCCTCGGCGTCACCACGATCGATCCGCGCGGCGTCTGCAAGCGCGGCCAGCGCGTCCAGTGTCGCCGGCGCCCGTAACGCTGGCTCCCGCCCCCCATGGATCAACTGATGGATTTGCGCGAAGAACTCGACTTCGCGGATGCCGCCCCGCCCCCGCTTCAGGTCGAATCCGGGACCGAATGTCTGCCCCTGCGCATGATGATCGCGGATGCGGCGCGTGATCGTGCGGATCTCGTGAAGCGCGCCGTAATCGATCGATCGCCGCCAGACGAAGGGGCGGATCGCGGCGAGGAAATTTTCACCCAGGGCGCGATCACCCGCGCAGGCGCGCGCGCGAATGAAGGCAGCCCGCTCCCACGGCAGCGCACTCGATTCATAATAGCTCAGCGCCGCTTCGAAGGGGAGCGCGGGCGGGGTTGCTTCGGGTGATGGCCGCAATCTGAGGTCGACGCGAAAGACATAGCCTTCCCCGTCCCGCGCCTCGAGGATCTGGCTGACACGACGCGCGACACGCGAAGCCGCCTCCACGGGTTCCAGCCGCGCGTGATGCGGAAAGATCAGCGGATCGAACAACAGGATCGGATCGATGTCCGACGAATAGTTGAGCTCGCGGCTGCCATGCTTGCCAAGCGCCAATGCTGCGAAGCCGGTTGGCTCGGCGCCGGGGAACATTTCGCCGATGGCCGTGCGGATGGCGAGATCGAGCGCATAATCGGCGAAATCCGACAGGAGCTGGATCACGTCTTCGAGAGGCATCGCGCCCGAGAGGTCGGCAAGGGCGACCCCGAACGCTATGCGGCGTTTTGCGCGGCGCAGATGGGAGGGCGCTTGCTCGACCGCGATCTCGGTTTGGGTAACGTCTTCGAGCAGGCTCGCGACCTCGCCGCGTGCCACGATTGCGGCCACATCTTCCTGCTGCCGATACAGCGCTCGCAGGAAGGGAGAATGGCGATCGATGCGGTCAAGAGCATTCGTGATCATATGGGGCTGCACTGTGAGCGACATGATTAAACCTGTATCGCGCGGTGAGCCGTGGCGAAAGCGATGCAACCTCGAAATAAGTTAGACGTTCAAGAGACTATGGAATTTAGAAATCATCATGAGGATGTAACCACTCCCCCCCGCCATGAAGACTTCGTGGTGACGCCGCCCGCCGCACATCAGGGCGTTGGCGATGCCTTGCGCGCCGTGTTTACACCCTGCGCACCCGGCCTGCCCGATGACTGGGAAAAGTTGTTGAACCGATTGCGCTGAGCTTTGCTTAATCGTCCCGCACCAGATCATCGACATCGCGCAGTATATTCTGCAGCGCCGTATGTTCCGAGGTGGCCGAATCTCGTCGGGATGGAAGCTTTCCTTCGGTCAGAAGCTGTTCCAGTGCCACGCGGCCCCTGGCAACCCTGCTTTTGATGGTGCCTACCGCGCAGCCGCAGATTTCGGCCGCTTCTTCATAGGCAAAGCCGCCTGCGCCGACGAGAATGAGCGCTTCACGCTGAGGCTGTGGCAGATGCATCAACGCCCGTTGCATGTCCGCAAGCTCGACATGATGCTCTTGCCCGGCGGGCGCGGCGAGAACGCGGCTCGCGGTTATATCGTCCCACTCGCCCTTGAACCGGGCGCGGCGCATCTGCGACAGGAACAGGTTGCGCAGGATGATGAACGTCCAAGCGCGCATGTTCGTGCCGGCCTGAAAGCGCGCACGCGCGGCCCAGGCCTTTAAAAGAGTTTCTTGCACCAGATCGTCTGCAAGATCGCGATTGCCCGATAACGAACGCCCGAACGCTCTCAGGTGCGGGATGACCTGAGACAGTTCTTTCTTGAACTCGTCATCCGACAGCGGTCGATGTTCTTCCACCTCATCGGCGGTGCGAGCATGCCCAGCCGTCATCTAAAACAAATCCTGGAGAAACGTCCGACTGGCATCCTGCTCCCTTTGTTTCTCGGCCTGCGCTTCTTTAGCACGCATAGCCAGATGTGTGGCCTCACCAGATAACTAACATAGTGATCATTGCGAGAACGGCCAGTGCCAGCGAGATGAAAAGGACATATCGAACGACATGTTCCGACGATCCGCCGCGCGCTTTTTCCGTGCTTATCTTCTGTTCGGTTTCGGCCACGATGTATCTTCCTGCTGCCAGTGTTTCGCTAGCAACGCGGGGATGTATGACGGGTTCCGCTTATCCAAGACTCAGGCCGGAACGGTGGCTGTGTCAAAGAAAAGGGCCTGCGAAATCGCCGCCTTGACTGTTGAACGCTGAAACGGTTTGGTGATCAGGAAGGTCGGTTCAGGCCGTTCGCCGGTGAGCAGACGCTCCGGAAATGCGGTAATGAAGATCACCGGAACGCTGAATTCCGACAGAATGTCCTTCACGGCATCGATTCCCGAACTGTCGTCAGCCAATTGAATATCGGCAAGCACCAGGCCGGGACGCTGGGCAAGCGCTTCGGCAACGGCTTCATCCCGCGTCACGGCCACGGCGGTTACGTCATGGCCGAGATCGCGAACGATCGTTTCGAGATCCATCGCGATAATCGGCTCATCCTCGATAATAAGAACGCGCGCGCGAGTCTGGCGCTCGATCTCGTTGAGCGCTTCGGCGACGAGCCGGTCTACCTCATCCGGCGTGGCATTGATGAGATAGGCCGCGTCCTCAGGAGTAAAGCCTTCCATCGCAGTCAGCAGCAGTGCTTGCCGGGAGAAAGGCGTAATTTTCGCCAGCCGTGCCTGAGCGATCGATTCGCCGTCGTCCGTTGCCTCGACCACGCCATCGCGTTCATCGGAATTGGTGGAACTCCAGATCCGCTGGAATGTCCTATAAAGACCGAGGCGCGCATCTACATCGCGGGGAAAATCCTCGGGCGCCGCGACGATCGCCTCCAGAGCCGCCCGGACATAGGCGTCGCCATGGGCCTGAGTGCCCGTGAGTGCGCGGGCGTAGCGACGGAGAAACGGCAAATGGGGCGCAAGTTCTTGACCGAGCGACATGGTTATAGGTGTCTCCTGGATGTGCGATGCGTGAATGTGCGGGGCGCACGCGGACCAGAATGTCGTGCGGTCGATACCGTCATTGTCCCTGGCCCTTTCCCCGCCGACTTCTGCATGCGATGCTTGCATGCGTAAAGGGGGGAACCAACGATTGAGATTTTTGTTTCACTCCCGGCATAGGCAATTTATGCGCGCGATGGTGAAGGTGAGGGCAATCGACCGGATTTGCGCTTGCCGGCCAGCGACAACCGTGTTGCGGATCCATGGGACGCCGTTGCACATCACTTCCGGGGACGAGGGGTTCGGACGTCTTGGCTGCGAATAAAAAAGAAGCGAAGGTACAGGATCGCCTCCAGCGGCCTATCAACAAGAAATCTCGCAACAAAGCACAACAAGACCAGGTCGGCGATGCGCTGCGCTCCATCTATGAGCAGACCATCAATGAAGAGGTTCCCGACGAATTCCTTGATATCCTCGGCAAGCTCGCCTGACCGGCGGGTCGATGGCTAATCGGCCGCCACAGCAATCCGGCGTGCCCGGCGACTCGAGGGCGACCTCATTCTATGGGCGCCTTTCGACCGGCGTAAAGATGCTGCTGATCCTGAGCCTTGCGTTGCTGCCGCTGGGCCTTATAGCCGCGTTCGCCTCACGCGAATCTGCTCACGTCAATCGTCTGCGCCATGAAGCTGAAGCACGTGCGACGGCAACGGCCAGCGCGTCCGCGATCACGAACGCGCTCACGCCGGCGACGCTCCGCTTACGGCAAGCGATGAACGACATCTCCGTCAACACGCCCGAAACCCCGATCGACAAGGCGCGATGCCGCGGTCTTCTGCAGGAGCTCGATCAGGGCAGCGCCCTCATGTCCGGCGTCGCAATGTTCGACAATGGCGGCAGACTGATCTGTGCCACACGCAATTTCATCAGAGTGCCGGCCTATATCCCTTCCGACGATATAGGTTTCGACATCCGTATCGCGGGGGACCGTCAGCTTTTGCTGACGACGATCGCGAATGGGGACGGACGCTATTTTGGCATCGCGCAATTCCCAGCAAACGTGATTACCACTCTGCTGCCCTCTCCCGGGGACACGCGGCCTGGAATCGTGCTCCGGCAGGGAAGCCAGTCCATCACGCTGCGGCAGGAACAGTCAAGCAATCCGATCGAACAGATAATAAAGGTCACGGTCCCTGTCGCGGGCGGTCAGCTCGGGCTTGAGATGCGCATGCCGGCGGCCCCGCTTGCCACCGTCGATGTCCTGCTGATCCTGATGCCGATCCTGATGTGGGCCGCCGGAGGGATCATCGGCTGGATCGTGGTGGAGCGTCTGCTGCTGCGCCCGCGGGGCCAGATGCAACGGGCGATCAGCGCGTTCTCCCGCGGCGAAGGCCCGCTCACCCTGCCCCGCCTCAAGACGCCGGCGCGGGAAATCCGTGAGCTTGGCCAATCCTTCCTGCAGGCCACCGAAACACTCACCGCGCACGAACATGAGCTGGCCGAGGGACTTGCCAACCAGAAGCGATTGACGCGTGAGGTGCATCATCGCGTCAAGAACAACCTTCAGGTCGTCTCCAGCCTTATAAACCTGCATTCGCGCGGCGCGACGGACAACGCCGTCGCGGAAGCCTATGCCTCAATTAAGCGCCGGGTCGATGCTCTGGCTGTGGTTCACCGCCATCACTTCGCCGAACTGGAGGAGCATCAGGGCGTCTCACTGCGAGCCCTGATCGGCGAGATCGCGTCCAATCTTCGGGCATCGGCAACGCATGACGCCATGAACACCGCGATCACGCTCAACATCATGTCGGGCTCGGCAAATCAGGACGTAGCGGTGCCGATCGCCTTTCTGATCACCGAGATTTTTGAGCTGGTGATGATCTGCGGACCGCGAAGCAGTATTTCAATCAGCCTGACCCCGGTCAAAGACAATCCGGATCGTGGTCTACTCAGTATCAGCTCGCCCACACTTGCCACCAATGCGTGCCTCGAAGGCGCGGTCGTGGATCGTTTCCAACGCATTGCCGGGGGGCTGGCGCGCCAACTTCGCGCACCGCTGGATCATGATATTCCCGGCGGACGCTATGCAATCGAGATCCCGATCCTGCGCGGCTGAAAAAAATCTCAATTTTTTTCGAACTGCCTGGAACCCCTTTTTGCCATGCACGTTCTAAACGTCGGATAGTGATCTTCTTGCCCCCCCGCTCTCGCTATCCAAATCATGGGCTCGGCTAGGCACCCTCCCCCCAGGATGCCCAGCCGGGCCCTCAATTTTTCAGGCATACCAATATGATTGTTTCGGCGTGGAACCTTGTTCCGCGACCGGCATTGGTCGCCTGCGAGCAAAGAGCTCGACAGCAAAGGAATGACAACATGATCCGCAAACTTCTCACTGTCGCGATGATCTCAAGCGGTTTGTTCGCAGCCGCCTGCAACACCGTCGAAGGCGCCGGCAAGGATGTATCCTCGGCGGGCGAGGCTGTTGCCGACACGGCGCAGGACGCGAAATAAATCTGTGGGCGCTGCTGATTACGGCAGCGCCCCAGCCTCCTCTGGCTTGCGGCGACGTTCGGTGAACCAGATGCCGATGATCGCCAGCTCATAGAGGATCATCAGCGGGATCGCGAGCAGGAGCTGGGATCCTATATCGGGCGGGGTGAGGACGGCAGCAATCGCAAAAGCGCCGACAATGGCATAGCGCCGGCTCGATACGAGCTGCTTGCGCGTTACGATGCCAACTCTCTCCAGCAACATGAGCAGCACGGGCAATAGGAACGCCAACCCGAACCCAAACAGGAACTGCATCACGAAGCTGAGATAATTGCCGACAGCCGGCAACGCCTCTTGCTGGATGCCGCCCAGATTGCCCTGAAATCCCAGCAGGAAATGCAGCGCGACGGGGATGGCCACATAATAGGCCAGCGAAGCCCCCATCAGGAACAATACTGGCGTTGCCCAGAGAAAGGGCAGCAGCGCCCGTTTCTCGTTTCGGTAGAGCCCCGGCGCGAGGAATTGCCAGAGCTGGTTTGCGATCACCGGAAAGGCGGCCATCATCGCCGCGAAAAAGGCCACCTTGATTTCGACGAAAAAGGCTTCGAAAATCTGGGTGTAGATAATCTTGCCCTGCCCGGCCTGCACAAGCGGCTGGACCAGAAAAGAGAAGATCGGGCGCGCGAAATAAAGGCAAACCGCGAACGCGATCGCCAGCGCCCCGATCGACCAGAGCAGCCGCCGGCGCAATTCCAGAAGATGCTCGAGCAGCGGAGCGCGCGTTTCGTCGATATCGTTGATCATGGAACGGCTGGCGGCTTGGGATCAGGTTCCGGTGAGGGAAGCGGAGTCATTTCAGTCTGGGAAGCATCCGACGGATGCTCGGCCATGATGCGGGCATTTTCGGCGGCCCACTTCTTTTCCATTTCGTCCAGCTCAGCCTGCCGGACCATTTCGTCGAATCCGGATCGAAAATGGCGCGCCATGCCCCGCGCTTTTCCCACCCAATGACCGACGAAGCGCATCGCCTTGGGCAGATCCTTGGGGCCGATGACGACAAGCGCCACCAGCGCGACCAGCAGAAGCTCGCTCGACGCGATATCAAACATGAAGACGCGTCCCTGACCGATCAGCTATTCGGACGATCGTCCTGCATCGGCTGCAGATGCGCATCGGGATTCGGCTCCATCGGGGGCTGATTCTGAAGACGAGGCGCGGGCTTCGCCGGCGCGGGCGGGGTTTCTTCCTCAGACATTCCCTTCTTGAAGCTTTTGATGCCTTTGGCGACATCGCCCATCATGTCGGAAAAACGGCCCTTGCCGAACAACAGCATGACCACGACGCCGACCACCAGCCAATGCCAGAGGCTAAGACCACCCATTTCGAATCTCCTCGATCTAGGCTCTATCTAGGCCTCCGCGTCGGATGTTTCTACCTCCACATCCATATGCTCCAGCGCAACGTCCACCGGATCGAGCAGACCGGCCGCCCGCAGATCGTCGATGCCGGGCAGATCGCGCCGGCTTTGTAAGCCGAAATGATCGAGAAAACCTTTTGTTGTGGCGAAAGTAAGCGGGCGCCCGGGCGCCTCGCGGCGGCCCGCCGGACGGATCCAGCCCGCCTCCATCAGCACGTCGAGCGTTCCCTTGGAAATCTGCACACCCCGGATCGCCTCGACCTCGGCGCGGCTGACCGGCTCGTGATACGCGATGATCGCCAGCGTCTCGATCGCCGCACGGCTCAGCTTGCGCGGTTCCTCTTTCGTACGGCGAAGGATGTGCGCGAGATCGGGCGCGGTCTCGAAATGCCAGCGGCCGCCGCGTTCGACCAGGTTTACGCCGCGTCCCGCATAATCCGCAGCGACCTGCTCCAGCACAGGCTTGAGCGAAGCATCGCTGCCGATCGTCGTGGCAAGCTCGGCTTCGCTGAGCGGCGCTTCAACGGCGAACAGCGCGGCTTCGACAGCGCGGGCAAGTTCGTCGATCATCGCGCCGCCCGCAGCATCAGCGGGCCGAACACCTCGTCCTGCGCAAGCTCGATCTTGCCGAGCCGCGCCAGCTCAAGCGAGGCGACGAAGCTTGAGGCGAGCGCCGAGCGGCGATAGGCCGGATCGGGCGTGGCCGGCAGAAAATACTCAAGCCGCGTCCAATCCATCTGCACCCCCAACATTTTCTGCAGACGCTCCAGCGCCTGATCCAGGGTCAACACGGGCCGGCGCTGAACCATATGCATCACTGGCCGCGTGCGTGCCTGCACTACGCCGTAAGCTGCTATCAGATCGTAGAGATCGTCCTGCCAGTCCGCCTTGCGCAGCAGCCGCAATCCCTCCGGCGCGCCACGCAGGAACACCTCGCGCCCGATCCGGTCTCGCGCCATCAGCCGGGCGCCGGCCTCGCGCATCGCATCGAGACGTTGCAGGCGAAGCTGAAGCCGAAGCGCCAGTTCCTCGGGGCTGGGATCGACCTCAACCTCCTTGGGCAGCAACAGGCAGGATTTGAGATAGGCGAGCCACGCCGCCATCACGAGATAGTCGGCGGCGATCTCAAGCCGGAGCGCCTTGGCATCCTCGATAAAGACAAGATATTGCTCGACCAGCGCGAGGATCGAGATTTCCCGCAGATCGACCTTTTGCGTCCGCGCCAGCATCAGCAGAAGATCGAGCGGGCCTTCCCAGCCATCGAGGTTCAGCGTGAGGGTATCGGAATCCCTTACCGGCGCATCTTCCTCGAACACCGGATCAGTCATAATATGCGCCGAAGGTAACGAAGATAACGGCACGTCGTCGCGAAATTCGTCCCAGCCGAGTGATACGGTCGATCAATGAAGGCAGACTGGAAAAGGCGCGACGCTGAGTGCACCATTTCATAGTGGCATATCAGGTCAGTGTAGGAAAGCGGCAGCGAAGGCCTTAACCGGCATTAACCGTCTTTAAATCTGCTCATTGTTACAGCCGGTGAATGGCCACCGCTGCAATCGACATCCTTCCCAAGCGCATGATCGGGCGACCGCTGTTTGTCGCGACGATCTTCACGGGTTCCTTCCTCCTGTTCCTGATGCAGCCGATGATCGCGCGCATGGCGTTGCCACGGCTTGGCGGTGCCCCGGCGGTCTGGAACAGCGCGATGCTTGTCTATCAGGCGTTGCTGCTCGGCGGCTATGCCTATGCTCATCTGATCGGACGACTGAGCGCCCGCCGGCAGGCCGGGTTACATATTGCCGTACTGCTGATCGCGGCATTGTGGCTGCCCCTCGGGTTGCGCGACCTGACGCTGCCCGAAAATGCATCGCCTATCCTGTGGGTGCCGTGGCTGCTGCTGGCATCGATCGGTCCGCTGTTCTTCGCGGTCTCGGCCCAAGCACCGCTGATCCAGCGCTGGGTCGCGATCCAGGCGCCCGACGCCAACCCCTATTCGCTTTATATAGCGTCCAACCTGGGCAGCTTCGGCGGGTTGATCGCCTATCCGCTGCTCGTCGAACCGCTGATGCCGCTGGCGTCGCAAAGCCTGATCTGGTCGGCCGCATATGCTCTGTTGTTGATGCTGATGGCCGGTTGTGCGTGGATGCTGCCGTCGCAGCGACCCGGTTTCGCGCAGGCAACCGCAACGTCGCCGCGTCCCTCGCTCAAGCTTCGGCTGTGGTGGATCATATTGGCGGCGGTGCCGTCGGGGCTGATCCTCGCGATCACCACCCATCTCACCACCGACATCATCGCGATGCCGCTGATCTGGGTGATCCCGCTCGGCCTCTATCTGCTGAGCTTCTCCTTCGCCTTTTCGGAAACAAGCCGGGTCGCGGCGGTTTTCACGCGCTATTTCCCGCTTATCCTCGTCATTGCAGGCACAATGTCCGGCAGCGGCAAGGCGTTCAGCCTGTGGTCGTCGATATCGGCCGACGTGCTGCTGCTGTTCGGCGTTGCGGTGGTCCTCCATCATCGCCTCTACCGGATGCGGCCTGACGTTGCGCACCTGACCGATTTCTATCTGTGCATGTCGATCGGCGGCGTGGTCGGCGGGCTGTTCTGCGCCCTGATCGCACCTGCTGTGTTTGACGCGCTCTATGAACTGCCGATCCTAGTGGTTGCCGCCGCACTGTTGATGCCGGCGCCAGTCGATGCACCTGTTCTGAGCGCCTTCCAGCGCCGCTGGACGCTGATCGGCTGCCTCGGTTTCTCGATGCTGGCGGGCGGCCTGTTCGGTCCACAGCCAATCTACATCATTGCTGCCGCCCTCGTCGTTGCGGCGGTGCTTGCACGGCGCGCGATCGGCCACCGCCTGCTCTTCTCGACACTGATAGCCGTGCTGATCCTGGGGCTTGGCGGCTGGAGCGATATCGTCAAACCGCTCGGCAACAACATCCGGACGCGCAGCTATTTCGGCATCTACACGATCCGCACGTCGCAGGATGCGCGGACGCTGTCTCACGGCACCACGGTGCACGGCATCCAGCTGCGCAAGCCGGGTCTCGAAACATATCCGGCTACTTATTATGTGCCGATGTCGGGCGTGGGCCTCGGCCTGCGCGCCGCTCCGGCGCTGTTCGGCCCCCAAGCACGGATTGGAGTCGTCGGCCTGGGAGCAGGCGCGCTCGCCTGTTATTCTCGTCCAGGGCAAAGCTGGCGCTTTTACGAGATCGATCCAATGGTGGCGAAGATCGCGCGCGATCCAGCCAAGTTCAGCTTCCTCTCGCGCTGCCTGCCGAATGCTCAGATCGACATCGGCGATGCCCGGCTCACCCTTGGCCGCGCGCCTGACCGATCCTCGGACGTCCTCGTGATCGACGCCTTTTCTTCAGACGCCATTCCAATGCACCTGCTGACCCGCGAAGCGATCGCCAATTATGGGCGCGTCCTGTCGCCGGAGGGATTGCTGCTGTTCCACATCTCCAATCGCTACATCGATCTCAAGCTGGTGCTTGCGGCGGCGGCGCGGCTGGATGGGTGGCAGACGGCCTATCGCGACTATGTTCCGCCGAAGCAGGACGAAAAACGCTATGCCGGACGATCGATCTGGGTTGCGTTCACTCGCTCGCCCGAAACGATGCGGGCATTGAAGAGCCATTCGCCGGAGAAGGGCTGGTCAAGCATGGCTGACGAGCCGAGCGTGACACCCTGGACCGACGATTATGGCAGCATCCTGCCGCTGCTGCGAAAGCCCTGAACTCAGGCTGCCGCAGCGGCGAACAAGGCGTCGCGGGTCGCAAGCAGCTCTTCGAGCGGCGGTAAAGTCGGGGCTTCCGCCGTCGCCATCGCGCGATCGAGCCGTGAGCGGGAGGCTGCGCTGATCTCGTCCGCCGCATTCACGCAGGCCGTCATTTCCTCGAACACCCCGGAGCAATGCAGCGCGATATCGCAGCCGGCATCAAGCGCGCCGCGGGTGCGCGACCCGAAATCGCCTTTGAGCGCGTGCATGCCAAGATCATCGGACATCAACAGGCCATCGAAGCCGATGCCATTGCGGATCACCTCGGTGATGATCCTGTGCGACAGCGTGCCGCAATTTTCCGGATCCCAGGCGGTGTAGACGACATGCGCGGTCATCGCCATCGGCGCCTGGCGCAGCGCCTTGAACGGGGCGAGATCGGTTTCAAGCTCTTCCAGCCCGGCATCGACCACCGGCAGCTCGAGATGACTGTCGACAAGCGCGCGGCCATGGCCCGGCATATGCTTGACGACCCCCACTACGCCGCCATCGCGCAGTCCCTCGATCGCCGCGCGGCCTAGCGCAGCGACGCGCAGCGGTTCGGGTCCGAACGAACGATCGCCGATGATGTCGTTCGCGCCCGGCTGCCGCACATCGAGCAGCGGCAGGCAATCGACGGTAATGCCGACTTCCACCAGCATCGTCGCAAGCGCGCGGCTGTTGGCGCGGACAGCTTCGATCGCCGTCATCGGCGCTATGTCGTAAAGCCTGCCGAAACGCTCGGCGTTCGGGAAGGCCGGCCATTCGGGCGGCTGCATTCGGGCGACGCGGCCGCCTTCCTGATCGATCAGGATGGGCAGGTCCGCCCGGCCCGACAAGGCGCGGAGATCATCGGTGAGGCCGCGCAATTGCGCTCGATCAACGACGTTGCGCTTGAACAGGATATAGCCTGCGGGCTCCGCATCGCGGAACAACGCCCGCTCGTCATCGGTCAGCCGTTCGCCGGCCAGACCGAGGAAAAGCGGCGTCATCGCGTGGCCCTGCTCAGTTGACGACCGAGCAGGCTTCGCCAGCGACCTTGAGCTTGGCGCACAGGGATGATGCCTGACCGCCGGCGCCAGCGCGCAAGCGATAGAGAGTCTTGCCGTTCACCGTCGTCGCGTTGACGCTATGGCCCAGGCCCGACAGGAAGCCGAAGCGGCTCGCCAGCGAACTCCAGGCCTTGTTCGCCATCGCTTCGCTCGAGAACGCCCCGAGCTGGACCGATCCGCCGCCGCCGCTGGACGGGGCCAGCGCCGTTTCCGGCAGGAGCTGCTTCGGTGCAGCGACTGGTTTTGCTGGCGGCGCGGGTTTCGCGGCCGGTTGCGCGGTAGACGCCGGAATCTGCGCCGTCGTGACGGGCGGCTCGGGCTTCTTCACTGGGGGAACCGGCTTGGCGGGCGGAGCAGCGGCCTGCACGTTGGAAGGCGGAAGCTGGGCAGTCTGGACTGGCCGACCTTCTGTCACGGGCGCTTCGGGGAGGGCCGTCAGGTCGATCGTCGAATTGATGTCCTGGCCCACGCTCGCGGGATAAGCGACGTCTTCGGCCCCCTCGACAACCATGCCCCCGGTTTCACCCAGTCGCTCCTTGATCGGGCCGGCGGGCGCGGTGATCAGCGTACCATCGCCGTCAGCGCCCCGATTGCGCAGCCAGAAGATGCCGCCGATCACGAGCCCGAGCGCGACGAGGCCAATCACCACGGCGCTGATCAGCCGCGCGATGGAAATGCCTTCTTCGTCGTCATAATCATCCACGGGCTCAAGCCAGGGGAGACGATCCTCATCCTCGCCCGAAAGTTCGTGGCGGTCACGCTGGAAATCGGACATCAATGCATCTCCTCCGCCGCCGTCACCCCCATGACGCCAAGCCCGTTGCGAATAACCTGACCAATAGCGTCCGCCAACGCAAGCCGCGCGCGGCTAATTTCCGGCTGGTCCCCTATCAGGAAACGCCGGGACGGATCATCGTTGCCCCGATTCCACAGTGCGTGGAACGCCGCGGCCAGATCGAACAGGTAGAAGGCCACGCGGTGCGGCTCATGCGCTGTAGCGGCCTGCTCGATCACGCGCGGGAATTGTGCGGCAAACTTGATCAGCCCCAGTTCCTCGGCATCGAGTAAGGTAAGGTCACCCTCCCCCGCCAGCCCTTCCGCTTCGGCCTTGCGCTGGAGCGAACGGATCCGCGCATGGGCATATTGGACGTAGAAGACGGGATTGTCCTTGGAGGCTTCCACCACCTTGGCGAAATCGAAATCCATCTGGGCGTCGGAGCGGCGCGTGAGCATGGTGAAACGCACCACATCCTTCCCGACTTCACGCACAACATCAGCGAGCGTCACGAAGTTACCGGCGCGCTTGGACATTTTGACCGGTTCGCCGCCGCGCAGGAGGCGTACCATTTGGACCAGTTTCACATCCAGCGGAACCTTGCCTTCGGTCAGCGCCTGCACTGCCGCCTGGATACGCTTGACGGTGCCGGCATGGTCGGCGCCCCAGATGTCGATCAGCTGATCGGCGCTCTGGGCCTTCTGATAATGATAGGCCATGTCAGCGCCGAAATAGGTCCAACTGCCATCGGACTTGCGGATCGGGCGATCCTGATCGTCGCCATATTGCGAGGAGCGGAACAGCGGCAGCTCGACCGGTTCCCAATCCTCGGGCGTCTCGCCCTTCGGCGCTTCGAGCACGCCGTCATAGACGAGGCCCCGCGCGCGCAGGGTCGCTTCCGCCGCCTCGGGCTTCTTCGCTGCCTGCACTTCGGCCTCGGACGAGAAGAGATCATGGTGGATGCCAAGCAGGGCGAGATCGGCCTTGATCAGCTCCATCATCGCCGCGACTGTCTTGGTGCGGAACGGCACAAGCCATTCGCTTTCGGGCCGGCCGACATAGCGGTCGCCATATTCCTTTGCCAGCGCTTCGCCAATCGGGACCAGATAATCGCCCGGATAAAGGCCCTCGGGGATCTCGATGCTCTCGCCGAGCGCCTCGCGGTAACGCATGTGCGCCGAACGGGCGAGGACGTCGACCTGCCCGCCGGCATCGTTGACATAATATTCGCGCGTCACCGCATAGCCGGCGAACTCGAGCAGCCCGGCCAACGCATCGCCCACCACTGCGCCCCGGCAATGTCCCATATGCATCGGGCCGGTCGGGTTGGCCGAGACATATTCGACATTGACCCGCTGCCCCTGCCCCATGGGGCTGCGGCCATAGTCGGGACCTTCGGCACGGATCGCTTCGAGCTCGGCGGTCCAGGTGTCCGGCGTGAGCCTCAAGTTGATGAAGCCGGGACCGGCGACCTCGGCGGACACGATCTCATGGGCCTGGCTCAGCGCAGCCGCGATCTTCTCCGCCAATGCGCGAGGATTCGTGCCGGCAGGCTTGGCAAGGACCATCGCCGCGTTGGTCGCGACATCGCCGTGCGAAGGGTCGCGCGGCGGCTCGACCGCAATCGCGTTACGGCTAACCCCGGCGGGAAGGTCCCCCGAGGCGACGAGTTGATCGAGCGTCGCGTTGATGAGCGCGGCAAAGCGGGTGTAAAAGGTCAATCGTTTCAATCCGGAACCATGTGCCAATCAGCAAGAGAGGTGGCGCTTTAGCGGATGCTTTGCCCAGCCGTCCATGCTTTCGCGAAATCGCCTGTCAAGACGGTTAAAATCGTCCTTGGGGCCGTTAACCAGATTTTTCCCCAGGAAAATGACGGCACGGTTAACTTTTTGCGTGCGTCATGTTCTTGACTAGGGCAAGATTCGCGCGACTGATGCCTGATCTACTAGCCGCGGTATATCGGGCGCGGGGCACCCACTGGGGAGAGTATGTATGACGATCGAGTTCATCCGGCCGGAAGTCGATGAGTTGAAGCCTCGCATCAGCCTCATCGGCGTTCGTGGCGCGGGCGGCAATTCGATCGCAAACATGATCACCTCGGACGTTCAGGGCGTCGAGTTCGTGGTCGCCAACACCGACGCGCAGGCGCTTAACGCCAGCGCGGCCGACCGGCGCATCCAGCTCGGCCTCAAGATCACGCAAGGCCTGGGCGCCGGATCGCGGCCCGAGATCGGGCGCGCCGCTGCGGAAGAGACCTTCGACCAGATCGAAAAGTCGCTCGACGGCGCGCATATGTGCTTCATCGCGGCAGGCATGGGCGGCGGCACCGGCACGGGCGCGGCTCCGGTCATCGCCAAGGCGGCGCGGGATCGCGGCATTCTCACGGTGGGCGTCGTCACCAAGCCGTTCAGCTTCGAGGGCAACCGCCGCATGCGCGCGGCCGAGGCCGGTATCGAAGAGCTGCAAAAGCATGTCGACACGCTGATCGTCATCCCCAACCAGAACCTCTTCCTGATCGCCAACCCGAACACGACCTTCAAGGAAGCGTTCAAAATGGCTGACGAGGTGCTGCAGCAGGGCGTGCGCGGTATCACCGACCTGATGGTCATGCCCGGCCTCATCAACCTCGATTTCGCTGACGTCCGCTCAGTGATGAGCGAGATGGGCAAGGCGATGATGGGCACTGGCGAGGCTTCGGGCGACAATCGCGCGATCGAGGCTGCCGAGAAGGCGATCTCCAACCCGCTGCTCGATGGTGTGTCGATGCAGGGCGCCAAGGGCGTTATCATCTCGATCACCGGCGGCGAGGACATGCGCCTGATGGAGGTCGACGAGGCCGCTAACCACATCAAGGAACTGGTCGATCCCGACGCCAACATCATCTGGGGTTCGGCGTTCAACAACGATCTGGACGGCAAGATTCGCGTGTCGGTCGTCGCGACCGGCATCGAGGCCGAAGTCGGCAAGATGGCCGAACCGGCCAAGCTCTTCACCTTCCCCGGCAAGACCAGCAAGGTGGAAGCGCCGGCGTCGGCCCCCGCGCCGATCGCGTCAGAGCCAGCCCCTGCTCCGATCACTGCAGAGGCGGAACCGGAAATAGCGGCGGACGAGCCGGACGAGCCCATGGAGCTCACCACGCCGATCGAACCGGTCGCGAGCGAGCCTTTGGCTGACGAACCCGAGACATTCGAGCTTGACGAAAGCCTGATGGAGCCAGTGGTGGCCGCTGCGCCGCAGCCACCATCTGACGAGCTGTTGCTCGGTGACGACGCGATCCTGACTTCGCCGCCAGAGCCCAATCCCGTGCCGCCGTCCGACGGCACCCGCTCGTGGCTGTCGCGCACCCGCGAAGGACAGCCCGAGCCGGCCCCAAAGGCAGCGAAGGCGAAGAATGAAGGCGGCACGCTGTTCGAGCGCATGTCGAGCCTCGCTCGCGGTGCCTCCAAAGCGCAGGTCGAAGAGGATAGCGAGGCCCTGCGCAGCCGCGATCCGCTCGACATTCCACGCTTCCTCAACCGGCAGAACAATCCGTAAGTTCGACCCGCCAGTTCGTTCGGTTAAGCGCTCGGCTTGATCGCGTTCATGCGCGGGCAATTGCGTCCGCGTCTATGGAACGCCTAATGATCAAGCCGACCATGAATCTCGCCGTAACCATTTCCCGATCCCGTCCGCTGCTCTTCCTGTTCGCCCTCGCCGCCACGGCGCCGGCGTTCGCAGCCGTGCCGACCCGGCCGTTGCTGACGCCGCAGGCCGTGCCGTTCGACGACATGGTGATGGCGCAGCGCGCTTATGCCGCCAACGATCCCGCCGAAGCGCTGGCCCGCTATTTGCGGGTGCTAGCGCAGCATCCGCGGGATCTCGACGCCTTAACCGGCGCGGGCCGGGCCGCGCTCGATATCGGCGATCCCAATGCGGCTGTGAGCTTCTTTGCCCGCGCCGAGGAACTCTCGCCCCGCGACGGGCGGATCAAGGCGGGGCTCGGCTCCGCAATGGTGCAGCTCGTGCAGCCGCGCTCCGCGCTGCGGCTGTTCGAGGAGGCAGTCGAACTCGACGTTCCGGTTGCGGACCTCGCTGCGGATCGCGGCCTTGCCTATGCGCTGCGCGGCGACAGCAAGCGGGCGCGCGCCGATTTCGAGCTTGCATTGGCCAACCGGGCTACGCCCGAGACGATCCGGCGACTGGCGATCACGCAGGCGATCGATGGCGACACAGCCGGCGCGATGGCGCGGCTCGATCCATTGCTCCGCAAGCAGGACAAGGCGGCATGGCGTGATCGCGTGTTCATCCTTGCCATCGGGGGCGAGATCGCCGCCGCGCAGGCCACCGCCAAAGCCATGCTGCTGCCGCAGCAATCCGAAGCATTGGCACCCTTTCTTGAGCGAATCGGCAAGCTGCGCCCCGCCCAGCAGGCCGCCGCCGTCCATTTCGGGCAATTTCCGGCCGAGGGCCGCAAATATAGCGAAACCGAACTTTTCGCCGCTGCCGGATCGGCTCCGCCCCCGCCTCCCGTTCAGCAACGTGGCGGCAACGATGGCATGTCAAACGGGATGACCGGCGATGACAAGGCTCCCGAAAAGAGCATCGATCGCCCCAGCCCAAAAGGCAAAGCTGCCAGCAACGAACAAGCGCAGGAAACGCTGACCGCCAAAAAGCCCGATGTCTGGGCGATGACCGATAGCACCAGCTTCACCCTGCAGCCCGCGAACAGTCCGCAGACAGCCCCCGTGCCGCCCGTCGCGGCAGCCAAATCCGAGTCCGCTGTTCCAAAGGCTATGGCGCAACCGGCTCCCGCGGCGCCTCCCGTCGCTTCCCCGTCGGCGCCGGCTCGCTTGAGGATCATACCAAAAGCGCCCGAGTCGACTGCCACGGCAGTCAACGTCGCGAGCCTTTCTTCCTCGACCGAGGTGACGAGCAAGAAGACGGCCGAGCTGAAAAAACCTCCTGAAAAGACGACAGCCAAGACCGCCAAAGACGAAAAGAAAGCCGAAACGAGCGCGAAACCTGCCAAGGGTAAGAATCCCGAGCGTCATTGGGTGCAGGTCGCGACCGGCGCTTATAAGCCCGACCTCGGCAAGGCATGGGACAAGCTCAAGCAGAAATATCCCGGCCTGCTCGGCAAGCGCAGCGCCTGGACCGTACCGCTCAATCGCACCCACCGCGTGCTGACTGGCCCATTCAAGACGGCGGACGAAGCGCAGGCCTTCGTCAACAAGGCGGCCGGCAACGGCTTCATGACGTCACGTTTCACCAGTCCCGCCGGACAGGCGGTCGACCCGATCCAATAGGACATCTCGACTTCACGGCCGGCCTTCGCCATGGGGACAGCGATGAGCGCCCGCCCGCCTTATGCATCCGATCCCGCGCACAGCCGCGGCAGGCTATATCCCGGCCGCACGGATGAGACGCGTGGACCACGCGACGATTTCCAGCGCGATCGTGATCGCATCATCCATTCGATTTCCTTTCGCCGGCTCCGCCACAAGACCCAGGTGTTCGTCGCGCCCGACGGCGATCATTTCCGCGTGCGCCTCACCCACAGCCTCGAAGTGGCGCAGATCGGGCGGACGATCGCCCGCGCACTCGGGTTGAACGAGGATCTGACCGAGGCGCTCTGCCTGGCCCATGATATCGGCCACCCGCCTTTCGGCCATGCCGGCGAGGATGCGTTGCGCGCCGCGATGGCCCGTGCCGGCGGCTTCGATCACAACGCGCACACCCTTCGCACGCTGACCAGGCTCGATGGCACTTATCCCGATTTCGAAGGGATCAACCTGTGCTGGGAAACGCTGGAGGGGCTGGCCAAGCATAATGGCCCGGTGACAAGCCCGACCTGGGGGCTGGCCGAGGCCGATGCGATGTTCCCGCTCGATCTTGCGAGCTGGCCTTCGCTGGAGGCGCAGGTCGCGGCGGTGGCGGACGACATCGCCTATGATAATCACGACATCGACGACGGCATTCGCGCCGGATTGCTTGCGCTCGACGAGGTGCTGACGGTGCCGATCGTCGCGGAAGGGTGGGACAAGGTGCGCGCGCGCTGGCCCGATCTGCCGCCCGAGCGGCTGACCGGTGAACTGATCCGCGAGCAGATCGGCCGGATGGTCAACGACGTCATCAGCGAATCCACCCGCCGCATCGCTATCGCCCGGCCCGAGAGCGTCGACGAAGTTCGCGAGATGGAGCAGGCTCTGGTCGATTTCTCGCGCGCCATGTCGCAGGAGGAGCGGACCCTCAAGCATTTCATGTATCAGCGCCTCTATCGGCATCCCCGCCAGATCGACATTTCGGAGCGCGCCGGGCTCGTAATCTCGGGGCTGGCCGAAGCCTATTTCGACAACCCCAGCCTGCTGCCCGAACATTGGCGCCGCACATTGCCGCGCGAGGAGCCGTTGCGCACCCGGCATATCGGGGATTTCATCGCCGGCATGACCGACCGCTATGCGCTGGCGCGGTATCGGGAGGTCGTCGGGCCGATCGAGATGCCCGACGGTTTCTGACGGACCCCGTTAAAATACGTAGATATCTCGATGTGGTTAATCTTTTGGCAGGAATGTTAACTTAAGTTGCAGCCTGACTTGGATAACAGGGGTTGCAACATGAGATATTTCCGGAAGCTTCTTGGCGACAACAAGGGTGCAACTGCGATCGAATATGGTTTGATCGCTGCACTGATCGCCGTGGCTGCGATCTCCGCGATGTCGGCGGTCGGCAAGAAGGTCGCAACAGTCTTCAACAATGTCTCCACCAATATGAAGGCATGATAATACCTCTCTAGAGAACGGCCTGTGAGCTTGACTTACAGAGCCTGATCGACCAATAGCCCACTCAACAGCGCGCCTCATCCGGGGCGCGCCTTTGTTTTGGACAAAGAGGTCAAGGCTCCATGAAGGCGCTTCTCAAGACCACCAAGGCGGCAAAACCGGCTGAGGTGGAAAAAAAATGGCATCTGATCGATGCCGACGGTCTGGTGGTTGGGCGCGTCGCGTCGATCATCGCCAACATCCTGCGCGGCAAGCACAAGCCAAGCTTCACCCCGCATGTCGATTGCGGTGACAATGTCGTCGTCATTAATGCCGAGAAGATCCGCTTCACCGGCAAGAAGATGACCGACAAGGTCTATTACCGCCACACCGGCTATGCCGGCGGTATCAAGGAACAGCGCCCCCACAAGATCCTCGAGGGCCGCTTTCCCGAGCGCGTGCTTGAGAAGGCCGTTGAGCGCATGATCCCGCGGGGTCCGCTTGGCCGCGATCAGATGCGCGCGCTTCGCGTCTACAAGGGCAGCGAGCATCCGCACGAAGCCCAAAGCCCTGAATTCCTCGATGTCGCGGCTTTGAACCGCAAGAACAAGGTGGGTGCCTGATGTCTGACACCGATACCCGTCAATCGCTTTCCGATCTCGGCGCGATCGCCGAGGGCGCCGTTGCAGCCCCAGAGGCAGGCAGCTTCGTTCCAGCTCCGGCCGCTCCCGAAGCGCCGCTGCGCGAACAGATCCTCGACAAGCAGGGCCGCGCTTACGCCACCGGCCGCCGCAAGGACGCGGTCGCCCGCGTCTGGATCAAGCCGGGCACTGGCAAGGTGACCGTCAACGGCCGCGATCAGGAAGTCTATTTCGCGCGTCCGACGCTGCGTCTCGTCATCAACCAGCCGTTCGTCATTGCCGAGCGCGAGGGCCAGTATGACGTCGTCGCCAGCGTTCAGGGAGGCGGGCTTTCCGGCCAAGCCGGCGCGGTCAAGCACGGCATCGCCCAGGCGCTGACCCGTTTCGAGCCGGTGCTTCGCACACCGGTCAAGCGCGCTGGCTTCCTGACCCGCGACAGCCGCACCGTCGAGCGTAAGAAGTATGGCCGCGCCAAGGCCCGCCGCAGCTTCCAGTTCTCGAAGCGCTAACAGCACAACAAAACATATTTTCTCGACTTCAGGAGGGCGGTCTTCGGGCCGCCCTTTTCATTTGATCGCGATGCGTATCAGCCACGCCACCGCACCCAGCACAGCGACGCTCGCCGCCCAGATCAGCACGAGCCAGCCAAGCCGCCGCGCCCACATCAATGATAGCCGTGCCTAGTGATACCCATGGCTGTCGACCTTGCCCCGGAACACCCAATAGGCCCAAGCTGTATAAGCAAGGATCACCGGCACCAGCACGACCGCGCCGACCAGCATGAAGATCTGGCTCTTTTCCGGGGCTGCGGCCTGCCAGATGGTGACGCGGCCGGGAATCACATCAGGCCAGATCGAGATGGCGAGACCCACGAAACAGAGGCCGAACAGCGCCAACGCCCATAGGAACGGCGCCCGCTCCTGCCGTCGCCCAAGCGCGCGCCACAGCATGAACCCGGCGCCCAGCACGAGCAGCGGCATCGGTGCCGCGACCAGCAGGCCGGGCCACGCGAACCAGCGCTGATAATATTGGCTTTCAAGGAAAGGCGTCGCGGCGCTCACCAATCCGATCACCGCAACCAGCGCCACCGCCAGCATCCGCGCGTGCCGGAAAGCCTGATCCTGCAACGCCCCCTCGGTCTTCATCGCCAGCCAGCACGCCCCGAGCAGCGCATAAGCGATGCAGAGCGCAAGGCCGGTCAACATGCTGAACGGAGTCAGCCAATCCCACCAGCCACCGGCATAAGCGCGGCCTTCTATGGTGATGCCCTGAAGCAGCGCGCCGAGCGTAATGCCCTGAGCGAAGGTCGCGACCAGCGATCCGGTGGTGAAAGCGGCGTCCCAGGCAGCGCGGTGGCCCGGCTCGCGCCAGCGGAACTCGAACGCCACGCCGCGCAGGACGAGGCCGAGCAGCATGGCCGTCAGTGGGGCGTAGAGCGCCGGCAGCACGATCGCATAAGCCAGCGGAAAAGCCGCCATCAGCCCTCCGCCGCCGAGCACAAGCCAGGTCTCGTTCCCATCCCAGACCGGCGCGATGCTGTTCATCGCGACATCGCGCTCGTCGCCGACTTTCAGGCGGGGGAACAGGATGCCAATGCCGAGATCGAACCCGTCCATCACGACATAGGCCATGACCGCAAAGGCGATGATCCCGGCCCAGACAACGGTGAGGTCGATCATGGCTTGCCTCCGTCCACGGCGGGCGCGGGCGTGATGCCTGCGGTGCGGATCGGCGCAGGCTCCGGATCGGGCTCGTTCGGCTGCGGCGGCTTGCCCATCAGCTTGAGGATGTAGAGCCCGCCTGCCGAAAACACCGTGAAATAGACGATGACGAAGGCGATCAACGATCCAGTCACGGCCGGCGCAGCCAGCGGGGAGACGGCGTCGGCGGTGCGGAGCAGGCCGTAAATCACCCACGGCTGGCGCCCCACCTCGGTCGTCACCCAGCCGGCGATCACGGCGACGAAACCGGAGGGCGCCATCACCAGTGCGAAACGGTGGAGCAGCGTCCACTCGTAGAGGCAACCGCGCATCCTTGCGAACAGGCTCCACAGGCCGAGGCCCAGCATCAGGAAGCCCAGGCCGACCATGATCCGGAACGACCAGAAGACGATCGCCACATTGGGCCAATCTTCGCGCGGCACGCTGTCCAGCCCAGCCAAGGGCGCGTTGAGATCATGCTTCAGGATCAGCGACGAAGCCTTTGGGATTTCTATGGAAGCCTTGACCCGTGCTTCATCCTGATCGGGCCAGCCGAACAGGATCAGCGGGGCGCCATCTGGGTGGCTGTCGAAATGGCCCTCCATCGCCATCACCTTGGCCGGCTGATGCTCAAGCGTGTTGAGGCCGTGCTGATCGCCGACGAAGATCTGTACCGGCGTCACCAGCGCCGCCATCCACATCGCCATTGAGAACATCTTGCGCGCGCCCGGATTGGCGCGGTCGCGCAGCAGATGCCACGCCCCTACCCCGCCCACCGCGAGCGCCGTCGTCAGATAGGCCGCGATCACGGTATGGACGAGGCGATAGGGAAAGCTCGGGTTGAAGATGACGTCGATCCAGCTTCCGGCGACAACGAATTGACCGACATCGTTGATCGCATAGCCGGTCGGCGTCTGCATCCAGCTGTTGACGCTCAAAATCCAGAAGGCCGAGATGAAGGTGCCGACCGCGACCGCGCAGGTGGCGGTGAAGTGCAGCCCCTTCCCCACCTTCGACATCCCGAACAGCATCACGCCGAGGAACCCTGCCTCCAGGAAGAAGGCGGTCAGCACCTCATAGGCCATTAGCGGGCCGATCACCGGCCCCGCCTTGTCCGAGAAGACCGACCAGTTGGTGCCAAACTGATAGGACATCACGATCCCGGACACGACGCCCATCGCGAAGGCGACCGCGAAGATCTTGATCCAATAGCGGTAGAGCGTGATGTAGACTTCGCGGCCCGTGCGGAGCCACAAGCCCTCAAGCACCATCAGATAGCTCGCCAGCCCGATCGAAAAGGCAGGGAAAATGAAATGGAAGCTCACCGTGAAGGCGAACTGGAACCGCGCCAGCAATAGTGCAGTCTCGGCATCGGTCATGCGACCACCCCCGGAGCATATGCTGGCCGTCCCATAGGCCTCCGGGTTGGGAAAGGCCATCCCGACGGGAGGAAGGAATACCGCCTCTGTCGGTTTACCTTCAATCCCAATCAGGCTGTAACCTTCACGCCCTATTGCGGCGGCATGTCCGATCCCCGTCCCGAACTTCAGCCCCCACAACGCCCGGCCCCCAGACGGAGGGACGTCCGGGCCGCCTTTGTAGCCCTCGCGATAACCGGCGGCGTGATGTACCTGTTTAGCGGCTGGCTCAATTCCGACAGAGCCGAAGAATTCGGCCCCAGCTATGCCGGCTGTGCTACTGCAAGAGAGGCGGGAGCAGCCCCTCTCTTGCGTGGACAAGCAGGCTATCGCGCCGATCTGGATCCTGACGGCGACGGGGTTGCGTGCGATCCAGCCAAGAGTTGAGCTTCAAGACCGCAGAATATCGATAACGACAGCCGATTGAACCGTGGGCCCTGCTGTTCCGGACTGTCTGTCGCAGACGTCACTGATCCAGTTAAGCCACCCGATGCTGCTTTTCCGCATCCGCTCCCGCGGACGTCCGCAGCGTAGAATCCGACCCAGTGGACTTTACCTGTGCGTCCAGTTTTTCCGTAATATTGGCAACACGTTCGGCGTGTGCTTCAGCCAATCGGAGGTGCGATTCACGTGCTGAAGCGTCATTGGCGCTGTCCGCGCTTCGCCGTTCCTGAAGCTCGCGTCTTAGATGAAATTGTAAATTTTCACGTGCAGTGGGCATGGTGCTGCTCCAGCATAAGGCGGGAGCTTTCCAGCTACTCTCGGTCGTCGAGGGCCCCAGACTGGACTCGACGATCCATGCTGTATCGCACAATAGCATTAACAAGTCTGTGAAAATCACGAAACGATCTGAATCGACGCGGCATTGTCGCGTCCCGACCGCCTCACCTTCGTTCGATCGACGCTGACCAAGCGTAGCCGCGCAGCTTTGGTTTCCAATGGGCGGAGAGGTTTCGACGGGCGGCGGTGGTTTCCGCCGTCCCGCGCAGGTCGGCGCGGGGGGTGACGTCGAATTTGGCGAGCCAGGCGAAGAGCATGGCGCGGAAGGGCGAGGGCAAGCGTTCCTGCTGACCGAAATCGACCATCGAAAGGCGGCCACCCGGATGGAGCAGGCCCGCGCCATGATCGAGCGCCTTGCGCCAGTCAGGGATCATCGAGAGCGTGTAGGAGAAAAACACGCGATCGAACCCCGCCTCGCCGAACAGGGCCACGCTATCGAAGCCGGTCGCGTCGCCCTCGGCGAACGTGATGCGATCCGACAGGCCAGCGCGGGCGATGCTGGCCCGCGCCGTCGCCAGCATCTCCGATGAGATATCGAGGCCGAAGAAACGCACATTCGGATAGCACCGCGCCGCGCGGATCAGGTTGCGGCCGGTGCCGCAGCCGATCTCCAGCACGCTCTCCCCTGCCCCCGGTTGCAGATCGCGGATCAGCGCGTCGCGGCCGAGGAGGTAATATTTGCGGGTGAGATCGTAAAAGTGACGCTGATGCCGGTAGATCCGGTCCATGTGGAGGCCGGCGTCGATCGGCCCGGTCGCCGTGGCGGTCATGCGTCGGCCAGCACGTAGAGGTGGACGCCGCCGTAGATAGACGAGCGATCCTTACGGGTGAAATCGTGCGAGGCGGCTTCCTCGTAACGCCAGCGCGACAGGATCGCGTCAGGCACGCGGCCGGGAAGCAGCGTCGGCTCGGCGGCGGTGCGGAAGACGACGCGGGCGCCTGGGCGGGCAGTGCGCGTAATCTCCGCCCAGAGCTCGGTCAGCTGCGCGTCGGTCATCCAGTCCTGCGCGTCGAGCAGAATGTAGCGGTCGCGGCTGGCGTCCGGGCTTTCGCGCAGATAATCGACGAAGTTCATGTGGCGGATCTCGACCCGATCTACGCGGTCGACCACCGCCTCATAATTGCCCCGCTCCAGATAGGGCGGCACGGAGGCTTGCGGACCGGGGCCGTAGCCGCGCCCGAACGCCTGCCACGCGAAATAATTGTCATCGACCTCGAAATCGCAGGCCAGCTTTTCGAGCCGGTCGCGAAGCACCTTGACCATGCCCTCAGGCTCGTCGCCCAGCAGCGCCTGATATTGCGCGGGCGGGATGCCAAGGCCGAACAGCGAGGCGGGGTTGCTCGCCAGCCAGCGGATGAAGCGCTTCTCGAACATCGGCGCGAAGCGAGTCTTGAAGATCGCGCGCTGCTCGTCGATCGAATTGGCGGCGAGAATCTCGCCTGGGCGAATCCCGTAGAGCCGCGCCAGCAGATGCGCGCCGCCGATGAACTGACCCAGCAGACCGCGCCGGTAGAAATTCTTCGCGAAACCCGCGATGCGCCGGCGGCCGATCAAATCCCGGCCTTCCCAGTAACGGCGCGACGTTTCGTCGAGATGCGGCGCGACGAAATCGCGATACGCCTTCACGTTCCCGGCGCGGTTGGCCTCGCCGAAGAAACGGTAGAAACTCGCATGATCGGGCAGGCGGCGGGCGGCGGTCAGTTTCAGCCGGTTGAGCGCGACATGGGCGGTGTTGAGATCGACAGCGGTAATCTGCGCCGGATCAGCAGTGAGATAGGACAGCACATTGCAGCCGCCGCTCGCGATCGTGACGAGATGCATGCCGGGACCAAGATGGAGCGCCTCCAGATCGACGATCGGATCCTCCCAGATCTGCGCATAGACGAGGCCGCGAAACGCGAAGGTGAAGGCTCGCTCAAGAATGCCCTGCTTGCTGAACTCCTCATGACGGTGAACCGCCTGCGTGAGGTTCCTGTGCGCTTTGCCTGCAAGCCGTGCTTCCATGATAACCCCGCGAGATGAACTCAGGCCGCAATAAGACGCGCCGATGACGGTTCGGTGACGCGCCGGGCGGGCGACGACGCGGCCACGACGATCCGTTGGATTGATCTCAAGGAAAAGCTGAACAAGGGGATTTTCCCTTCGGTTTGCCTGCGCGCGCCATGTTCCGACGAGGACCTGGAGAAGCAAACGATCGTCTCACCGGCATGCTTGTCGATGCTGTGAGGCGCGGGTGAGCGCGGAGGCTACCTACGGCGAGTTTGAACAGGAGAAACAGGCGTGAAGCGCGAAGATCGGCGCATTGAAGTTTCCCAGCGACCCGGCTATCGAAAGCTAGTCCGTTGGAACGCAGACTCTGCGCGCGTTGGAACGGATCGCCGAGAAACAGAATAAATATAACTGTTTCAATACCTTGCGGGTGTAGCTCAATGGCAGAGCAGAAGCTTCCCAAGCTTACGACGAGGGTTC